>NZ_JBNPJZ010000090.1:0-32171 GCF_050312695.1 Bacillus sp. AF62 | reverse complement strand
TTCCGCAGTAGCTCAGTGGTAGAGCTATCGGCTGTTAACCGATCGGTCGTAGGTTCGAGTCCTACCTGCGGAGCCATATTTATAGAGAAGTACCCAAGTGGCTCAAGGGGCTCCCCTGCTAAGGGAGTAGATCGCGAACGCGGTGCGAGGGTTCGAATCCCTTCTTCTCTGCCAGTAATTGGCCCGTTGGTCAAGTGGTTAAGACACCGCCCTTTCACGGCGGTAACACGGGTTCGAATCCCGTACGGGTCATACTAAAAGAGATAGCATAATCTGCTATCTCTTTTTTGTTGTATAAAAGTAGACTTTGGATAGTCTGCTTTTTTATGCAATAGAAGAAATATGAAGTATTCGCTGTTGCAGTTAGGTACATAGAGAGCCGTAAATACAATCATGTTATTTATTTGGACCTGTATGGATATGAAGGAAGTATGACTGTAGCCTCCTATACTTGGAGAAACCGATGAAAATACATCCGGGAGCTACTGTGGAAAATAAATAATATATAGAAGACAGCTTTTTTAGGTTGTCATTATTGTCGAGTTTTGTCGGTAAGTCGATATATTGCAAAAATCGCTGATATAATTTGAGTTACGATCGATAAATTTCAATAATCGCTGATATATTTGGAGTTACGGTCGATATATTCTAAAAATCGCCGATATAATTTCACTTACCGACAAAAACATAAGAAAATCCCTTTCACAATCTAAAGAAAACGCCTCCATTGAAATTGATTCCACACCTATTCTAATAACTTTACACTCTATGTGAAAAAGTTCACAAATAGGTCATAATTTGTGAAGTAATTCACAATAATACGTGCTACAATATGAATGTAAAGAAGTTAAACAACATTAAATTAGTATTTTAATTAATTACTTAAACAATCATAAAAAATAGATGTGAACAATAGAGAGGGGAAATTACCATGAAAAAAGGTATCAATCGTGTAGTATTAGTAGGAACAGGAGCTGTAGGTTGTAGTTACGCTTACTCAATGATCAACCAAGGTGTAGCTGAAGAGTTCGTATTAGTAGATGTTAATGAAGCAAAAGCAGAAGGGGAAGCAATGGACTTAAGCCATGCGGTACCATTCTCTCCATCACCAACAAAAGTTTGGAGCGGTAGCTATGCAGATTGTAAAGATGCAGATTTAGTAGTTATCACTGCTGGATTACCACAAAAGCCAGGTGAAACTCGTTTAGACTTAGTTGAGAAAAATACAAAGATCTTTAAACAAATCGTTCACGGTATTATGGATAGTGGATTCGATGGAATCTTCTTAATCGCAACTAACCCAGTTGACATTTTAACTTACGTAACTTGGAAAGAATCTGGTTTACCAAAAGAGCGCGTAATCGGTTCTGGTACTACTTTAGACTCTGCTCGTTTCCGTTACATGTTAGGTGACTACTTAGATGTAGATCCACGTAACGTTCATGCTTATATCGTTGGTGAACACGGTGACACTGAACTTCCAGTATGGAGCCACGCTACTATCGGTGTACAAAAACTAGAAACAATCTTAGCTAACAACGAACAGTACAATCAAGAAGACTTAGATAAAATCTTCGAAAACGTACGTGATGCAGCTTACCATATTATCGAGCGTAAAGGTGCAACTTACTACGGAATCGGTATGTCACTACTTCGTGTAACTAAAGCAATCTTAAACAACGAGAACAGCGTATTAACTGTATCTGCATACCTTGAAGGTCAATACGGAGAGAAAGATTCTTACGTAGGTGTTCCAGCTGTAATTAACCGCGAAGGTGTACGTGAAATCGTAGAACTTGAGCTAAATGAAGATGAAAAAGCGAAATTCGCTCATTCTGTAAAAGTATTAAAAGAAACAATGGCACCAGTACTATAATAATTGCTAAATAATTCAGAGGTGGGAAACTGCTTCTTACCTCTGAACTTATATAATTTAATATAAATTCCTTTTCCGGTTTCCCTTGTATATCCCCAATATACCCCTTTTGCTGGATAAGGGTCGTTTATAGAAAAGAGCACTCTACTTTACGTAGAGTGCTCTTTATTATCCCGCATTAACGGGCAGTAAGATCCCCACCTCAAAATGCAGCGAAAGCAAAGAAGTTAGTTTGGTGATCAACTGCCCGTAAAAGCCCGATTGGTTCAACTAATAATCAGTGGGGGATGAACACCCCCCACTGATTAAAGTTTCACTTTATCATTTTTTAGGCGTTAATCCCAATTTCTTTAAAATATCTGTCAGTGTACCGCTTTTTGATTTTTCTACAGGTGTTTGTGATTTAGATGCATCTGGCCCTTTTTTCAAGAAGTTCTTTTCAACGAAGCGAATATCTTTTTCGTCGACAATCCCATCTTTATTAAGGTCTCCGTCTTTTACAGTTAGTCCTTTTTTACCATAGTTGCTAGCGATAATTTCAGCATCTTTAATATCGATTACTTTATCAGCATTTACATCGCCGGCAAGGTTTTCGTCAGGTCTTGCATAATAATATTGGCCAAGCAGCTTACCGTCTTTTTCAGTACCAAGTTTCGTTGTTAGGCGGCTTGTTAAATGTCCTGGCACTTCTACATATAGGTTATAGTCGCGTTTATTAACTGGAAGTCCATTTAGTTTGAAGTACCCATATTTATCTAGTGAGCCTTCAAACTTATGACGGTAAGAATCAGTTGCGTATACTTTTACGCCAAGCTTTGCATAATCAAACTTTTCATCTAAATATCCACGTTCATTTAAGAATGCACTAGGTTTAATATTTCCTTCTACTAGTGAATTTAAGGACATAACTGAGAATGTTTGTTCTTGAAGTACACGCATTCTATTTGGTTCTGATTCACCTTGTTTCCAGTAAACAAAAATTGGTGACTCTAATTGAGCGTTTGCTTCATAAAATTCATCATTTTCTACTTTGAAAGTTACATCAATGAACGGGAAATCACCATCTAATCCAGCAAAGTTTTTGTCATCGATAGCGCCACCAACTGTAACCGAACCTGCCTCTAGTTTCGGTTCATTTACTTTTGCGGTTACTCCTTTTTCGGAAAGTAGCTTTTCAAAAGCAGGATTAAATTTCGCATTTGCAAATTTGAAGTTCTTCTCTAGGAAGTTTACATTAAATTGCCCAGCAACAAATTGTTTTACGTGTTTTGCGTTTAGTGTTACTGTGAACTCGTCATTTTTATATAATTCTTTTTTATCGTAACTAGCTTTCGCATATTGAGCACCTTGTGGGATAAACCAGTAGTTATTTACACCGCTTGGATAGTCAGCTCCTGCAGTTGCATAATCGAAAATATATACGCCTGTGTTCATTGGACCTTCCGTTCTGAAGGAGTCAGGTGTAATGCCAACTTTAAAGTCGCCATTTGCATTAATCGGTAAAAACTTATGCAAGTATGGAGAATAGTCATAGTACATAACGCCATTCGCTTCTTGCGTAATGTTTAATCCTTTTCCTTTTAAGTAGTCAACGTTTGAATCGTATACATTTCCTTTAATCCATAGTGCTTTTTTGCCATCTTCTACTGTATAATTTTCTTCATTTAACTCGTAAATACCAGGTTTTAATCCAGTTAGTTTCACTTCTGGTGGGGTATTATCAATTACAACATAATCACCTTTTACACGTGCTTTCCCAGCCTTATCATAACCGACAAACTCAATTGTGTAGTCTCCTTCTGGTAAGTTGATTTTCTCATCACCAATTGGTTTTGCAGGATCATTTGTAAAAGGATACACTTTTCCATTAAAGAATGAGTCTAAGTAGTAATACACATCAGTTTTTAGTCCACTTGTGTTTAATGTCCCAATGAAGCCCAGAGCTTTATCTGTTTTGGAATCTTTTACGATAAGATCTAACGTTTCAAGTTCGCTGTTTAATTGGAATGCCCCGTGAACATACGATTCACCGTATGGATTAAATTTAGATGTATCAGTTGAAATTGCTTTTCTTGATAGTATTGCATTTTCAATACCAGGCTCTGATACACGAATAGAGAATGGGATTTGATATGTTTCTTCTTTATTTTTCGTGTTCGTAATATGAATATATCCTTCATATCGGCCTTGTTTTACACTGGCCGGAACATTAATTTTTGCTTCAATTTCATCTGCTTTGCCAGCATCAAGAGTAATTGTTTCTGGAGCTGAGATTTTTACACCGTTTGCGACAGCATCGTTAATAGTAGAAGAAGCCGGTGTATAAGAAATTTCTGTTTTAAATTCTTTTTTCTCTTGTTTATTATGATTAGTTACTTTTATATTTCGTTTTTGTTCAAGAGCTTCACCGTCTTTTTGATAAAACTTACCGAATGCAATAGATCCAGTTTCTTCGGGCACTTCAATTACTTCATCATTTACAACATTTTGTGTCGTATCTAATACTTTAAAGCTTGTTTCTGTACGAACGGCGTTGTAAGCATCTACTCGCCCAGCTCCAACTTCATACACCGAATATTTTTCTTTTAAATCATCAGCTGTGTTCATTAGAGACGCTTTTACATCGAACGGAGAGTAGTCTGGGTGTTCTTGTAAAATTAGAGCAGCAACGCCAGCAATATGAGGGGAAGCCATAGATGTTCCTTGCATACGCTCATAGGAAACAGCGTAGTTTTCACCCTCTTGCGGGTCGTTAATATATTCAGGAACTGTTGAAAGGACAGCGACACCAGGCGCTGTAATATCAGGCTTAATATCATCATTTGCTGTAACAGGACCGCGTGAGCTAAAGTCTGCAAGATGATCGCCTTCTGTTTGAATGTAATTAATTTCATCGAAAGTTAAGGATGTGCTACCTTGTTCAATTTGAGCTTTTAGTTTTTCACCGTCTTCTTTCGTTAGGCGGAATGATGGAATGTATTTTGTGCTTTCACCAACGTAGAAAGGAATTTCTCCATCCACGTTGTTATAAATAATAACGGCCTTTGCACCTGCTTGTTTTGCGTTAGCAATTTTTTCATCAAATGAGGTTGTACCACGTGCAACGAGAGCGATTTTTCCTTTTACATCTTTTTTACTAAACTCGTCAGGCGTACCGATTCCTACAGATTCAATAGGTAAAGTTTGTCCCTTAAAATCTTCTATTTTATCAGTGAAGTTTTTGCCGAACAAAATTAGGTTAGGGAATTGTAATTGTCCAGCATGACCTGATAGTTTTGGTAAGGAAATAGAGCTATCACTGGCTCCAACCGTAATAGCAAATGGCGAAGCACCTGGTGATCCGAGTGTTGATGGATTCGGTCCAGAGTTACCAGCAGCAACGACTGTAACAACGCCTGAAAGCATCGCGTTATTAACAGCGATAGATGTTGGATCAAGAGGATTGTTGCTATCATCACCTAACGATAAGTTAATAACGTTCATACCGTCAGAAATAGATTTATCAATTGCAGCGATAATACCTGAACTATCTCCACTTCCGTATGGACCGAGTACACGATAGTTATACAGTTCAATGTCAGGTGCAACACCTTTTACTGCTGAATCAGATTGGTTCTTCTTTTGAGCAGAAACGATACCTGCTACGTGAGTGCTGTGGGCTGTGTAGAAGGAAGAACCGCGGCTATCAAATTCAGGAGCACCAGATTTTTGCCATTCTGAATAAGTAGTTTCCATTGGATCTGCATCGTTATTAATAAAGTCCCAACCCTTTACTGAGTTTGGGTCTACTTTGCTAGAGTCCTCACCAGGTTTTGCGCGATAGCCTTTATATACGTCTTTTAAGTCAGGATGATTGTAATCAATACCTGTATCTAATACACCAACTTTAATTCCTTTTCCGGTAATGCCCTCACTATGTAACTTATCTACTCCAATTTGCGGGATGCTATCTGTTAGTTTTTGAGGTGCTTTTTGCTCAGCTTGTTTTGGTAAATTTAATTTCACTTCGTAATCTTTCCAAATGCGTTTTACAACACCAATTCGTAACAACTCTTCAACTGTATTTGCTGGTAATGTCATCGCAACACCATTTATCGCATGCTTATAAGAACGTTTAATTTGTACAGACTGGAAGTTTCCTGATTTTACTGATGGGCTGAATTGATAAAGACGTTTTAGTCCTTTTTCGAATTCTTCATGTTCTTGATCAATACGTGCTTTTGTATTTTCAGGAGCAGACTGTAATCCTTTTTCTTTTTGTTTTAATTCATTAATCTTTACTGGAGCAGTTTGAAATTCTACGATGATATTTACAGGCTCAGAACTACTCGTATTAATATCTGGTGAAATTGTAAAACCAGGGTTGGCATCTACCGTTTGTAATGCTAGGCGTTGTTCTTTAGAAAGCTTCGATAATATAGAATGAGCATTTGAAGATTCAATTTGGTTAATAGGACTTTCAGCAAGTACATTGAACGGAATGGCAGTTGAAAACAGAACGCCAGCCGTTACAATTCCAGTAACAAAACGGTTTTTCTTTTTCATTTATAGGCCTCCGGTAATATATATTTTTAAAAATTATTTCTCCACACCTGCTGTTTGCTCAGCATGGAATGTCCAGTTTAGCTGCAGGGAATCACCTTGAAATCTATTTTGATCTTGGTCGTTATCTTCAAATGAGAAGAGGACATGTAAGTAATCTGTTTCACCAGATTTAATACCATCTATTAAGTTATAACGTTCTAGAGACGTAGCGACATCTTCAGGTTTCATAGTTTTTAATTCTGATAGTTTTGTTTCCCACAAAATTTCATGATCATCGTTTGGATTAGATGGCTGTCCATCATTCACTAGAAACTTGACGATAATGTGATCACCTAAATCTTCACCGACATTATTTTGCGTTGCATCTGTAACTTCATATGATGTTTCAAGTGCTACTTTTGCAATATCCAATGTACCTTTATTTTCAAGCTTGAAGTTCCTTTCAATAAAATCACCTGGTTTTAAATCTTTCACATTAACGATTACACTTGGATTAATAGAAAGATCTAGTGTTCCAGCTTGAAATGAGTTACTTGATGTTTCTGAATCACTGAAATAGGCGAATACACCGCCGAATGTAAGGGATAAGCCAAGTGAAGCGGTGATAATTCCCATTCCTACTTTTTGTTTTAATGACATAAGAAAGCCTCCTAGTTAAATTTGTATAGCAACCGTTTGCAACAAGGATAAATAAGTAAACATAGTAGTCCGCTATGAATTATAGTTACGAAAGATCGTAGTTCTTTATTGAGAACAAGTATATGCTTATGAATTTCGCGTTTCAATAAAAATATGACAAAAAATGTTGAGAAACATTTTTTTATTACAGATTATTTTGTTTTGATTTTGAGTGGAAAATAGCATGAAAAATAGTATAAACCTAATAAAATAAAGGTTGAGAAAAAAATAATAGGAGGAAATATAGAAGTAGAATGAAGCGTTTACAATGAATATTCGTCAAAATTCGATATTTTACACGGAAATGTGAAGAAAAACTAACATTTTTAAGAAAAAAACGAATGTTTTTTATAAATTAACAAGGATATTGCAGTTTTTCGCAGAAATAGTTAAAGTATAAAAAATTCTGTCATCTAAGTGAGGTGAGCATATTGAATGTAATAAATTGTGAAGAAGTGAAACGAGATGAGTTTCATACAGAAAAGTACTATGAAAGTTATAACATCTTTGGCGCGCATGTTGTGACGGAAGATGAGATTCAAGGGGTACGATTTACAGTGTGGGCTCCTCATGCGAAAGCAATGAGTGTTGTTGGGGATTTTAATGAGTGGGATTATGAGCAACATAAGATGCTACAAGTGACAGAAGAAGGCATTTGGTCCTTATTTATACCGCATATTGAAGAAGGAGAAATATATAAATATGCGATTGAAACGTTGGCTGGTGACGTCATTTTAAAGGCAGATCCGTATGCTGTATATGCAGAAGTAAGACCGAATACGGCATCTGTAGTTTTTGATATAAAAGGATATGAATGGAATGATAAAAACTGGAATCGTAAGAAAAAGAAAAAATCGATTTATAAAGAAGCGATGACAGTTTATGAATTACATTTTGGTTCTTGGAAAAAGAAAGAAGATGGAACGCTGTACTCTTACAGGGAAATGGTTGAAGAGCTCATCCCGTATGTGGTGGAACATCAATTTACACATATTGAAATTATGCCGCTTGTTGAGCATCCATATGATCGTTCTTGGGGATACCAAGGAACGGGATATTATGCAGCGACGAGTAGATTTGGTACGCCGCATGATTTAATGCATTTTGTCGACGAATGTCATAAATATGGAATCGGTGTCATTTTAGATTGGGTGCCGGGGCATTTTTGTAAAGATGCTCACGGTTTATATTTGTTTGATGGTACACCGACCTATGAATATAAAGATAAAGATGTACAAGAAAATCCAGTATGGGGAACTGTCAATTTTGATTTAGGAAAGAGAGAGGTACGTAATTTCTTAATTTCAAATGCGTTATTTTGGATGAGATATTTCCATATTGATGGTTTCAGAGTTGATGCAGTTGCGAACATGTTGTACTGGAATAAAGAAGGACAAGAGCAAAGTAATGAGCATGCTGTTTCATTTTTAAGAGAGTTAAATGAAGCAGTGTTTGCAGAGGATGAAGATTTTCTTATGACGGCAGAAGATTCAACAGCTTGGCCACTTGTAACAACTCCAACGTATGAAGGTGGGCTTGGATTCAATTACAAATGGAACATGGGCTGGATGAATGACGTGCTGAAATATATGGAGTGTGCGCCTGAATATAGGAAACACATTCATGAGAAAATGACGTTTTCTTTACTATATGCGTACTCTGAAAACTTCATATTACCGCTTTCTCATGATGAAGTCGTTCATGGGAAAAAGTCGTTATTAAATAAAATGCCAGGTGATTACTGGGATAAGTTTGCTCAACTTCGTTTATTATATGGATATTTCTTTACTCACCCAGGAAAGAAGTTACTTTTCATGGGAGGAGAATTCGGACAGTTTGATGAGTGGAAAGACCTTGAAGATTTAGATTGGAATTTACATGATTTTGAAATGCATCGTTATATGCATGATTACTTTAATGAGCTCATAGCATTGTATAAGCGCTCAAAACCACTTTGGCAACTTGACCATTCACCTGAAGGTTTTCAGTGGATTGATGCTAATAATAATGAGCAAAGTATTTTCTCTTTTATCCGCCAAGGGGATAAACAAGAAGATGCGTTAGTTGTCGTATGTAATTTTACGAAAGCTACATATGAAAACTATAAAGTAGGTGTACCAGATTTCGAGTATTATAACGAGATTTTAAACAGTGATGCTGAGCAATATGGCGGTTCGGGGCAAGTGAATAAGAAACGTCTTAAGACGATTCTAGAACCGTACCATAATCAAGCAGCGCATGTAGAGATTACAATTCCACCATTTGGCGTATCCATATTACGACCAGTGAAGACGAGAAAGGGGAGCAAAAAACAAGATGGCTCAAAAACAAAAGTGCGTAGCAATGTTACTAGCAGGGGGAAAAGGTAGTCGTTTAAGTGCATTAACAAAAAATTTAGCCAAGCCAGCTGTTCCATTTGGTGGTAAATATCGCATTATTGATTTTACGCTAAGTAACTGTGCGAATTCTGGTATTGAAACGGTTGGGATTTTAACGCAATATCAACCACTTGAACTTCATAATTATATCGGAATCGGAAATGCGTGGGATTTAGACCGAGTAAACGGTGGGGTCACAGTATTACCTCCTTATGCGGAGTCTTCAGGGGTTAAGTGGTATACAGGTACGGCAAGTGCCATTTATCAAAATTTAAACTATTTAAGTCAGTATGAACCGGAGTATGTTCTTATTTTATCAGGCGACCATATTTATAAAATGGATTACAGTAAGATGCTAGATTACCATATTGAGAAAGAATCGGACGTATCCATTTCTGTTATTGAAGTACCTTGGGATGAAGCGAGTCGCTTTGGCATTATGAATACAAATGAAGAGATGGAGATTGTTGAGTTTGAAGAGAAACCACAATTTCCAAGAAGTAATCTTGCATCGATGGGAATCTATATTTTTAATTGGTCAATTTTGAAAGAGTATTTAGAGATGGATGCAAGAAATCCTGAATCTAGTAACGATTTTGGAAAAGACGTCCTTCCGCTTTTATTAGATGAAGGGAAGAAGCTAATGGCGTACCCGTTTGAAGGATATTGGAAAGATGTTGGAACGGTGAAGAGCTTATGGGAAGCGAATATGGATTTGCTTCGCGATGAAACATCACTGAATTTAAACGATCGTAATTGGCGTATTTACTCTGTCAATCCAAACGAACCGCCTCAATATATTGCTGAAAAGGCGAAAGTAGAAGAATCGCTTATTAACGAAGGGTGCGTCATTGAAGGGGACGTGAAGCATTCTGTGTTATTCCAAGGAGTGACGGTGGAAGAAGGTAGTATGGTAATTGATTCTGTCGTTATGCCAGGGGCCAAGATTGGTAAAAATGTTGTGATTGAAAGAGCGATTGTTGGATCAGAAATGGTTATCGAAGATGGAACAATCATTCGTCCAGAAAAGAATGTTGACGATGTAGTATTAATTGCTGAAGGGAAATAGAAAAGGGGGATGAAATGAATGGGAGAAAAAATGTTAGGGATTATTAATGCAACGGGAAGTTTTCCTTCCTTAAAGAAAGTAACAGGGCATCGTTCACTAGCGGCGTTACCGTTTGGGGGCCGTTATCGACTCATTGATTTCATGCTTTCAAATATGGTGAATTCTAGTATTCATAGTGTGGCAGTTTTTACAAGCCATAAAAACCGTTCGTTAATGGACCATGTCGGTTCAGGGAAACAGTGGGATTTAGATAGAAAACGAGACGGACTATTTTTATTCCCGCCAAACTGCCAATGTGACCAAGATGAGTTTGGGTCTTTTGCACACTTTAGAAGACATATTGATTATTTTCTAAGAAGCAGAGAAGAGTACGTTGTTATTACGAATAGCCATCTTGTAACAGCATTAAATTTTCAAGCGGTGTTAGAGCGACATATACATACGGCAGCTGATATTACGGAAGTTTGCCATGAAGGGGTTTCGCTTCAAACATACGTGTTAAAGAAACAATTATTATTAGATTTATTTGAGACATATAAAGATGTGGAGCAATACAGTTTATTTGATGTAGTGAGAGAAAAACGCGGGAAATCATTACATATTGCTACATATGAACATACTGGATATGTAGCAATTATTGACTCGATCGAAAGTTACTATAAACATAGCTTAGAAATTTTGCAACCTGCTATTTGGAAGCAATTATTTAAGAAAGAAGCACCGATCTTTACGAAAGTAAAAGATGAGCCACCAACTCGTTATTTAAAGGGTGCAGTCGTGAAAAATACAATGATTGCAAATGGCAGTATTATTGAAGGGGAAGTCGAAAACAGTGTTGTTTCCCGTTCGGTTAAAATTGGAAAAGGTTCAATTATTCGTAACAGTATTATTATGCAAAAGAGCCAAATTGGAGATAACTGTATAATAGATGGTGTTATTATTGATAAAGACGTGAAAATTGGTGACGGTGTCGTATTAAAAGGAAACGCCGATGAGCCGTATGTTGTAGAAAAAGGAAGCGTACAAAACAGTACGATTAATAGTTATTCCTAAAGAATCAGTGGGGGCTTTTTCCTCCACTGATTAAAGTTTTAATTTAAATGAAAACTCGAAGGGAGGAAGCTGCAAGAGGAGTAATAAAAACTTTTCGCGCAGTGGGACAACAAGTGAATATTTTATTTGCAGTATCAGAATGTGTACCGTTTGTGAAATCGGGAGGATTAGCTGATGTAGCGGGTGCGCTCCCAAAAGAGCTAAAAAAATTAGGAGTGGATGTTCGTATTATACTTCCGAATTATAGTCTCATTCCGCAAAAGTTAAGAGATGGATGTACGTTACATAAAGTAATTAACGTCCCTCTTGGGTGGAGAAATCAATATTGTGGAATTTTAAAAGGTGAGCAAGACGGAATTACGTATTACTTAATAGATAATGAATATTATTTTAAGAGAGATTCTCTGTATGGTCATTATGATGACGGGGAGCGTTTTTCTTATTTCTCAAAAGCAGTGTTAGAGTGTATTCCGCACCTTGATTTTGAAGTGGATGTTCTTCATAGCCACGATTGGCATACGGCTATGGTTAATTTCTTACTTCGTGAAAAGTATCAAGATAACCCGTTATATGAGCGTATTAAAACGGTATATACGATTCATAACTTGCAGTTCCAAGGTGTATTTCCTCCTGAAGTGATGTACGACTTGTTAGAGCTTGGTGATGAATATTTTCATAGTGAGCAGCTAGAGTTTTATGGAAACATAAACTTTATGAAAGGCGGTATTATCGCTTCGGATCAAATTACAGCGGTGAGCCCGACGTATAAAGAAGAAATTCAATATGAATTTTTCGGTGAGAAGCTAGATGGATTACTGCGAAAATATAATGATAAGCTTAGCGGCATTGTAAATGGTATTGATACGAGCGTATATAATCCAGAAACGGATTCGTATATTAAGGCTCAGTATGATGCAGAGTCATTATATGAAAAGAGTGAAAATAAACGCGCTTTGCAGCGTTATTTTGGTTTGCCAGAAAAAGAGGATACACCAATTATTTCAATGGTAACGAGATTAACGAAGCAAAAAGGTCTTGATTTAGTACGCACTGTATTCCGCGAAATAATGGAAGAAGATGTACAATGTATTATTTTAGGTTCAGGTGATTCGGAATATGAGCAATTCTTTGAGTGGATGGCATATGAGTATCCGGAGAAGGTAAAAGTTTATATCGGATTTAATGAAGAATTAGCTCACCAAGTGTATGCGGGAAGCGATTTGTTTTTAATGCCATCGCTGTTTGAACCGTGTGGACTTGGACAACTTATCGCATTAGCATACGGTACGATTCCAATTGTAAGAGAAACAGGTGGATTAAATGATACGGTACATTCTTATGATGAAGAAACTGGAGAAGGAAATGGTTTCAGTTTCACGAATTTTAATGCACATGACATGCTGCATACGATTCATCGTGCAATTGAATTCTATCACGATAAACCAGTGTGGGAGCAGCTTGTAAAACAAGCGATGACTGAAGATTATAGCTGGGAGCAATCGGCTCTTGCTTATAAGGAATTGTATAAAAGTCTCATGGAATAACATGTAGGTGGTGAAAAAATGTTTACTTATGTTGAAAGTTTTAAATCAACTTTTCTAGAAAAGTTAGAGACGATGTATGGGAAAAGTTTCAAAGATTCTACAACTCGTGATCAATATAATACGCTCGGCCATATGGTACGTGAGTATATGAATAGTCAATGGATTGCAACGAATGAGAGTTATCGATCCGGAGAGCAAAAGCAAATGTATTACTTGTCTATTGAGTTTTTGCTTGGACGTTTGCTTGGAAGTAACATCTTGAATTTAGGTATTAGAGATGTATGCGAGCAGGGGTTATCTGAACTAGGGATTTCGTTGCAAGAGTTAGAAGAAGTGGAAGCAGATGCAGGCCTTGGTAATGGTGGGCTTGGACGCTTAGCAGCCTGTTTTCTCGATTCACTTGCATCTTTAAACTTGCCAGGACACGGCTGTGGAATTCGTTATAAACATGGTTTGTTTGATCAGAAAATTGTTGATGGTTATCAAGTTGAATTTCCAGAACAGTGGCTTCTTCATGAAAATGTATGGGAAGTAAGAAGGCATGATCAAGCTGTGGAAGTAAGTTATTTCGGCAGTGTTGAACCGCTAGAAATTGACGGGCGTTTAGAGTTTAGGCATACAAATGCAGAAGTCATTATGGCAGTGCCATATGATGTGCCGGTAGTAGGCTATGAGACGAGTACTGTAAATACACTTAGACTTTGGAATGCTGAACCAGTTCCGTTCCCGCAAAACTGCAAAGATATTTTGAAATATAAGCGCGAAACAGAGGCTGTATCGGAGTTTTTATATCCAGATGATACGCATGATGAGGGGAAAATACTTCGTTTAAAACAACAGTATTTCCTCGTATCAGCAAGTTTACAAAATATCGTTCGAATGCATAGAGAAAGATACGGTGACCTTCGTCAACTACATGAAAAAATTGCGATTCACATTAACGATACACATCCGGTTTTAGCAATTCCAGAACTGATGCGTATTTTACTAGATGAAGAAAAGTTAACATGGGAAGAAGCTTGGCACATAACGACGCAGACGATTTCTTATACGAATCATACGACGTTATCAGAAGCGCTCGAAAAGTGGCCAATTCACATTTTTAAACCATTATTACCGAGAATTTATATGATTATTGAAGAGATTAATGAACGTTTCTGTCATGAACTTTGGGAACGTTATCCTTATGAATGGCATCGCATTGAAGACATGGCAATTATTGCGCATGATCTTGTGAAAATGGCTCATTTAGCAATTGTCGGTAGCCATAGCGTAAACGGTGTAGCAAAAATTCATACGGAAATATTAAAGCAGCGGGAAATGCGATTGTTTTATGAATTTTATCCAGATAAGTTTAATAATAAGACGAATGGAATTGCTCATAGGCGCTGGCTTATGAAAGCAAATCCACAGTTAACAAATCTCATTTCAGAGGCGATTGGAACGGAGTGGAAGAAAGAACCGATTAAGCTTCAAGAGCTACAATTAGTTCAATATGATGCGAGTTTCCAAGAGAAATTTGCAGAGGTAAAACAAGAGCGTAAAGAGATTTTAGCGGAGCGTATTCATAATACAATGGGGATTACGATTGATCCAAATTCTATTTTTGATGTGCAAGTGAAAAGATTACATGCTTATAAACGACAATTATTAAATGTTCTTCATATTTTATATTTATATAACCGTTTGAAAGAGGATGCTAGTTTTACATTTTATCCGCGTACTTTTATTTTTGGAGCGAAAGCATCACCTGGCTATTATTACGCGAAAAAAATTATTAAATTAATAAATGAACTCGCAAGAAAAGTAAATAATGACCCGTATGTCAGTCAATATATGAAAGTTATCTTTCTAGAAAACTATCGAGTTTCTTTAGCGGAAGATATATTCCCAGCGGCGGATGTAAGTGAACAAATTTCAACGGCGAGTAAAGAAGCATCGGGAACAGGTAATATGAAATTTATGATGAATGGTGCGATTACACTCGGAACGCTAGACGGTGCTAACGTTGAAATAAAAGACCGGGTCGGTGATGATAACTGTTTTATTTTCGGTTTAACGGCCGAAGAAGTTCTTCATTACTATCAAAATGGTGGATATCGTGCAAGTGATTATTATCACCACAATAGACACATTAAAAAAGTAGTTGATCAATTAACAAATGGTTTCTTTGCACAATCGGGAGCTGAATTTGAAGCGATTTACGATTCTCTTGTTATTCAAAATGATGAATATTTCGTTCTGCGAGATTTTGGCCCATATGCTGAAAGACAAGAAGCTGTCGGTAGAGCTTATGAGAACCGAACAAAGTGGCTAGAAATGTCGATTTTAAATATTGCACAGTCTGGTCATTTTGCGAGTGATCGAACGATTTTGCAGTACAGCAATGAAATTTGGGGTATTGGTAATGCAGTTAAACAGTTTTAAAGAAGTTGCTATATTGGGAGATATATTATCGATTTACCAACAAAAATGGATATTAATAAATAAAACGGGCTTAATAAAATTAAGCTCGTTTTATTTATTTTGCTTAAGAAAGACATGGAACAGTGGTATATATGATACCTGCCCCATCATACTCTCCTGTCGCAAAGTATGAAAATGTAAAGAAACCTGTGACCGTAAAAATTACAATAAGAAAAAGTGTGAAGATAAATTTTAACATGTAAGGTCCCCTCATCCAAAAATAACTTCATAGAGTATTATAGTATACGAATATTTTATTTCCAATTGTTTACTGGTTAAAAATGAGAAGTCAGACATGTTTTGTATGTTGTAATGGAATGATTATTTGTAATGGATTTTGTATTTTTTGTAAATGTCATATTGTGATGGACGTGTGCATACTCCCAATCATGATCATTAAAATTTATGTTTCGGGGAGGGAGAAGTGGAACGACATCGAACAAGTTGACGAAACGAAAGCTACTAGCTACTTGTAGTTTATAATAATTTCGAAAAGCGATATCTCCTACTTTTGGAGAAGCGAATGTATAAAGTCCATACTGTGCGAAGGCAGTATTTATACGTGCATCTAATATGTGTAATGTGGCAAGCGCACCACCTAGACTATGCCCAGTAGCTAGCAGTTTTTTATGGGCTGGCAATGATACGAGCATATCCATAATAGAATCACGACAAGACTCATAAATAGAGAGAAAGCCGTTATGGACATTTCCGCTATTTAAAGCATAAGGATAAGGTTTTTGATTGACGAGAGAGTCAATAATCCAATCAGGGTCTGTTTGAGTGCCCCTGAAGGCAACGATAATTGTATCCTCAGATTCTAATATAAACCCGAACCATTCTGTTGTTTGAATGGCTTTTCCTTGAAACCCTTGTACATATTGAAAACCATCTGGTATTTCGAAAATACCATTTTGTTTATATTGTTCATACGTTAACTCACAACAAGAAGCTAACAGTATGGCAGTGTCTTTATCAAAGGATAAAGGAGTACGCATTAAGGAAGCCCTCCTTAAGAAAAGGTATAGTTTAATATATGCGGTGAGGAACTTGATTCATGCTTTTGGAAAAAAGACTTGAACCTACAGTTACGTGAGGGAGTATGATTTTTGTAAACATATTGTTAGGAGGAGTGTAAGATGAGCAAAAGGGAAGGCTGTTCAATTGGTGAGTTTGCAAAGAGGACAGGCACATCAATACGGACACTACAATATTACGATGAAATTGGACTACTTAAACCTGGAAAGAATGTTAGCTCTGGTCACCGTTTGTACAAAGGAAAAGATATATTAGAACTACAGAAAATAGTGAGTCTTAAAGTATTAGGATATAGTTTAGAAGAAATACGCGTTATGCTGAAAATGCCAAGTTTGAATGTAAATTTAAAAGAAACGTTGGAACAACAAAGAAAAGCCTTTGAAGAAAAGAGAAGACACATTGAAGTTTCGATAAAGGCGCTTGAACGAACAATGGTATGTCTTGAGGAAGAAGAAGAGTTGGATAGTGACATATTAATGAGTCTAATTAACAGCATTCAAAAAGAAAACGAACAACGTTTATGGCTTGAAGGATATGTATCAAAAGAATTGGCTGATGGATTATATAATAAGTCGGAAGAAGAGGGCATAGCACTTGATAAAGAGTTTGTACGTTTAGCAAAAGAAGCGAAAAGGTTATTTGGAAGACAAATTGAGGATTCAGAAGTGCAAAAATTGGTTGATGAACATATGAAGGCGACTCTTAAGTATGTTGGTGAAGAGACAATGTATTCTTTAGGTAAATTAGAGAATGTAGAAGAACAATATAATAATATGATGCCATCGCCTTACGCGGAAGAAGAAGAGGCATGGCTTAATGAAGCGATGGAGTATTATATGATTCGAAATGGTATGTATAGCCCTCCGCAGTAAAAATAAAGTGCCATAGTCATAAACTTTAGAGAAATGCCTCCGATGTTTTTTTGCATTGGAGGCATTTTTTACTCTTTTCCATCTAAAAGGTGAACAAGGCCACCTAATATACTACTTTCACCAGTACTTTATAATGCTGGGCTTGTAAGAGGTTTGAAAAAATAGCCTGTATATATTTGAACGATGATTACCTATTTACTTGTGTTTGTTCGCACTATATACCGAAAATTTCGGGAAACGAAACATATTATTTATCTGTTTGTTTTTGCTTTTTTTTCAAATACTCCGCACGTAATTGTTCAAGTTGCTGCTTTTTATCAAATTTGGCAGGCTTCTGTTTTTCATGAAACTTTGCCACAGCTACCTGACTTTTGGAATCCAATTGATATTTTCCCACTTTGTTCACCTACTTTTCTTGTCTTGAAAGAGAATCTATTCAACAAATATAATATACCTTATTTTACTGAAGTAAACCTTATTACTTTATTTCATCTGCTTTTTCTCGTTTGTAGACGTAAATTAAAACACCCTTTCACTGCATTACTGCAAGCAAGGGTGTTTAATTTTAGTATTATATTAGTCGATGGACAAGCCTGCATAAGGGCCCTTTTTACTCTTTCCCATCCAATAAACGACCAAGGCCACCTAATACACTACCTTCACCAGTACTTTGCGCTGCTGGGCTTGTAAGGCGTGCTGCTAATCGGCTAAGTGTTAAGGACTGAATCCAAACTGTTCCAGGACCTTCTAATGTTGCGAAGAATAAACCCTCACCGCCAAATAGAGCTGTTTTTACTTTTCCAACGAACTCGATATCATAGTTAATATCTTTTGTCATGGCAACGAGACAACCTGTATCAATGCGAAGTTTCTCACCAGGTTTTAATTCACGTTTATATACAGTTCCACCTGCGTGCATGAAAGCAAGGCCGTCACCTTCAAGTTTCTGCATGATAAACCCTTCACCACCGAAGAAACCAGTTCCTATTTTTTTCGTAAATTCAATTCCGATAGAAACACCTTTTGCGGCACAAAGAAAGGCATCTTTTTGACAAACTACTTTTCCTTGATATTCTGTTAAATCTACAGGAATAATTTTACCAGGATAAGGAGCAGCAAATGAGACGTGGCGTTTGCCGTGACCTGTATTTGTAAATACAGTCATAAACATACTTTCGCCTGTAACGAGACGTTTACCAGCGCCCATTAATTTGCCGAATAAACCGTTAGATGGGCCAGAACCGTCACCAAAGATTGTTTCCATTTCAATGTAATCTTCCATCATCATCATTGCGCCAGCTTCTGCGATAACGCTTTCTTTTGGATCTAATTCAATTTCAACAAACTGCATATCATCGCCATATAACTTATACTCGATTTCATGTGCTTGCATTTTTTCACCTCATAAATATGTAGTAATTATATTGTACAGAAGTTAAAAGAATTAGAGTACTGTATTTTTGTTAATTTTTGAATAAAAATAGAATGAAAATTTAAGGTTATACTAGGATTATAAAAAATGATGGAATGAAAGTGTTCTCATTTGACGTTTTCGATATAGCATGATATAGTGAAAGCACTATTGAGCTACATAATGTGGTACGGAAATAAAGCACGTTGTATTAAAGGCTGTAAGCTTGTTATACATTCATGTCCTTTATATCCACCTTTTCATGTGGATTCATAGTTTCATTTTTATTTAGGAGGTACATGACATGCAAACAGGTAAAGTTAAATGGTTTAACGGCGAAAAAGGTTTTGGCTTCATCGAAGTTGAAGGCGGAGAAGACGTATTCGTACATTTCTCAGCTATCCAAGGCGACGGCTTCAAAACTTTAGAAGAAGGTCAAGAAGTTTCTTTCGAAATCGTTGAAGGAAACCGCGGACCACAAGCAGCTAACGTTACAAAAAACTAATTAGCTAGCGATAAAAAGCATTCCGATTTTCGGAATGCTTTTTTTTATTCTTTGGAACTAGATTCATTTGAAGATAATTCACCTTTGAAGGTACGTTCTTCAAAATCATCAAGCATTTGTTCATATTCTTCATGCTCTTCTGTAGCGAAAACTTGTGGGTTTTTCCCGTACATATCCGTACCGATAAAGTTTTCAAAATCCTCCACGTAGCCTACGTTTTCTTCACTATTTACATACATGCCATTATAGTTTTTTGAATCTTGTCTTTCTAAATCAGACGGCGTTTCAGATGTTCCGTAATTTGCGACATCTTGCCACGCATCTTCCGCATCGTACTCAACAGAATGGTCCTCATCATGCTTGTGGAAAGAAGGAGACAACACTTCTTCTTCAACTGGCCGTGTATTCATATTTAACTTATTTGTCGCGTGCTGTATGCATGTTGTAGCAGTCGGCATTGCTTCCAATCTTTCAAATGGAATTTCTTCGCCAGACACTTCACAAATGCCGTACGTACCCGCTTCTATTTTTTGTAGGGCATGTTTCGTCTCCTCAAGCTGTTTATGCCAAAGTTCAATAAGCCCGAAGTCTTTTTCCCGTTCATATAGCTCTGTAGCCATATCACCTGGATGGTTGTCATAGCTAGACAGTTCTCCTACTGAATCGCGTTCAGAAGCACGATCTGTATTTTCATGAGTTTGTATCGTTTGTTCCAGTTCTTGTTTTTGTTTTTCTAAAATGGATTTAAATTGACCTACTTGTTGTGGAGTTAACATAGTCGTCCACCTTCCTACAATTCAGTTTCTTTACATAGTATGAGCGTTGAGAGTAGGAATTATGAGATGAATTTCAGATATGAAAAAGGAGCCGCATAAGCAGCTCCTTTTATAGAAAGTATCCAAGTAATAATCCGATTCCCATTAGGAAACCGAAGATTGTATTTGTTTTTGCTGTTGCAATCATCGCAGGTACCATTTCCATTGGAATGCTTTTGCCGATAAAGCCTTTCGTCGCTTTAAATGCTTTCGGCGCACTTAAAAATACGATAAGCATCCATGGTGATACGATGCCCACGATAATTAAAGCAATTGTCCAAATGTAGGAAACGATGAACATCGAAGCAAGTACACCAACAGCTCTTTCACGTCCAACGAGAATTGCTAACGTTTTACGACCGTTTTCTTTATCGCCATCCAAGTCGCGAATATTATTAGCTAGTAAAATGGCGCCAATTAAAATGGAGCTTGGAATAGATAGTAAAATGACTTCTGATGTTACAATGCCAGTTTGAATAAAGAATGAAATCCCAATAATAATGACACCCATAAATAATCCGGCTGTCAACTCTCCAAATGGTGTATATGCAATTGGAAGTGGGCCACCTGTATAAAGGTAAGCAACGGCCATACAAACAAGACCGATTGCAGCAAGCCACCAGCTAGAATTCATACAAATATAAACACCTAATAGTATTGCGATGCCGAAAAATCCAAATGCTAAGTTAAGCACTGTTTTTGGCTGAATGCCATCGCGAACGATAGCGCCGCCGATACCAACTGAACCTTCGTGATCGAGTCCTCTTTTATAATCAAAGTATTCATTAAACATGTTTGTTGCTGCTTGAATGAGAAGACAAGCAAGAAGCATCATAAGGAAAAGAGGAAGATGTATTTGATTTATACCTCCGACCTGCATCGAATATGCTGTTCCGATGAAAACAGGTACGAAAGCGGCTGTTAATGTATGGGGACGTAGTAAACTCCACCAGATGCGCCAGCCTGTTTGCTTACTTGGCTTTGGCGCCGTAGGAGAGGAATTCGTTTTGACGTTCATTTCCATGTTGAATCCTCCTTTGGTCACATATTGTACACAACTAAGTGTAGAAAAAGCATCATTTAGTGTCAACGTTTATTTTCTAGGAAGAGAAGGTGAATTTCTCAGAAATGCTAAACGTTGACAGGCCTTTCGTTTGAGGTGTATCTTAAAATCAAGCGTAATTATGACTATTTTTCGCCCATAGGGGGGAGACAATTGTGATTCAAACGAAACAAAAAGGCTTGCAAGAAGTTCTTATTGCAGCTATCAAGCGTGCAACTAACGAAAAAACATTGGTTAGTTTTGTAAAACAAATAGACTGGGTGGATCCGCTTCTGTTCTATGCAGCAGGAAAAAGGATTTCATACGAAAATAGATGTTA
This sequence comes from Bacillus sp. AF62, assembly GCF_050312695.1. Classification (NCBI taxonomy): domain Bacteria; kingdom Bacillati; phylum Bacillota; class Bacilli; order Caryophanales; family Bacillaceae; genus Bacillus; species Bacillus sp. AF62. Next base: position 10,539 of record NZ_JBNPJZ010000090.1, on the reverse strand, counting down.
TTTTGCAGACCCGGCTCAGCATGTAATATTTGCAGGAATTGGCTCTGTTTTCACTATAGCAAATTCTTCTCATAAGCGCTTTCAAACCGCTCGTGATGAGTGGGAGAAAGTAAAAGAGAATGCATTTGTCCAAAGAGATGAATATGAATTTGGAACGGGTCCGCTTTTATTTGGTGGTTTTTCATTTGATCCAGAAAAAGAGAAAACGGACCTATGGAAAGAATTTAAAGATACGACATTTTCACTACCAGCATTTTTATTAACTGTAAAAAATGAAAAAGCATGGTTAACGATGAATACATTTGTTGCAGCAACAGATTGTGCAGAAACTCTTTATAATGAAATGATTTCTTTAGAAGAGAAAATTTTTGAGGAGAGTAAATGTGCGCTAAACGGATCGAAATTAACTGTTATTTCTAAACTAGAAGTGGATCCGAAAGGCTGGATGAAAGCAATTGAAAAAGTACAAGATGAGATGAAGCAGGGTAACGTGCAGAAGGTTGTATTGGCGAGGGAACTAAAAGTAGAGATGAACCATTCGATTGATTCTGCTCTTGTTTTAGAAGCACTTCGCATTGGTCAACCGGATTGTTACGTATTTTCTTTTGATTATAAAGGAGCATGCTTCTTAGGAGCGACGCCTGAGAGATTAATTCGCAAAGAAGATGAGAAATTTACATCGATGTGTCTTGCTGGTTCAATCGGTCATGGTCATTCTATAGAAGAAAGTGAACGAAATAGTAATGCGCTTCTTCATGATGAAAAGAATTTAGCTGAACATGGTTATGTTGTTAACATGATCCGCTCGGTACTAAATGAACATTGCGAATACGTTAATATTCCGGAAAGCCCAGGTTTATTAACAACGAAAAACTTAATTCACTTATATACGCCTGTAGAAGCAAAAGGCGATGCGAGTCTTTTAACAATGGTAGAAGAATTACATCCAACACCAGCTCTTGGCGGGACACCTCGTTTGGAAGCGATGAAACTGATCCGTGATGTTGAATTGTTAGACAGAGGGTTGTATGGTGCACCGATTGGCTGGATAGATGATGAAGGAAATGGTGAATTTGCGGTTGCGCTGCGCTGCGGATTATTAAACGGCGAGAAAGCATCCTTATTTGCCGGTTGTGGTATTGTAATTGATTCAATCCCGCAGCTTGAATATGAAGAAACAAGTTTGAAGTTTAGACCGATGCTTGGTGCTTTGGAGGAATTAATGAAATGAACAATCATATAGAAGCATTATCATATTATTTAGGCGCGTTCGTGGATGAACTGACGCGTCTAGATGTATGTGATGTTGTCATTAGTCCAGGCTCACGGTCAACGCCGATTGCTTTACTAATGGAACAACACGAAGGAATGAACACATATTTACATGTAGATGAAAGATCAGCTGGATTTTTCGCGCTCGGTATTGCGAAAGCGAAAAAACGCCCAGTAGCATTATTATGTACGTCAGGAACAGCAGCAGCTAATTACTATCCAGCTGTATGTGAAGCTTTTCATTCAAGGGTCCCGCTTATCGTCTTAACAGCGGATAGACCGCATGAATTAAGAGATGTGGGTGCACCACAAGCAATGAATCAATTTAATTTATACGGTACTTTTGTGAAACAATTTACAGAGATGGCACTGCCAGAAGCGAGTGAAGCGATGTATCATTACGCTCGTATGACGACGCAGCGCATAGTAGCAAATGCTTGTTTAGCGCCGCAGGGTCCTGTTCATCTTAATTTTCCAGTTCGCGAGCCACTTATCCCTGATTTCTCACTAGGAAGCTTATGGGATAAAGGACGTAGTGAATATACAGGAGTAGTTCAGCAAGGAAACGTGACGATGCCGAGTGAATATGTAGATTCTCTTGTAGGGCGCCTTTCACATATGGAAAAGGGGCTTATTATTTGTGGAGATGATAGTCATTCAGAAATTGCAATGTTTGCAACGCAACTAGCTGAAAAAACTGGCTATCCTATATTAGCAGACCCACTTTCTAATATTCGTAGCGGACACCACGATAAAACGATGGTAATTGACTGTTATGATACATTTTTACGAAATGAGCAGTTAAAAGAAAAATGGAAACCGGACGTGTTAATTCGCTTTGGTGGTATGCCTATTTCTAAATCATTAACGCAGTTCATAAAAAAACAAACGAAAGCAGTTCATATCGTTGTCGATGAATCAGGACAATGGAGAGATCCAGCTCTTGTTGCGACAGAAGTTGTGCAAGCAAGTGACATTGAATTCTGCAAGGCAGTAATAGAAAAAATGCCAGTTATGAAGAAGAATGATTGGTTCGTAATGTGGCAACATATAAACGAAAAAACGAAGGAAACGCTTCGTGAAATGGAAACATATGAAACTGCATTTGAAGGAAAGGTTATTACAGATATTGTGCGCGTATTACCAGAAGACACAACGTTATTTGCGAGCAATAGTATGCCAATTCGTGATACAGACTCATTTTTCTTCACATCGGATAAAAACATCCATGTGATGGCAAACCGTGGCGTAAATGGTATTGATGGAATCATTTCGACAGCTTTAGGAGCGAGCATTATTTGCGATCCACTTGTATTAGTGATTGGTGATTTATCATTTTATCACGATTTAAATGGGCTATTAGCAGCGAAATTACATGAATTAAACATAACAATTGTCGTTGTAAATAATGATGGCGGGGGTATTTTCTCATTCTTACCACAATATGAGAAAAAGGAACATTTTGAATCATTATTTGGAACACCAATTGGACTTGATTATGAGCACGTTGTCAAAATGTACGGTGGTTCATTTAGCCGTGTAAATGGTTGGGAGCAATTCCGTGAAGAAGTACAAAAGGGAGCAACGACAAAAGGTTTACACGTTGTGGAAATTTGTACGAACCGTGATGAAAACTTAGCATTGCACCGTACGTTATGGGCAAAAACACAGGACGTAATTACTACATCGTTGCAAGGTGAATCAAAATGAACGTAACACTGCAAGGTGTATCGTATGAATATGAAGTAGTTGGAAGCGGGGAACCACTTCTACTTCTTCATGGTTTTACGGGAAGCATGGAAACGTGGCGTTCCTTCGTTCCTTCTTGGAGCGAGCAGTTTCAAGTCATTTTAGTAGATATTGTTGGGCACGGAAAAACGGAAAGCCCTGAAGATGTGACGCATTATGACATCCGAAATGTGGCATTGCAAATGAAAGAACTATTAGATTACCTTCATATTGAAAAAGTACATATACTTGGCTATTCAATGGGCGGTAGATTGGCGATTACGATGGCATGTCTATATCCAGATTATGTACACTCTCTTTTATTAGAAAACTGTACAGCTGGGCTCGAAAACGAAACAGATAGAAAAGAACGTCGTGAAAAAGATGATCGACTTGCCGATAAAATTGAGCGAGAAGGCATAGAAAGTTTTGTATCCACATGGGAAGATATTCCACTTTTTGAAACGCAAAAACGTTTAGCAAAAAACGTACAAGAAGCGGTACAAAAAGAGAGGCTTGCTAACAACCCAAAAGGGCTCGCAAATAGCTTGCGCGGCATGGGAACTGGGGCTCAGCCTTCATGGTGGGATGAGCTGAAAAACTTAAAAATACCTGTTCTTTTAATGAACGGAGAATATGATGAAAAGTTCTTTCGCATATTAAAAAACATCGAAAAATACGTTTCTGATGCGAAAATTGTCAAAATTGATGGTGCTGGCCATGCAATTCATGTGGAACAACCGGAAAAGTTTGATACAATAGTAAAGGGATTTCTAAAAACTATGCAGTGATACTTTTTTCAGCAAGAAGGAAGCCACACTTATAGGTGAAATCAGAAATATACAAGGAGGTAGTTGTAATGGCTATTGAATGGGTAAAAGAAGGCAATTACGAAGATATTATTTATTCAACATACAATGGTATCGCAAAGATTTCGATTAACCGTCCTGAAGTACATAACGCATTCCGTCCAAAAACGGTAATGGAGTTAATCGATGCTTTTGCACAAGCGCGTGATGATGCAAATGTTGGCGTTATCATTTTAACAGGTGAAGGTGGACGTGCATTCTGTTCTGGCGGCGACCAAAAAGTTCGCGGTCATGGTGGATATGTAGGTGACGACCAAATCCCTCGTTTAAACGTATTAGACTTACAACGTCTAATTCGCGCAATTCCTAAACCAGTTATCGCAATGGTAGCAGGTTATGCAATCGGCGGTGGACACGTACTTCATATCGTATGTGACTTAACAATCGCTGCAGACAACGCTGTATTCGGACAAACAGGTCCTAAAGTAGGAAGCTTTGACGGTGGATACGGAGCTGGTTACTTAGCTCGTATGGTAGGCCACAAGAAAGCTCGCGAAATTTGGTACCTATGCCGTCAATACAACGCACAAGAAGCGCTTGATATGGGCTTAGTAAATACAGTAGTACCATTAGAAGAGCTTGAAGCAGAAACAGTACAATGGGCACAAGAAATTTTAGCAAACAGCCCAATGGCACTTCGTTTCCTAAAAGCTGCATTCAACGCAGACACAGACGGTCTAGCTGGTATTCAACAACTAGCTGGAGATGCAACGTTATTGTACTACACAACTGACGAAGCAAAAGAAGGTCGCGACGCATTCAAAGAAAAACGCAGTCCGGACTTCGGTCAATTCCCTCGTTTCCCGTGATGAAAGCGGAGCCGACTGTTTTGCCTCGTAGGAAGGCGTGAAACGACCGACTGTTCTAGCCACTGTAGCTGGATAAGGTCAAGCCGGAAACAAAACAACTAAGAGACTTGATATCATATCAAGTCTCTTTCTTTCATGAAAGGAGAATGAATGATGGAGACGATGCCAAATTGGTTAATGCAACGTGCATTTTTAACACCAGATCGCACTGCAATTGAAATAGAGGAAGAGAAAGTTACTTTTATGGAGCTACATGAAAAAGTAGTATCTGTTTGTGAACACCTCACGTATGTTGGAGTGGAGCGAGGGCAAAAGGTGGCTGTTCTGATGAAAAATGGTATGGAGATGATTACAGTTATTCACGCCCTATCTTATGTAGGTGCAGTAGCTGTGCTTTTAAATACGCGTCTTTCAAGAGAAGAGCTACTTTGGCAAATGGATGATGCTGAAGTTGTTTGTTTAGTAACGGATCAAGATTTTGATGCTAAAGATGTTCCTGTTTATTCATTCGCCGAAGTGATGAATGGACCAAAAGAGGAAGCCTCTATACAAGAAGAGTTTTCTTTAGAAGAAGCGATGACAATTATTTATACGTCTGGGACGACAGGCAAACCGAAAGGCGTTATTTTAACGTACGGCAATCATTGGGCAAGCGCAGTCGGTTCGTCGCTTAATTTAGGACTTCGTGATGATGATTGTTGGTTAGCCTGCATGCCGATGTTCCATGTTGGCGGGCTATCTCTTTTAATGAAAAACATTATGTACGGCATGCGTATTTTACTTGTTCCGAAATATGATGCTGATTTTATTCATAAAGCACTTCAAAAAAGAGGAGTAACAATTATTTCTGTCGTTTCTAAAATGTTAACTGATTTATTAGAGCGACTTGGGGCAGAGACATATCCATCTTCTTTACGATGCATGTTACTTGGCGGAGGACCAGCGCCAAAACCACTATTAGAAGCATGTGTAGAAAAAGGGATTCCTGTATATCAAACGTACGGTATGACAGAAACATCTTCGCAAATTTGTACGTTATCCACAGATTACATGTTAACGAAAGTAGGATCAGCTGGAAAACCACTATTTCAGTGCCAACTTCGTATTGAAAAAGATGGCGTAGTAGTGCCACCATTTGCGGAAGGTGAGATTGTAGTAAAAGGACCGAACGTAACAGGCGGTTACTTTAACCGTGAAGATGCGACGCGAGAGACTATTCAAAACGGATGGCTTCATACTGGCGACCTCGGTTATTTAGACGAAGAAGGGTTTTTATACGTATTAGATCGTCGCAGTGATTTAATTATTTCTGGCGGAGAGAATATATATCCAGCTCAAATTGAAGAAGTGTTGCTTTCTCATCCGGCAGTAGCGGAAGCTGGTGTTGTCGGCATGGCTGACGATAAATGGGGACAAGTACCAGCTGCTTTTGTTGTGAAAAGCGGGGCGGTAACAGAAGAAGAAATTCTTCATTTTTGCGAGGAGAAGTTAGCGAAATATAAAGTGCCGAAGAAAGCATGTTTCTTAGAGGAATTACCACGTAACGCTTCGAAAAAATTGTTAAGACGAGAGTTAAGACAATTAGTGGAGGAGATGTAGGTGGAAATAAAAAAAGCGACACTGTATATAACGGAAATGCCACTCGTAATCCCGTTTGCTGCAAGCTATGGGACTTACGAAAAGCGTGAGAGTATCGTTATTGAATTAGAGGATACGGACGGGTACATCGGATTTGGGGAAGTCGTTGCATTCTCTGAACCGTGGTATACGGAAGAAACGGTGAAGACAGCGCTGCATGTACTGCAAGACTTTTTAATACCTGATTTATTAAAGGCTGAAATTTCTCATCCGAATGAGGTACCGGGTCTATTTCAACATATAAAAAGAAACCGAATGGCAAAAGCCGGAATAGAGGGGGCTGTTTGGGATTTATATGCGAAGCGTCAAAAGAAATCGCTAGCGACAGTACTTGGCGGAACTAGTCATGAAATTGAAGTCGGCGTTGTAATTGGGATTAATACGATTCCGGTTATGTTAAAACAAATCGAGAAGTACGCGGAAGAAGGATACGAGCGTTTTAAAGTGAAAATAAAGCCAGAGCATGATTATGAGTTATTAAAAGAAATTCGAAAAGAGTTTCCGCATATCCCGCTAATGGCTGATGCAAATTCAGCATATACATTAGCGGATACAGAGAGGCTGAAACGACTAGATGAATTCCAATTAATGATGATTGAACAACCGTTAGCGGATTACGATTTTCTTGATCACGCGGAGTTGCAAAAGAAAATTGAAACGCCGATTTGTTTAGATGAAAGTATTCATGGTTTAGAAGACGCACGTGTTGCGATTACGCTTGGTAGTTGCCGCATCGTTAACATTAAGCCAGGGCGAGTGGGCGGATTAACAGAGTCGGTTCAAATTCATAATTATTGCATGGAGCATAACATACCCGTTTGGTGCGGCGGTATGGTAGAAATGGGGGTTTCACGAGCGCAAAATGTTGCTCTTGCTTCACTGCCGAACTTTACGATTCCTGGTGATATATCCGCTTCTAGTAGACATTGGCAGAGGGATATTATTTCACCGGAAGTGACGCTTGAGGGCGGGAAAGTGAGGGTGCCGCAAAGCGTTGATGCTGAGTATGAAGTAGATCGCGGAAGGCTGGCGGAAATCACGAAGCAGCGAATTGTTTTTGAGCGGTAAAGGGGAGTTTCCTTAGGCTGCCCGCAAGTAGCGAGAGGATTTTGTCGTTCATTGTCGGTAAGTCGATATATTTCAATAATCGCTGATATAATTTTATTTACAAAGGTTACTTTAACGAGTAGCCTTTTTGTATTGTACAAATTGGATAGACTAGTTTACAATCGAGCGTATAAAAATGGAATGAAAAAGGGGGAGTAAAATGAAACGCATTTCAATTTTAATCGTTGATGATGAGGCGGAAATTGCTGACTTAATTGAGATACATTTAGAAAAAGAAGGGTACCATGTTGTGAAAGCAGCGGATGGGGAAGAGGCGGTTCATATTATTGAAACGCAGCCAATCGACTTGGTAGTTTTAGATATTATGATGCCGAAAATGGATGGTTATGAGGTGACGCGTCAAATTCGCGCGAAACATCATATGCCAATTATTTTTTTAAGCGCGAAAACTTCGGACTTTGATAAGGTGACAGGTCTTGTACTAGGTGCGGATGATTATATGACGAAGCCTTTCACACCGATAGAATTAGTTGCACGTGTAAATGCACAACTGCGTAGGTTTTTTACGTTAAATCAACCGAAAGTAGCGGAGAGTAAATCTGCTTTAGAAATAGGCGGAGTCGTAATTAATCCTGAGCGCAGGACGGTTGATGTGTATGGTGAGCAAATTGAATTAACGCCGAAAGAGTTCGATATTTTATATTTATTAGCGAGTCATCCGAAGAAAGTATACAATGTGGAAAATATTTTTCAGCACGTATGGGCGGATGATTATTATGAAGGTGGAAATACAGTAATGGTACATATTCGTACTTTGCGGAAGAAACTTGGAGAAGATAAAAGAAAGGATAAATTAATAAAAACAGTGTGGGGAGTAGGTTATACTTTCAATGGCTAATATGATGAAAAGTTTTCGATTTAAAATGATTGCCTTATTTGCGTTAAGTATGGTGCTTGCAGCAACTGTAACTTATATAATTTATAAAGGATTGCAGTTGTATTATAAAACGATGGTTCGCTACGAAGAGCCTTTAGCACAATTTAGGTCAATGGTAAGGGAATTTGGAGACATTAACTTCTTTTTAATTTTCTTTATTCCGTTATCTATTATCTTTTTCTTCTTTTTGACAAAACCGTATTTAAAATACTTTGATGAAATTTCTAATGGGATTCATCATCTTGCGAACGGTAACTTTACGAATAAAGTTCAAGTTTCATCAAATGATGAGTTTGGAAATATCGCGCGTGAAATAAATGTTGCAAGTGAAAAGTTAAAAGAAGCTGTTGAAAGAGGAGATTTTGCTGAAAGTAGTAAAGATCAGCTCGTTGTGAATTTAGCTCATGATTTAAGAACACCGTTAACATCCGTGTTAGGATATTTAGATTTAATTCTTAAAGATGAAAATTTAACAAAAGAACAAATTAAACATTTCTCCACAATTGCATATACAAAATCGCAAAGACTGGAAAGTTTAATTGATGAGCTATTTGAAATTACACGTATGAATTATGGCATGCTAAAACTGGATAAAAAGCCGATTGATATAAGTGAGTTGCTCATACAGTTAGAGGAGGAATTGTATCCGTTATTAGAAAAACATCATTTAGAAGCTAGATTGAATGTGGATCCTCATTTACCGATGCACGGTGATGGGAAATTGTTAGCTAGAGTATTTGAAAACTTGTTAACAAATGCCGTTCGTTACGGGTATGATGGGCAATTTGTTGATATGAATGGGTATGTTGATAATGGAGAAGTTGTCGTACAAATTATGAATTACGGAGATAGCATTCCAGAAGAAGATTTACCTTATCTTTTTGATATGTTTTATACAGGTGATAAAGCGAGAACAGAGAACCGTGGCGGGACAGGCCTTGGACTATTTATTGCGAAAAATATTGTCGAGCAACATAACGGTACGATTTCTGCTGAGAGCAATGTAGTTAGAACGCTATTTGAAGTACGATTGCCAAAAGACGAGAATGTAACAATTTAATAAAAATTTAAACTTTACCCCACTTTTTATTTTAATAGTTTTTTCTATTCTATACGTAAGTTACGTTAAGGAGGAACTAGAAATGAAAAAGTGGGTATTTATTTCTTTTTTTATAGCATGCACAGTATGTGTAGGCGTTTATATATCACCGTTATTTCAAAAGGAAATCGATGTTAAAATTGTCGGGAAAGATGAGCTAGTAAAGGCGGCAAACACCGAGGGGAAAGAGATTACGAAGGAACAAATTTATAAGGGCGATTTATTATTAGTTAACAGGGATTATCCAGTAAAAAAAGATAGTATTAGGTCTGATATTATAAATGTAAATCATAATAGTGAATTAGTAAGAGGTTATGTAATATTTGATAGAAATCTTCGTTTATCAAAGGATGTTGTGAAAAAGTTTTTGAACGTTGTCGATGCGGCTGGAAAAGAAAGTGTTAACCATTTTTTGATTAGTAGTGGTTATAGAGATTTCCAAGAGCAAAAACAGCTATATGAAAAAATGGGATCTGATTATGCACTTCCAGCAGGATACAGTGAACATAATTTAGGATTATCACTGGACATTGGGTCTACTCAAAAGAAAATGGAGAAAGCGCCTGAAGGAAAATGGATTGAAGAGAACGTATGGAAGCATGGCTTTGTATTACGTTATCCGAAAAATAAAAGTAACATTACTGGAATTCAATATGAGCCATGGCATATCCGTTATGTCGGCCTACCTCATAGCGCAATTATGCAAAAAAAGAATTTTACACTAGAGGAATATTTAGAGTTTTTAAAAGAGGAAAAAGAGGTTTCAACTGAAGTAGAAGGTAAGAAATATACTGTTTCTTATTATAAAGTTTCTGAGAATATGAAAGTGAACGTTCCAGCAAACAAGCAGTATGAAATTTCGGGGAATAATATGGATGGAGTTATTGTGACGGTTCAGGAATAGAGAAAAAGGCTGTGCCATTTGGGACAGCCTTTTCTTATATAAGAAAGGAAGTGACGTTTTTTGTCGGTAAATCGATATTCTTTGTCGAATCGTTAATATATTATAAGTTATGATAGATATAATTGAAAAATCGTTGATATATTGAGGGTGTTGCAAAACTCATAAATATCCAAAAATGAATGCATAAAGAAACCCGTTTTCCTGGAAGAATGATA
>NZ_JBNPJZ010000084.1:0-190017 GCF_050312695.1 Bacillus sp. AF62 | reverse complement strand
ATGCCGATAATGGATAACAATCAAATGCCGAATATGATGCCGATAATGGATAACAATCAAATGCCGAATATGATGCCAATCATGGATAACAATCAAATGCCGAATATAATGCCGATAATGGATAACAATCAACCACCGAATATGATGCCATATCAAATGCCGTATCAACAGCCCATGATGCCGCCGAATCCGTATTATCAACAACCAAATCCATATCAAATGCCATATCAGCAAGGAGCGCCGTTTGGACCACAATATACGTCTATGCCAAATCCGAATATGATGCCAATGGATAATAATATGCCGCCGCTTGTGCAGGGTGAGGAAGATTGTGGATGCGGAGGAGAAAGTAGACTATATAGTCCACAACCAGGTGGTCCGCAATATGCGAATCCTTTATATTATCAACCAACTCAGTCTGCATATGCACCACAGCCAGGAACGATGTATTATCAACCAGATCCACCAAATGTATTTGGAGAGCCCGTTTCAGAAGAAGAGGACGAAGAAGAAGTTTAAAAAGGCGGGAGTATTCCCGCCTTTTTTGCATGCGTGTTAATTAAGAAAATGCAGTTTTTTTATGAAGTGCTAGAAAATTCCCAGTGAAATATTAACAGTGTAAAAACCTTCTCTGTTACTCATCATAAGAGGGAGCTTTTCAGTAGAGAAGCTCATTCTAACAGAGGGGGTTTTTGTATTGAATACGAAAGTAAAAGTGATTGCTGCTTCTTTGTTAGTTACCAGTGCATTAGCTGCATGTGGTACACCGAAAGATAACAATGCAATGGATGGACGTAACTACAATTACGAACGTACATCTTATAATGATACACACCAGTATCGTGATAATGTGACACGTAATGATCGTTATACAGATTATGTAACATATAGAAATGGTCGTAACGATACAGGATACAATTATTATCGAGATGTAAATTACAATGGACAAATTGCTAATCCGCATCCAACTCGTAATATTACAATGAACAATTCATACATTAACAATGATGGTAAAACAGCTGAAAGAATAACAAATCGTGTGAAACGTATGAATAACGTAGACCGTGTGTCTACAGTTGTATATGGAAACGATGTAGCGATTGCGGTAAAACCACGTAACACAGTGACAAATGAAACGGCGATGGCGAACGAAATTCGTCAAGCGGTTTCAAATGAAGTTGGAAACAGAAACGTATATGTTTCTGTAAGAAATGATATGTTTACTCGTGTCGATGCAATGAGTACGCGTCTACGTAACGGTACAGTTACAAACGATTTTAATCGTGACATAGTGAATATGTTCCGAGACATTCGTTACGGTTTAACTGGTACAGTGCGATAACAAAACAAAAGAGGAAGGGTGAGCCCTTCCTCTTTATTCATCGTTGTCTTGTAAACGACGTTTTTTAATAAAATAACTAACGGAGTAAGAAACTAAAAAGCATATGAAAAGAATACTACCTGTTAAAATAGCTTCAAACAGTGGTCTTTCTGGACTGAAAATAATATAAATAATAGCCATAACGATTCCTACAATAAGGGAGCGGAAGACAAGTTTATAATAAGGAGTTAACTTTATTTCCTTTTCACTTTCTTCTACATCGATTGAAACACTTAACTGTAAATAACTAAGGACGATACTTGTAAGAATAAATAATAGCCATAATGGAGATTTCGTAATTTGATCCATTCCTTCAGTGAATCCGATATAGCCTAAAATGCCAATTATACCAAGCGATTGAAAAAGAAAGGCAATACGTATGTTTTTTAATGTTTTCAGAATGAGACGTTCATCCTTTATTTTTTTCACAATATCCATCTCCTGTTTATTATGATTTCGCTGTTATATTAATTGTAACATATATATTACTTTTATCAATTTATAATTTACATATTATTCAGTTGGATAAAAGAGGGAATAAAATATTTTTATAAACATGTTGCACTTATAATTTATTAATGTTATATTAACAAAGCGATGAGCTAATTTACGTAAGACGAGAGATATGCTTAAGTGCTAAACACGCGAATGTGGTCGCCTGGTCTCTCGCCGTAAACGCATCAAGACGCCTGCTTTGCAGGCGTCTTTCATTTTATATAAAAGTAAATGATACATGCAGATGAGGTAAACCCTTATCTGCATTTTTTATTTTTCGAAAGAAATGTAATATGGATAAAACCACCATTTCCGGAAAAACTACTAATGAAAGTATGATCTTGCCTAAAAGAGGTGAACGGAAATGAAATGGATACTGATTGCGATGCAAGCTTTCGTTATGATGTTTTGTTTCGTTTATGAAACGAATGTGAAGGCGGAAGGGCCAGTACCAGAAGTAACGGAAAAAGAACCTGAGGTTACAATTTTATTAGAGCGTATGTATGTTGATGGAGAAGTAAGTGAGGAAATCTTTACAGAAAAAGTAGCGGACTTAGAAAAATTTTTACGGCAGTATAAAGAATGGCAGCTTGTTGATCGTGATGATGTACAAATTGTATTGCAAAAGAAAGTTGATGATATTTCTCCGTTATTGAAAACAAGTGGGTATTTTGGTGTTTCAGAGGAAGGGATATTACAAATCTTCAAAGGCGTGCCGAAAAGTGATAATGCGATCCATTCTTTCTTTCAAATTGATATGAAAAAGCTTGAGAGCTATGAGCGTGCGAAATTGAAACGTGGTATTCGTATTAAATCAAAAGAAGGTTTTGTGAAGACGATTGAAAAAATGAAGCAATATGCAGTGCAAAATAAGAAAAAAAGCAGCTCATGGTGAGCTGCTTTTTTTCTTATTTATTCTTAGCTAAAATTTCTTTTGCGATTTCATCAATTAGCATATCTTTTCCAATTGGATTGAATGCTTTCGTATTGAAGGCTTCATTTGATACTTCATATACGTGATTGTTCTTAACTGCTTTATTGTCTTTCCAAACAGCACTATTTTTGTAGTCTTCGTACACTTTATCAGCTTCGCCACCAAAGTTTACAATAAACATTTGGTCAGGCTGGAATGCAACTAGACCTTCTAGTGATACTTGCGCCATTGTTTGTTTTAAATCTGTACCTTTTGTTGCAGGAAGTTTTAAGTCGTTAAAGATGATGTCACCGTATCCGAAGCTGCCGTATACACGGAAGTTTTGAGGTGTAACTGCAACGAACATAAAGTTCTCATCTTTTGTTTTCTCTTTAATTTTTTTAGATAAAGAGTCTGCTTTCTTATTGTAGTCTGCAATCCATTTGTCTGCTTTCTTCTCTTCGTCAAATAGCTTACCTACTTCTTTAAACTTACCACGCCAGTCTTCTAAGTTTGTTTCTAGAACAACTGTAGGTGCAACCTTTTCTAGTTGATCATAAATTTTTAATTGACGGTTGTTTAAAATTATTAAGTCTGGTTTTAAAGCAGTAACAGCTTCTAAATCAACTTTAGGTGCCCAGTACCAACCAACTGCTTTTACTCCATCTAATTTGTCTGTTAAGTGATTTTGGATTTTATCTTTATATGTATTTGCTGTACCAACAGGTTTGTGTCCAAGAAGTAATAGTTCTTCTGTTGATCCAGATAAGTCAACAATTCTCTTTGGATTTACTGGAATTGTAGCTTCACCTTTAGCATGTTTTACAACTTTTGTTTTCGGTTGTTCTTTTGCTTTCGATTCTTCTTTTTGAGAAGAACAGCCAACGATAGAAAGAACAACAAGCATAATAGTAAATAAAATAAATAGCTTACGTTTCATCCTGATGTAACCCCTTTAATTAGTATTGATAATCATTATCGACCTCTGTATATTAAGGTGCTTTAACCTTTCTGTCAATGGAAAATAACAGAAGTTTCAAGTGGAGAACATTTGTTGGGGCAGTCTCGCTTTTCTATCATTAAATATGTTAAAATGGAATACATGATTTAAGAGGGAGAGATCGTATTTTGTTTGAATATGTTACAGGTTACGTGGAGTATGTAGGGCCGGAATATGTCGTAATTGACCATAATGGAATTGGTTATCAAATTTTCACACCAAATCCGTATGTATTTCAAAGAAGTAAGCAAGAAATCCGTGTCTATACATATCATTATGTGAGAGAAGATATTATGGCACTTTACGGGTTTAAAACACGTGAAGAGCGTTTATTATTTACAAAGTTGTTAGGCGTGTCTGGCATTGGGCCAAAAGGCGCTCTTGCAATTTTAGCTTCTGGTCAAACAGGACAGGTCGTTCAAGCGATTGAGCATGAAGATGAGAAGTTTTTAGTGAAATTCCCAGGCGTCGGAAAGAAAACAGCACGCCAAATGATTTTAGATTTAAAAGGAAAACTAGCAGATGTCGTACCAGATGCATTTGTGGATTTATTCTCAGACACAGAACGTTTTGATGAGAAGAAAGGTTCATCAGCTGAGCTTGATGAGGCACTGGAAGCTCTGCGCGCACTTGGATACGCAGAACGCGAAGTTTCTCGCGTTGTACCAGAGTTATTAAAAGAATCATTAACGACGGATCAGTATATTAAAAAGGCACTTAGTCTTTTACTAAATGGTAAGAGGTGAGTATAATGGACGAACGTCTCCTTTCAGGGGAATCTGCATATGAAGATGCAGATTTAGAATATTCATTACGGCCACAGACGCTCCGTCAGTATATTGGCCAAGATAAAGCGAAACATAATTTAGAAGTATTTATTGAAGCAGCGAAAATGCGTGAAGAAACGTTAGATCACGTGCTTTTATATGGACCACCAGGTCTTGGTAAAACGACGCTTGCGAATATTATTGCAAATGAGATGGGCGTTAATGTTAGAACAACTTCAGGTCCCGCGATTGAAAGACCAGGAGATTTAGCTGCTGTATTAACAGCGCTTCAGCCAGGGGATGTATTATTTATTGATGAAATTCATCGTTTGCATAGATCAATTGAAGAAGTATTGTATCCTGCGATGGAAGACTTTTGCCTTGATATCGTAATTGGAAAAGGGCCTTCAGCACGTTCTGTACGCCTAGATTTACCGCCATTTACATTAGTTGGAGCAACGACACGCGCCGGAGCATTATCGGCACCGCTTCGTGACCGCTTCGGTGTACTTTCAAGGTTAGAGTACTACACAGTAGATCAGCTTTCTGCGATTGTTGAACGTACAGCAGAAGTGTTTGAAGTTGAAATCGATTCGTTAGCTGCATTAGAAATTGCAAGACGTGCTCGTGGTACACCTCGTATTGCGAATCGTCTTTTAAGACGTGTACGTGATTTCGCGCAAGTTCGTGGTAACGGAACGGTTACGATGGAAATTACGCAAATGGCATTAGAGCTACTGCAAGTAGATAAATTAGGTCTAGATCATATTGATCATAAATTACTGCTTGGTATTATTGAGAAATTCCGTGGTGGTCCAGTTGGATTAGAAACGGTTTCAGCAACAATTGGAGAAGAATCTCATACGATTGAAGATGTGTATGAGCCGTATTTATTACAAATTGGCTTTTTACAACGAACGCCAAGGGGCCGAATTGTAACGCCGCTTGCGTATGAACATTTCGGAATGGAGATGCCAAAAGTATGATGGAGATGCCCAAAATGCTTATTACAGCGGGAATCTTACTCATCGTTGTTGGATTAGCTTGGAAGTTCATTGGCAGGCTTCCAGGCGATATTTTTGTGAAAAAAGGAAACGTTACCTTTTATTTTCCTATCATTACATGTATTGTGTTAAGTATTGTACTATCTTTTATTATGTATATAATAAATCGATTTAAATAAGAAATAGGTGGATATAGCTATGGATATAAATCTGTTTGATTTTCATTTACCAGAAGAACTTATTGCACAAGTCCCGTTAGAAGATCGTGAAACATCAAGATTAATGGTGTTAGACCGTGAAACAGGTGATATTGAGCATAAACATTTTACGGACATTCTTTCTTACTTACATGAGGGGGATTGCTTAGTTTTAAATGAAACGAAAGTTATGCCTGCTCGTTTGCACGGTGTGAAAGAAGATACAGGCGCGCACATTGAAGTACTTCTTTTAAAACAAGAAGAAGGCGATAAGTGGGAAACGCTTGTAAAGCCAGCGAAACGTGTAAAAGAAGGAACTGTTATCTCTTTTGGCGAAGGGAAATTAAAAGCAACTTGCACAGGAACTGCAGATCAAGGTGGACGTCAGCTTGAATTTTCATATGACGGCATCTTCTATGAAATTTTAGATGAACTTGGGGAAATGCCACTTCCTCCATATATTAAAGAGACGCTAGAAGATCGCGATCGCTATCAAACAGTATATGCGAAAGAAATCGGTTCAGCAGCAGCGCCGACTGCGGGACTTCACTTTACAGAAGAGTTACTTGAGAAGTTAAAGCAAAAAGGCGTTCAGTTGGCATTCATTACACTTCACGTAGGGCTTGGAACATTTAGACCAGTTTCTGCAGACACGATTGAAGAACACCATATGCACGCAGAATATTACCATATGTCTGAAGAGACAGCGGCATTATTAAATCGTGTAAAAGAGAATGGTGGACGTATTATTACTGTAGGTACGACATCAACTCGTACGTTAGAAACAATTGCAACAGATCATGACGGTAAGCTTTGCGCCGCTTCTGGATGGACAGATATTTTCATGTATCCGGGATATGAATTTAAAGCAATTGATGGTTTAATTACAAACTTCCACTTGCCGAAATCAACATTAATCATGCTTGTAAGTGCATTTGCAAATAGAGATAATGTACTTCATGCTTATAATGAAGCAGTAAAAGAAAAATATCGTTTCTTTAGCTTCGGTGATGCAATGTTCGTTGCATCTCACGCTAAAATGAGAAACAAATAAAAGGAGTAAGTTATGACAGCAATTCGTTATGAATTTATTAAGACATGTAAACAAACGGGTGCCCGTTTAGGTCGTGTGCATACACCGCACGGTTCATTTGATACACCAACATTTATGCCAGTTGGTACACTTGCGACAGTTAAGACAATGTCACCGGAAGAATTAAAAGCAATGGATTCTGGCATTATTTTAAGTAATACGTATCATTTATGGCTACGTCCAGGTCATGAAATTATTCGTGAAGCAGGCGGCTTGCATAAATTTATGAACTGGGATCGTGCAATCTTAACAGACTCTGGTGGTTTCCAAGTATTCAGTTTAAGTGACTTCCGTCGTATTGAAGAGGAAGGCGTTCACTTCCGTAATCACTTAAATGGAGATAAATTATTCTTATCACCAGAAAAAGCGATGGAAATCCAAAATGCATTAGGTTCAGATATTATGATGGCATTTGATGAGTGTCCGCCATTCCCGGCTACTTTTGAATATATGAAGAAATCTGTAGAGCGTACGAGCCGCTGGGCAGAACGTTGCTTAAAAGCGCATGAACGTCCGCAAGATCAAGGTTTATTCGGTATTGTACAGGGCGGGGAGTACGAAGAGCTTCGTCGTCAAAGTGCGAAAGACCTTGTTTCAATGGACTTCCCTGGTTACGCTGTAGGTGGTTTATCTGTTGGTGAACCGAAAGATATTATGAACCGTGTACTTGAGTTTACAACACCACTTCTTCCAGATAATAAGCCTCGTTACTTAATGGGTGTAGGTTCTCCTGACTCATTAATCGATGGTGCAATTCGTGGTATTGATATGTTTGACTGCGTACTTCCAACTCGTATCGCTCGAAATGGTACATGTATGACAAGTGAAGGTCGACTCGTTGTAAAAAATGCGAAATTTGCAAGAGACTTCGGTCCGCTTGATCCAAACTGTGATTGCTACACATGTAAAAACTACTCACGTGCGTATATTCGTCACTTAATGAAATGTGATGAAACGTTCGGAATTCGTTTAACGTCTTATCACAACCTTCATTTTCTGTTAAACTTAATGGAGCAGGTGAGACAAGCTATTCGTGAAGACCGTCTTGGCGATTTCCGCGAAGAGTTCTTTGAACAGTATGGCTTTAATAAACCGAATGCTAAAAACTTCTAATACATAATTTAAAAGGAGGAACAAAAGATGAATGCAGGTATGATGAATATCGTTATGATCGTTGCGATGTTTGCGATTTTCTATTTCTTATTAATTCGCCCGCAACAAAAACGTCAAAAAGCAGTTGCTCAAATGCAAAGTGAGTTAGCAAAAGGTGATGCTATCGTAACAATCGGTGGTTTACACGGTACAATCGAATCAGTAGATGAGACGAAAATCGTTATTAAATCTGGTGGTTCACACTTAACTTTCGATCGCAATGCGATTCGTGAAGTTGTGAAAAACTAATGTGGAAGGCCCTGCATGAAATGTGCAGGGCCTTTTTTAGTTACTTTGCTTTGACATATTTACACCGAAAATACCACCGAGTGTACTCGCCCCCATTAATGCTAATTGATAAAGTAATTGTGAGTTCGATAAGGTTTGAGAAAAGCCTAAATAGTTAACTAGAAAGACGAGTATAGTGAATGTGAGCCCTGTTGTGAAACCTACTAGCCAACCTTTTCCTTGAGCCTTTTTGCCGGCAGTAAATCCAGACATAAGTATAGATAAAAGAGCGAGTATAAAAATAGTAACGGTTAATGTCCCTTCATTTATATTTGTAAACTTTAATAAAAGAGCCATAATCATACTAGTAATAGATGCGAGAATTAGTAGTGTAACAATACCGAAGCCAATTGCAGTTGATAATTTTTTCGTTCCATCCATTTATGCATTCCTCCTTTTTAATACAAGCATATTTTCCTTTTGCCCAAGTTAGACTAGTTTCTTTTTTATAGGGGAGTCTATACGTAAAAAAGGAGATGTAGAAATGGAATGGATATCAATAATTGGACGGACAATGCTTTTGTATATCATCATCTTAATTATTTTTCGTCTTATGGGTAAACGTGAGATAGGAGAGCTAAGTGTATTAGATTTAGTGGTATTTATTATGCTTGGAGAAATGGCCGTAGTGGCAATTGAAAATACCGATAAATCACTTTGGCATCAATTAGTTCCGATGACTTTTCTTATGTGCATCCAAATTATTTTGTCAGTCATTTCCCTAAAGTATCAACGCTTTCGGCATTTAATAGAAGGTGAGCCAGCTATTCTTGTAAACGCGGGGAAGATTGATGAAAAGAAGATGAGAAAGCAACGGTATAATATAGATGATTTAATGATGCAATTAAGGGAACAAGGAGTTGGAGATATTCGGGATGTAGAATATGCTATTTTGGAACCGTCTGGGAAGTTATCTGTCTTTCAAAAACAAAAAAATAAACAAGATACATTACAGTTTACGCTTCCTCTTATTATTGATGGAGAAATTCAATCTAGTCATTTACAAATGATTGAGCATACAGATGAATGGCTTATTGAGAAATTAAAAAACTTAGGTTATAACGATGTAACACAAATTTTATACTGTAGTTTTCAAAACGGACAATTTTTTGTTGATGTAAAAGAAAATTAGAGATTTATCCTTTGAAAGAGTAAGAATGATTGGTTTAACTAATAATCAGTGGAGATTACCCCACTGATTAAAGTTTCATCTTATTTCAAAAATGAAAGTTTACGAATGATAGGGAGACGACTTAACTCTTCTTTTCGAATGAGTTTGAAAGTGAAGAGAAGTACGATATAAACAATTGTTGTTAAAGTGATTTCCCATAATGTTTGTATGCCAAGGGAATGAGAGAAAATAATATATTTATGAAGATAAAAACCGAAGGCGCCTGCGATACCGATGGCAAGTCCGCCGAAAATATAGTCTTTTGCGTAAATGGTAAATGTAATCTTTTTTAAAACAGTAGCGTAGTGAAGAAATGTTACTGTTACAATATTTGCGGCGATAGCAAGTGCAACCCCCATCATTTGAAATTCTGGCCTTGATGCTAGTACAAAAATAACGATTAATTTCACGATGGCACCAATAAATGTATTCATCATTGCAGCCCTTGCTAAGTTTAAAGCTTGCAAAACAGAGGTAAGTGGACTTTGGAAATAATGAAATAAAAAGCAAGGCGCAAGAAGTTGAATGAATGCTGTTGCGCTGCCTGATCCATACATAAGAGTTAAAACAGGAGAAGCGAATACGTATAATATAACGACAGACCATCCGCCGGTAATTAATGAAATTCGAAGTGCTTGTTGTAAACGGTGCTCCACTAATTTATGTTGTCTTTTTGCCATTGCTTCACTAATAGAAGGGATGAGCGCTGTAGAAAGAGCGTATGTAATAAAGGCGGGTAGTGATAGAAGCGGGAATGCATAACCGTTTAATATACCGTATTGCTGGGTTGCAACAGAAGCAGCGACACCAGCGATTGCTAAGCTTTGCATAACGACAATAGGTTCAAAAAAATATGAAACGGAGCCGATTAAACGACTTCCTGTAGTTGGAAGGGCAATATCCATCAGAGAATAAAATGTCCCTTTGCTTTCCTTTACAGTAGTGAAAAATCCAGAGCGTATTGATAAATGTTTTTCTCGCTGAAATAACGTGAGTAAAAATAATAAGGATGCAACTTCACCGAGAACAGCTGATAACATAGCGCCGGCTGCAGCGTATTCTATGCCGTAAGGTAAAAATAACTGGATGCATATAGCGATAATGGTAATGCGGACGACTTGTTCTAGAACTTGCGCATAAGCGCTAGGTTTCATGTTTTGTTTCCCTTGAAAGTAACCACGCAAAACAGAAGAAACAGCAATAACGGGAACGACGGGCAAAATGGCCATTAATGGATAGTACGTTCTTTCGTCGGTTAATAATGTTTTTGCTAAAATAGGTGTGAGGAACATAATTCCGATTGTTAAAATGATACTAATAACGGATGTAACAGCTAGTGATACGGTTAATATTTTTTTAACTCTTTGTTTATCGTTCACAGCTTCCGCTTCTGCTACAAATTTTGCGATTGCGACAGGAAGACCAATTTGTGTCAATGTAATTGCTAAAATGAATGTAGGAACGGCCATCATATAAAGACCAACGCCTTCTTCTCCTAAAATACGTGCCATTACTATGCGGTTGATAAAGCCGAGTATTTTTGTAATAAAGCCGGCTATCATTAAAATAAATGCGCCTTTTAAAAAGCTTTGTCTCGTCATGTTCTTCTCCTACCTTCTCAAAATCAATGGAATGATTTACAATAATTTATATGCACGTACGAGACAAGAATGACAAGCATTTAAGAGAGTGAAGTATGATAGTGCTCTTGAAAGTAGTTATTGCTGTCCATTAGAGCGGGATTAAAGCGACTTTTTCGTGCTGAAATAAGAAGGAGATGTTATAAATGTTAGATAGAGAGGCTTTGGTAGAATCATACCGCGGACAGTTACAAGTCGTTTTAGAAAGTAAAGTAGAAGAGTTTCAAATGTTCGGTTACGACCGAGTAACAGATGATGACATTTGGAAGTTTCTCAAAGTGAAAAAGTGGAAGAAGATAGACAGCGATGTTAGATTGTATGAATTAGTTAATGACGTATTAACAGTAAGTACTAATGAATATATGACATATTTAACTGTTGAAGCTTACCAAGCACCGCTTTGGTCATTTGATGAGTACGAAAATAAATAACCGACTGCAATTGGTTTGTTCTTCCTTTTGCAGTATAATGATATGTATTGATAAAGAGGAAATAATTGTGTCTAAGATTATATATAAAGGAGGTAGTGAAGAGGAAAATAAATGATGAAAGTGTAGGGAGTGTAAAAGCTTACCTATACAGCTAGTGATGAGCTAGCAAAAATTATAGAAAGGAAGTCTACTAACTAGGCGTATGCACACGTATAGCAGTGAATCGTAAAAGATTTATTGAAAGTGTTAGTAGCAGAAAGAGGGTACATATGGCAAAGCGTGGTACGAGAATTGCCGCCTTTTTCCTCATCGTCTTATTAATCGGTGGAGTAATTGGTGCGGCAGGAAAAGACATAGCAAAAGGAATTAGTCTAGGACTAGACCTTCGCGGTGGTTTTGAAATTCTGTATGAAGTAAAACCAGCCAAAAAAGGTGATAAAATCGATCGAGACGTACTTGTAAGTACAGTAGGTGCTCTTGAAAATCGTGTCAATGTTCTCGGTGTAAGTGAGCCGAACATTCAAATCGAAGGGCAAGATCGAATTCGTGTACAGCTTGCTGGTGTACAAGACCAGCAAAAAGCACGTGAAATGTTATCAACACAAGCGAAATTAACATTCCGTGATGTGGATGATAACCTTCTTATGGATGGAACGGATTTAAAAGGCGGCGGAGCGAAACAAACATTTGATGACCAAGGCCGTGCGAGCGTAGGTCTTACACTAAAAAGCGCTGAAAAATTCCGTGCAGTAACTGAAAAGATTTCAAAAATGCCACCACCAACGAATTTAATGGTAATTTGGCTTGACTTTGAAGAAGGAAAAGATTCGTATAAAGCAGAATCTGCAAAACCGAATCCGAAGTTCTTATCAGCAGCAACAGTAAACCAAGTATTTAACCAAGCTGAAGTATCTATCGTAGGTGGAAACTTCACAGTTGAAAGTGCGAAACAACTTTCATCTTTATTAAATGCAGGTGCACTTCCTGTTGATTTAAAAGAAATGTATTCAACATCTGTTGGAGCGAAATTTGGTCAACAAGCGTTAGAGCAAACGATTTTCGCTAGTGCGATTGGTATCGCTCTTATTTTCTTATTTATGCTTGTATTCTACCGTTTACCAGGACTTGTAGCGGTTATTATGTTAGGTTTATACATTTTCGTTACATTACTTGTCTTTAACTGGATGCATGCAGTTCTTACGTTGCCAGGTATTGCGGCGTTAGTGCTCGGAGTAGGTATCGCAGTTGATGCGAATATTATTACGTACGAGAGACTGAAAGAAGAGCTGAAAATTGGTAAGTCAATGATGTCGGCATTCCGAGCTGGTAACCATCGTTCATTAGCAACAATTTTAGATGCAAACGTTACGACTCTTGCAGCAGCTGGTGTGTTATTCGTTTATGGTAATAGCTCTGTAAAAGGATTCGCAACAAGTTTAATCGTAAGTATTTTAGTTGGTTTTATTACGAACGTATTCGGTACTCGTTTCTTACTAGGTTTACTTGTAAAGAGCCGTTACTTCGATAAAAAACCAGGATATTTTGGTGTGAAACAAAAGGATATTATTCCATTAACAAAAGGTGTAGTGCATCCGCCAACGAGATTTGATCGTATTAACTTCGTGAATATCGGTCATAAATTCCTTAGCTTCTCAATTGTAGTTGTAATTGCGGGTGCAATTATCTTACCAATTTTCAAATTGAATCTTGGGATTGACTTTGCAAGTGGTACACGTATTGACTTGCAATCAAAACAAGCCGTTACGGTATCTGATGTTCATAAAGATTTTAAAGAATTGAACATTGATGTGAAGGAAGAAAATATTGTACCGACTGGAGATGACAATAAAGGTTTCGCAGTTCGTACATTAGGTGTTTTATCAAAAGATGAAATTGCCAAAACAAAAACATTCTTCCACGATAAATATGGTACAGATCCAAACATAAGTACAGTTTCACCGACAATCGGTAAAGAAATTGCACGAAATGCATTTATCGCTGTACTGATTGCTTCTGCAGTTATCATTTTATACGTAAGTATTCGATTCCGATTTACGTATGCGTTATCTGCAGTGCTTGCGTTACTACATGACGCATTCGTTATGGTTGTTATGTTTAGTATTTTCCAATTAGAGGTAGACTTAACGTTTATCGCTGCAGTACTAACAATCATCGGTTATTCTATTAATGACTCAATTGTTACATTTGATAGAAACCGTGAATTATACAAGCAGAAAAAACGAGTGCGCGATATAAAAGACCTAGAAGAGATTGTAAATGCAAGTATCCGCCAAACGCTTGGTCGTTCGATTAACACCGTATTAACAGTGTTATTCCCAGTAATTGCACTGCTTATCTTCGGTAGTGAGTCACTACGTAACTTCTCGTTTGCGTTACTTGTTGGATTAATAGTAGGTACGTACTCTTCTGTTTTCGTTGCCTCTCAAATTTGGTTAATGCTTGAAAACCGTCGTTTGAAAAAGGGGAAAAACAAGAAGAAGGTTGAGAAAGTAGAATCTGAACCGCAAGTATAGAAAAGATGATGCCTTATTATGAGGCATCTCTTTTTTCGTTTGTGGATACAATAAGATAGCAACTTTTTGATGGGAAGAAGATGGAAGAAAGTGGTGGTGTTATCGCTGTTTTTGTTAAAATAAAAAGATAGGTTAAGAAAAGAAGGGATTTTAATTATGGAAAAAGATGAACGTTTTAAACAGGCCGAGTTTGGTGCTATTGTCGGGATCGTTGGTAATATTATATTAGCAATTGTAAAGGCGGTAATTGGTTATATTGGGAACAGTAAAGCACTGCTAGCAGATGCGGTGCATTCTGCATCAGATGTAATTGGTTCGCTAGCTGTACTTTTTGGATTGCGAGCGGCAAAGCAGCCACCTGATGAAGATCATCCGTATGGTCATGGTAAAGCGGAATCGATTTCAGCGATTATTGTTGCGGTATTATTATTTATTGTGGGACTTGAAATCGCGATTTCATCTATAAAAGCTTTTTCGCAAGAACTAGAACCGCCGAAAGGAATTACGATTTTTGCTGTTGTTCTTTCAATCGTCGTGAAAGAAGGAATGTTTCAATATAAATTCCGATTAGGGAAAAGGGTAAATAGTGATGCAATTATTGCAAATGCATATGAGCACCGTTCGGATGTATTTTCTTCAATTGCAGCTTTAATCGGTATTTGTGCAGCTATACTCGGTGGTAAGCTTGGTATAGACTGGCTTGTATATGCTGATCCGATTGCAGGATTAGTTGTTTCGCTTCTTGTTGTAAAAATGGCATGGAGCATTGGAGCGGAAGCAATTCATGCAACGCTTGACCATGTTCTTCATGAGGAGGATGTTATTCCGCTTAGAGAAGCAGTTCTTCAAGTAGATGGTGTGAAAAAAATTGGTTCTTTATATGCACGGGAGCATGGTCATTATGTTATTGTCGATATTAAAGTGTCTGTAGATCCATACATTACTGTAGAAGAAGGACACCGTATTGGAAAACATGTGAAAGAAATACTTATGAAACAAGATAATGTACAAAATGTATTCGTACATATAAATCCGTATTCTCCAAATTAAACATCATTAACATTTTAGTATATAGATATTGCATCGTAGTTTGCATTATATTGTCACCCCTTAATCTGTCTTGTATAATGAACAGGTTAAGGGGTGATTTCGTGTTACAACCGAAGACGCGTTGGAAAGAAAAAGAATATAATGACGAACGAGTGAGTGAATTAGCAAGTAAATTACAGTTATCGCCACTTGTCGTTTCATTATTCCTCGGTAGAGGACTAGATACAGAAGATAAGATTTTAGATTTTTTAAATACAGAAAATCAAGAATTTCATGATCCATTTTTATTAGAAGGAATGGATAGAACGGTAGAACGTGTAAATAAGGCGATTCAAAATGGAGAACAAATATTAATATTTGGTGATTACGATGCAGACGGAGTAAGTAGTACAACTGTGTTATATCTTGCTCTTCAAGAATTAGGTGCAGAAGTAGAATTTTATATTCCAAATCGTTTTACAGAAGGGTATGGGCCGAACGAAGAAGCGTTTCGTTGGGCGCATAGCGCAGGGTTCTCACTGATTATTACTGTCGACACTGGCATCGCAGCAGTACATGAAGCGAATGTAGCGAAAGAGCTTGGAATAGATCTAATTATTACAGATCACCATGAGCCACCGCCAGAATTGCCAGAAGCACTTGCGATTATACATCCGAAATTAGATGGCGGTGTATATCCGTTTCACTATTTAGCTGGTGTAGGTGTTGCGTTTAAAGTTGCGCATGCACTATTAGGCCGTGTACCAGAACATTTATTAGAGATTGCAGTAATCGGTACAGTAGCCGATTTAGTGTCACTTCATGGTGAAAATAGGTTGCTAGTGAAACGCGGTTTAAAACATATGCGTATGACGAAAAATATTGGTTTAAAGGCATTGTTTAAAGTTGCTAACGTTTCGCAAAGTGAAATTACAGAAGAGAGTATTGGCTTCTCAATTGCACCGCGTATTAATGCGGTCGGGCGTTTAGAAGATGCAACGCCGGCTGTACACCTTTTATTATCAGATGATCCTGAGGAAGCGAAAGAGTTGGCCGAAGAAATTGATGAGCTGAACAAACTGCGAAAAGATATTGTAAAGCAAATTACAGAAGAGGCTATCGCTGAAGTTGAAAATAACTTTCCGCCAGAAGAAAACAAAGTATTAGTACTTGCAAAAGAAGGTTGGAATCCGGGTGTAATTGGGATTGTCGCTTCTAAATTAGTTGAACGTTTTTATCGTCCGACTATTGTATTATGCATTGATCCTATAAAAGAAACAGCAAAAGGCTCAGCGCGTAGTATTGCAGGATTTGATTTGTTTGCAAATTTATCAGATTGTAGAGAGTTATTGCCACAATTTGGAGGGCATCCGATGGCAGCGGGAATGACGCTACATATGAATGATGTAGATGAATTACGTCGCCGCTTAAATGAACAAGCAGATGCAATTTTAACAGAAGAAGATTTTATTCCAATTACAGCAGTTGATGTTTTTTGTAAAGTAGAGGATGTAACACTAGCGGCAATTGAAGATATGCAAAAACTAGCCCCGTTTGGTGTTGGAAATCCGAAACCACGTATTGCAGTGAAAGATGCAGAGTTAGAAAGTATTCGCGCGATCGGATCAGATGGCTCTCATTTAAAAATGGCTCTTCGTGATGGACAAGCAACACTGGATACAATTGGATTTGGTTTTGGTGCATATGCGAAAGAAATCTCTCCAGTTGCAAAAGTATCTGTAATAGGAGAAGCATCCATCAATGAATGGAATAATTTTAAGAAGCCACAATTAATGGTACAAGATATTGCTGTAGAGGCGTGGCAATTATTTGATTGGCGTAGTATGCGTAATGCAGAAGCAAATTTAGCAGAACTTCCGAAAGAAAAAATAACAATGGTGTATTTTTCTGAAGAGGTATTGAATAAATTTTCTTTAGAGAGCTATAAAGAAAAGCTCATGCATGCTTCAGAAGTAACGCATTTAGATGATCAATATATCGTGTTACTTGATTTACCAAAAGGAACAGATGAATTAAGTGAGCTATTTAAAGTAGGATTCCCAGCGCGAATTTATACGCTATTTTATCAAGAGAATAACCACTTATTTAGTACAGTTCCGACGAGAGAACACTTTAAATGGTACTATTCTTTCTTAAGCCAAAAAACACCATTTTCTTTAAGACAATATGGAGAACAACTATGTCGTCATAAAGGTTGGTCAAAAGATACAGTAAATTTCATGACACAGGTGTTTTTTGAGTTAGAATTTGTTACAATAAAAGATGGCGTCATTTTTATGGCAGACAAAAAACAAAAGCGTGATTTAATTGAATCGAACACATATCGTGAGAAAATGAACCACTTACAATTAGAAAAAGAATTGGTTTATAGCACATATCAGCAACTATATACATGGTTTGAAACGATTCGTAATCATAAAGAAGTAGAACAGTTAGGGTAAAGGATTTGTATTTACAAACCTTTTAGATCTGAGGAGGATTCAGAAATATGGATTTCAAGCAACATATCGCAATTGTACCGGATTATCCGAAAGAAGGTATTGTGTTTAAAGACATTACACCTTTAATGAATGATGGTAAAGCATACAAAGCAGCAACAGATGCAATCGTTGAATACGCAAAAGAAAGAGATATCGATGTTGTAGTAGGACCAGAAGCTCGTGGTTTCATTATCGGTTGCCCAGTTTCTTATGCGTTAGAAGTAGGATTTGCACCAGTTCGTAAATTAGGAAAATTACCACGTGAAGTAATTACTGTTGACTACGGTAAAGAATATGGTAAAGATGTTTTAACAATCCATAAAGATGCAATTAAGCCAGGTCAACGCGTATTAATTACAGATGATCTATTAGCTACAGGTGGAACAATCGAAGCGACAATTAAGTTAGTTGAAGAGCTAGGCGGAGTTGTAGCAGGGATTGCATTCTTAGTAGAGCTTACTTACTTAGATGGTCGTAAAATGTTAGATGGTTACGATGTATTAGTATTAGAAAAATACTAATCACTATATAGGTAAAACTACGGTGATAAAAAGTACCCGTGAATCTCTTGGAGAGGAGCGGGTACTTTTGTATAATTGAACAAAAAATCATGGTGAAATGTCAGTAAAATCTTTTCCTTTTCACAATTCACAATCATTGGGTTATAATGATAGAATATAATTTATTCTATTAAATAAAGATAAAGTCAATTTTCAATAAAAGGTGATTCGATGGCAAATGAGCAGGTACTAACAGCTGAACAGGTACTCGAGAAAGCAAGTCAATATTTAGCGGATGAAGATATTGAGCTAGTGGCACGTGCTTATGAATATGCACGTGATGCGCATAGCGAACAATATAGAAAATCGGGTGAACCGTATATTATTCATCCGATTCAAGTTGCAGGTATTTTAGTTGATTTACACATGGATCCAGCTACGGTATCAGCAGGTTTCTTACATGATGTAGTGGAAGATACAGAGATTACGTTAGAAGATATTGAACGGGAATTTAACAAAGAAATTGCTATGCTTGTTGATGGTGTTACAAAGCTTGGGAAGATTAAATATAAATCTCACGAACAACAACAAGCAGAAAACCATCGCAAAATGTTTATTGCAATGGCTCAAGACATTCGAGTTATTTTAATTAAACTAGCTGATCGTCTTCATAACATGCGTACATTGAAACATTTGCCTCAAGAGAAGCAGCGTCGCATAGCGAATGAAACGTTAGAAATCTTTGCACCTTTAGCACATAGACTCGGAATTAGTACTATTAAATGGGAGCTAGAGGATACGTCACTTCGCTATTTAAATCCCCAACAATATTATCGTATTGTAAATTTAATGAAGCGTAAACGTGCAGAACGTGAAGAATACTTAGACGAAGTAATGACTGGTATTCGTGAGAAATTAAAAGAAGTTGCAATTCAACCTGAGATTTCTGGAAGACCGAAACATATTTACAGTATTTATCGTAAAATGGCACTGCAAAATAAGCAGTTCAATGAAATTTACGATTTATTAGCTGTACGTGTCGTTGTAAATAGTATTAAAGATTGTTATGCGGTGCTTGGAATTATTCATACGTGCTGGAAGCCGATGCCAGGTCGTTTTAAAGATTATATTGCAATGCCAAAAGCAAATCTATATCAATCTCTTCATACGACTGTAATTGGACCAAAAGGTGATCCACTTGAAGTGCAAATTCGTACGAAAGAAATGCACGAAATTGCAGAATTCGGGATCGCGGCACACTGGGCGTACAAAGAAGGAAAAACAGCAGAAACAACAGGTACATTAGAGAAGAAACTCACATGGTTCCGTCAAATATTAGAATGGCAAAATGAAGCTTCTAATGCAGAAGAATTTATGGAGTCATTAAAAATTGATTTATTTTCTGACATGGTATTCGTCTTTACACCGAAAGGCGATGTAATGGAATTACCACTTGGATCGGTTCCGATTGATTTCGCGTATCGTGTCCATTCGGAAATTGGGAATAAAACAATTGGTGCAAAAGTAAACGGTAAAATGGTGACGTTGGATTATAAATTAAAAACAGGCGACATCATTGAAATTTTAACGTCGAAACATTCATATGGCCCAAGTCAAGATTGGGTAAAACTTGCTCAAACATCTCATGCAAAAAATAAAATTCGTCAATTCTTTAAGAAACAACGTAGAGACGAAAATATTGAAAAAGGCCGTGAACTTGTTGAAAAGGAAGTACGTGGTCTAGAGTATGAGATGAAAGAAGTATTAGCGCCTGATAACTTAAAACGCGTCGCTGAGAAATTTAACTTTGCAAATGAAGAAGATATGTTTGCAGCAGTTGGATATAGCGGAATTACAGCTTCGCAAATTGTTACGCGACTAACGGACAAGTTCCGCAAACAACGCGAAGAAGAAGAAATTGTTGAAGTTAAAGAAGTTCGTAAACCGATGAAAATTCGAAAATGGGATTCTGGTGTAAAGGTAAGCGGTGCTGATAATTTATTAATCCGTTTATCGAAATGCTGTAACCCAGTTCCAGGCGATGATATCGTTGGATATATTACGAAAGGCCGAGGTGTATCGATTCACCGCCGTGATTGTGTAAACGTTCATACAGAAGAAGCTGTAGAACGTTTATTAGAAGTAGAGTGGGAAGGTAGCCCTGAAAAAGAAATTGAGTATAACGTTGATATTGAAATTTCGGGTTACGATCGCCGTGGTTTATTAAATGAAGTACTGCAAGCTGTTACAGAGACGAAAACGTACATTTCAGCTGTTTCTGGTAGAAGTGACCGTAATAAAATGGCAACAATTAATATGTCAATCTCGATTCGTAACTTACAACACTTGAAAAAAGTAGTAGAACGCATTAAACGCGTTCCAGAAATTTATGCAGTACGACGCATGATGCATTAATAGGGAGTGTAGAAAGATGAGAGTTGTTTTACAACGATCAAAGAAAGCGTCTGTCACAGTAGACGGTGAGATCGTAGGACAAATTCCGTTCGGTTTAACATTACTAGTTGGCATTACACACGAAGATACAGAAAAAGATGCAACTTACATTGCGGAAAAAATTGCAAACTTACGTATTTTTGAAGATGAGAGCGGAAAGATGAATCATTCTGTACTTGATGTAGAAGGACAAGTTCTATCTATTTCGCAATTCACATTATACGGAGATTGCCGCAAGGGCAGACGTCCAAACTTTATGGATGCTGCGAAACCTGACTATGCAGAGCGTTTATACGATTTCTTTAATGAAGAAGTTCGTAAACAAGGATTACATGTGGAAACAGGAAAGTTTGGAGCAATGATGGACGTTTCTTTGATCAATGATGGTCCGGTGACCTTAATTGTAGAAAGTAAATAGTGTTGATAAAAAAGAGAGGGTTATATAATCCTCTCTTTTTTATACATTGTTGTATGTTTTGTTCATTTATTTGGAATCAATAGCAGTTTCGGTTATGTATAACTCTCTCATCAATATGGAACAATAAAAAGTAAAACATCCATATTGAATGTGAGGGATATACGTATGCGTATGAATGAAAAAGGGCATTCTGTTACAAATGGTGCAAATCAACTGTTTAACGTGAATTTTCATGATTTTATTTCAAAAGAGCAAAATAATACTTCAATGGAGCTTGCTTCCGAGTTTGGGATTTCTCTTCAAGATGTAAAGCGTTTAAAGAAGCAGATTGAACGTTCTTAGAGCACTTGACAATCCTACTTAACAAACGTATAGTAATTTTATATTTACATATGAATATAACCGTTGATAGAGAAGAGTAAATGAGATACACATGGAAAGAGAAGGAATGTCTTAGGCTGAAAACATTTCTGCATGATGACTGATTGAATGACACTCTAGAGGTTTCAACTTGAACGGCATATATGCTTAGTAGGGATGAACGCATATTTAAGCGTTATTAAAAAAGTGGAAGCATACGTGCTTCAATTAGGGTGGCACCACGGGTATAATACTCTCGTCCCTACTGTTTAAACAGTAGAGGCGGGAGTTTTTTTATTTTTATTAAGATTAAAACAATTTGAGGAGGAACTGAATATGTCTATTCAAATCCCACGCGGAACGCAAGATATTCTTCCAGGCACTGTTGAGTTATGGCAGTATATCGAAGGGCAAGCACGCGAAATTTGCCGTCGTTACAATTATAAAGAAATTCGTACACCAATTTTTGAGCACACTGAGCTATTTTTACGCGGTGTTGGTGATACGACAGATATCGTACAAAAAGAAATGTACTCATTCCAAGATCGTGGAGAGCGTAGCTTAACATTACGTCCAGAAGGTACTGCACCTGTTGTACGTTCTTACGTTGAAAATAAAATGTTTGGTGATGCAACACAACCAACGAAATTATACTATATCGGTCAAATGTTCCGTTATGAAAGACCACAAGCAGGTCGCTATCGTCAATTCGTACAATTCGGTATCGAAGCAATCGGCAGTAATGACCCTGCAATTGATGCAGAAGTAATTGCACTTGCTGTTGAATTTTACCGCGGCATGGGCTTAAAAAATATTAAAGTTGTATTAAACAGTTTAGGTGACGCAGCGAGTCGTCAAGCACACCGTGATGCATTAATCGCACACTTTGAGCCACGTATCGGCGAATTCTGCTCTGACTGTCAATCTCGCTTAGAAAAGAACCCACTTCGAATTTTAGACTGTAAGAAGGACCGTAACCATGAATTAATGGCAACAGCTCCATCTATTACAGAATACTTAAACGAAGATTCAGCAGTATACTACGACAAAGTACAAGAACTATTAACGATGATGGATGTTCCATTTGAAAAAGATCCGAACTTAGTGCGTGGTTTAGACTACTATCAACATACTGTTTTTGAAATTATGAGTGAGGCAGAAGGTTTCGGTGCGATCACTACATTAAGCGGTGGTGGCCGTTATAACGGACTTGTACAAGAAATCGGTGGACCAGAAATGCCAGGTATCGGTTTTGCAATGAGTATTGAACGTTTAATTATGGCGCTAAAAGCTGAAAACATTGAATTACCACTTGAACATAGCATTGATTGTTACGTTGTAGCGCTTGGTGAAAAAGCGAAAGACCATGCTGCAAAAGTGGCATTCGATCTTCGTAAAGCTGGATTGTCGGTTGAAAAAGATTATTTAGATCGCAAAATGAAAGCACAATTTAAATCAGCAGATCGTCTAAAGGCGAAATTTGTAGCTGTATTAGGAGAAGATGAGCTAGATAAAGGCATCATTAACTTAAAAGATATGGCAACAGGTGAACAAGAAGAAGTA
The DNA here is from genome assembly GCF_050312695.1 of Bacillus sp. AF62. Lineage (NCBI taxonomy): Bacteria > Bacillati > Bacillota > Bacilli > Caryophanales > Bacillaceae > Bacillus > Bacillus sp. AF62. The sequence goes on along the minus strand of NZ_JBNPJZ010000084.1, from coordinate 167,126 downwards.
GCTTTAGATGTATTTGCTTCATACGTAGCAGAGAAATTAATATAGGGGGAACTTACAGTGGCTGAAAGAACACATGCATGTGGAAAAGTAACAGTAGAAGCTGTTGGACAAACAGTTCAATTAAAAGGTTGGGTACAAAAACGCCGTGACTTAGGTGGATTAATCTTTATCGATTTACGTGACCGTACAGGTATCGTACAAGTTGTATTTAACCCAGAAACATCAAAAGAAGCGTTAGAAGTAGCAGAAACAATTCGTAGCGAATACGTATTACACATAGAAGGTACAGTTGTTGAACGTGGTGAAGGCGCAATTAATGACAATATGGCAACTGGTCGTATTGAAGTACAAGCAACAAAAGTAAATGTACTAAATGCAGCGAAAACAACACCAATTATCATTGCTGATGATACAGATGCATCAGAAGATGTGCGTTTAAAATATCGTTATTTAGACTTACGTCGTCCTGTAATGTTCAACACATTCAAAATGCGTCACGACGTAACAAAAACAATTCGTAACTTCTTAGATACAGAAGAGTTCTTAGAAGTAGAAACACCAATTTTAACGAAAAGTACGCCAGAAGGAGCTCGTGACTATTTAGTACCAAGTCGTGTACATGACGGTGAATTCTATGCATTACCACAGTCACCACAGTTATTTAAACAGCTTCTTATGGTCGGCGGATTTGAGCGTTACTATCAAGTAGCACGTTGTTTCCGTGACGAAGATTTACGTGCAGATCGTCAACCAGAATTCACGCAAATCGATATTGAAGCTTCATTCTTAACACAAGATGAGATTTTAGAAATGATGGAGCGTATGATGACGAAAGTTATGAAGGATGCAAAAGGTGTAGAAGTTAGTGCACCATTCCCTCGTATGAAATATGCTGATGCAATGGCTCGCTACGGTTCTGATAAGCCAGATACACGCTTTGAAATGGAACTAACAGACTTATCTGAGTTTGCAGCAGGTTGTGGCTTTAAAGTGTTTACAAGTGCTGTAGAAAGCGGCGGACAAGTAAAAGCAATTAATGCAAAAGGTGCTGCAAGTAAATACTCTCGTAAAGACATCGATGCATTAACTGAATTCGTGAAAGTATACGGTGCAAAAGGTCTAGCTTGGCTTAAAGTTGAAGAAGACGGCTTAAAAGGACCGATTGCGAAATTCTTCGGTGAAGAAGATGCAAACGTGTTAATGAGTACATTAGAAGCTACTGCTGGCGACTTATTACTATTCGTAGCAGATAAGAAGAGCGTTGTTGCAGATAGCTTAGGCGCACTTCGTTTACGTCTAGGTAAAGAGCTTGAGTTAATTGACGAAAGTAAATTTAACTTCCTATGGGTAACGGATTGGCCACTTCTTGAGTACGATGAAGATGCAGATCGTTATTTCGCAGCTCACCATCCATTCACAATGCCATTCCGTGAAGACGTTGAGCTACTAGAAACAGCACCAGAAAAAGCACGTGCACAAGCATATGACCTTGTATTAAACGGTTATGAGCTTGGTGGTGGATCACTTCGTATTTATGAGCGTGACGTACAAGAAAAAATGTTCAAAGCACTTGGATTCTCACAAGAAGAAGCGCAAGAGCAATTCGGATTCTTATTAGAAGCATTCGAATACGGTACACCACCACACGGCGGAATCGCATTAGGTTTAGATCGTCTTGTTATGTTACTTGCAGGCCGTACGAACCTTCGTGATACAATTGCATTCCCAAAAACAGCAAGCGCAAGCTGCTTATTAACAGAAGCTCCAAGCCCAGTTGCAGAAGCACAGCTTGAAGAGTTAAACTTAAAATTAAGCTTAAAAGAAGAAAAGTAAGAATAGGGTCTAGATGGTTATACTATAACCATCTAGACTTTTTTAATGGATAATTAAAAGAAGAAACAAAATCCCGGTTTACAATATGTTTTCATTATCGAAATATGTATTTTTAGGAATTCTATAACTTTTTCTATACAAATAGTCGGAAAAACGCTAGAATACATGGTAGACCATTTTTGTAATAGGAGTGTAGAGCTGAATGTTACATCAATTTTCACGTAATGAATTAGCCTTCGGTAAAGAAGGACTTGAAATATTAAAAAATAGTACAGTCGGTATTTTAGGAATTGGCGGCGTAGGTTCATTTTCAGCTGAAGCGTTAGCGCGTTCTGGAGTAGGACGTCTCGTATTAGTTGATAAAGACGTTGTAGATATTACAAACGTAAACCGTCAAATTCACGCTTTAGTATCTACTGTAGGACGTTCAAAAGTAGAATTAATGAAAGAGCGTATTGCAGACATTAATCCGGAATGTGAAGTAATTGGATTAGAAATGTTTTATACAGATGAAACATATGAAGAGTTCTTTAAACACGGTTTAGATTTCGTAGTGGATGCATCTGATACGATTACGTTCAAAATCCATTTAATTAAACAATGTTTACGTCGTAAAATTAAAATTATCTCATGTATGGGTGCAGCAAATAAAATGGACCCAACTCGTTTCCGTATTGCGGACATTTCTAAAACACATACAGATCCAATTGCGAAAGTAATTCGTACGAAGCTTCGTAAAGAGGGTATTAAAAAAGGTGTAAAAGTTGTCTTCTCTGACGAAAACCCAATCGTAATTCGTGAAGAAGTACGTAAAGAAATCGTACCAGACGAGAATGCAAAAATTCGTAAAGCGAAATTACCGCCTTCATCAAATGCATTCGTACCATCTGTGGCAGGCTTAATTATGGCAAGTCACGTTGTACGTGAACGTATTAAAAATGTAGAAGTGAAACGTGTAGGGCAAGAATAAAAGAAAAGCATATATCCATTTTGGATATATGCTTTTTTATATATATTAAAGAAATATGGATATTTGCATCACTACTAGTTCAAATGTAAGTAAGGTTAGTAAGTAATAATCATATTTATCTGATTTATAGGCGGATGTCTTTTTTAGACTGTTAATGGTGAAAAGAGCTAAAGTCAGGACGAGAAGGCCAAGAGTTATTTTGAAGATTATTAATGAAATAGCAACCATCTCCCTTTAAAAGGTATATGTTTATAATAACATTTTAGTAAAAAATATCTAATCCATTTTAGGAGTTTCCTTGTATGACAAGGAGGAATGTTATTGTCAATCTTTGTCGTTAAATCGATATCCTTTGTTGAATCGTTGATATATTGCAAGTTGTGATAGATATATTTGAAAAATCGTTGATATATTGCAAGTTGTGATAGATATATTCGAAAAACCGTTGATATATTGCAAGTTGTGATAGATATATTTGAAAAACCGTTAATATAATTTCATTTACCGACATGTATATATGGTTTATCGAAAACAAACAAGGATGTCACTTAGTCAAAAAAGTGACATCCTTGTTTTTAATTCTCTGCAGAATATATAATATCTAAATTTCCATTTTGATCTGTTTTGAAAATGGGAGCAATATGTTCTTCTTGTTCTTCAACCGAAACAAGTTTTCGAGCGCGATCCATAATTCGAACAAGCATCGCGTAATCTTCTTCGATTGCTTGTTGTTTTTTTGTGAGTACCGCTAATTTCGTTTCAAGTTCATGATTCGTTTTTTGCAGAGAAGTGAGCTGAGCTTGTAATACATCATTTTCAGTTTGCAACTTTGCAAGTGAAGGATTGTTATGTTCTAAATTTTGTAAAAATGAAATGACATTTTGCATTGTAAGATCTTGTTTACTTGGCGTAATATCTTCTGAAAAATCGGCGTCAATTACGAGTTGTTTCGTTTTCGTGAACCGATCTTTTTCTATATTAGCTTCAGAACGTTTTAATTCTTTACGTTGTTTTTTTGCAAGCTGCACCGCATCTTCGTAATTCGGTCTTACTTCAGCATTCCATCTAAAACCACAAGCTGCGGAAGTGCGGTTTAAAGCGTCGCCAACTTCATCAAACGCTTTTATTTGTGTACTTCCGCTGCGAATATGTCGCAAAACAGTTTCTGCTAAAAGGAGATCATCTTCTTTTGTCCATGCATCTTGACGTGTTTTCATAAGCGAAGCCTCCATAATGGTGACGTTTTCGTTTATGTTACCCTTTATTTTTCGTTTTATTCGAAGTTTGTAATCTTTCATAAACAGTAGAAAGTGCTTGCTCAAATTTCCCTGTCGTTTTCGGTTTATAATATTGCTTGTTTTTTATTTTATCAGGTAAGTATTGTTGCCTTACCCAGCCATTTGGATGGTCGTGTGGATATAAATATCCAATGCCTCTTCCGAGTGATTCTGCGCCTTTGTAATGACTATCTTTTAAATGGCTTGGAATGTCACCTGTTTGACCGTTGCGTAAATCGTGTAATGCAGCATCAAGTGCTTTATAAGCTGAATTTGATTTTGGTGATAAGCATAGCTCTATAACGGCATTTGCAAGTGGGATGCGTGCTTCTGGGAATCCAACTCGTTCAGCTGATTCAATTGCAGCTAGTGTACGCGGTCCAGCTTGTGGGCTAGCAAGTCCAATATCTTCATAAGCCATAATAAGAAGGCGTCTGCCAATACTTTGTAAATCACCTGCTTCAATAAGGCGTGCTAAATAATGGAGCGCTGCATTTACATCACTTCCGCGTACTGATTTTTGAAATGCTGATAATACGTCATAATGAGCATCGCCGCCTTTGTCGTGAACGAAGCTCTTCTTTTGTAAGCATTCTTCTGCAATCTCGAGTGTGATTTCAGCCGCTTGATCGTCTGTAGTAAAGCTAGATAATACAGCAAGTTCAAGTGCGTTATAAGCGGAACGCATATCACCACCAGAGGCATTTGCAAAATGATGTAGTGCTTCATCTGTTACCGTTACAGCATATTCTCCAAGGCCTTTTTCTTTATCTTCTAAAGCTCTTTTTAACCCAATTAAAATATCATCTTCTGTTAGTGCGTGTAATTCGAAAATTTGACACCTGCTTCGAATAGCGGAGTTTATTGCATGGAATGGATTACTTGTCGTTGCACCAATTAAAGTAAGAAGTCCGCTTTCTAAGTGAGGTAATAGAAAGTCTTGCTTTGCTTTATCTAGACGGTGAACTTCATCTAAAATTAAAACGAGGTGTCGATGCATCTTTGCTTCTTGTACGACAACTTCCATATCTTTTTTATTGTGAGTAACAGCGTTTAATAGACGAAACGGGGTACCGGTACTTCCTGCAATTGCACTGGCAATGGATGTTTTTCCTGTACCTGGAGGACCGTATAAAATCATAGATTGAAAATGATTTGCTTGGACCATTCGCCATAAAATCTTTCCTTCACCAACTAAATGTTGTTGCCCAATAATTTCTTGAATATTTGTAGGGCGCATTCGATGTGCGAGTGGTTGTTTCATTTAGACCGTCTCCCTTAATATATAATCTCGTTCTATCGTATCATTTTTTTCTACGAAATTTGAAATAGGATACTGTTTTATGGGAAAATGAAGATGAATATTTTCATTTTTCTTTCAATTGTAATAATTTCCGAGTTTTTCAATGTGATTTTATGTTATCATTTTGATACACAAGTTGAAATTTCTTATAATACTATATTATGCTATAATTTCATAGGATTTTAAATTGTGTTCTTTTTATAAATAAGATATAACCAATAGAAGTGAAAATTTGAAAAGAGGTGCAAAATAGATGAAGATTTCAACAAAAGGCCGCTATGGCTTAACAATTATGATTGATCTTGCAAAAAAGTTTGGTGAAGGTCCAATTTCATTAAAATCAATTGCGCAGGCGCATGACTTATCCGAGCATTACTTAGAGCAATTAATTTCACCACTTCGTAACGCTCGTCTTGTAAAGAGTACGCGCGGGGCATATGGCGGATATGTATTATCTGATCAACCGGCTAACATTACAGCTGGGGATGTAATCCGTGTATTAGAGGGACCGATTAGTGTTGTAGAAATGATAGAAGAAGAAGAGCCAGCACAGCGCCAGTTATGGATGCGTGTTCGTGATGCCGTGCAAGAAGTGTTAGATAGTACAACGTTAGAAGATTTAGTACGTTATGAGGAAGAAAATCACGGGGGCTATATGTTTTACATTTAATTCCTTGTGAAACGATTTGGAAAGAAGGAGATTTAATGGAACGCATTTACTTAGATCATGCTGCGACATCTCCGACTCACCCAGAAGTGGTCGAAAAGATGATTCCATATATGACAGAAATATTCGGGAACCCGTCTAGTATTCACTTTTATGGACGTCAAACTCGTCACACAGTAGATGAGGCGAGACGAGTGTGTGCACGCAGCATTCATGCGAATCCGAATGAAATTATATTTACGAGTGGTGGTACAGAAGCTGATAATTTAGCGCTTATAGGTGTAGCACGTGCGAACCGTCATAAAGGTAACCACATAATAACGACGCAAATTGAACATCATGCGATTTTGCATACGTGCGAATTGTTAGAGCGTGAAGGGTTTGAAGTGACATATTTACCTGTCGATGAAACAGGACGCATTCAAGTTTCTGACATACAAAAGGCATTAACAGAAGAGACGATTCTTGTATCTGTTATGTTTGGGAATAATGAAGTAGGGACAATGCAACCAATTGTGGAAATAGGAAAGTTGCTAAAAGAGCATCAAGCTTATTTCCATACAGATGCGGTACAAGCTTACGGTTTAGTAGAAATTGACGTGAAAGAGTTTGGTATTGATTTATTATCAATTTCAGCTCATAAAATTAATGGGCCAAAAGGTGTAGGGTTCTTATTCGCTGGTGCAAATGTGAAATTTGAGCCGTTATTAATAGGTGGAGAGCAAGAAAGAAAACGCCGTGCTGGTACGGAAAATGTGCCTAGTATTGCTGGGCTTCAGCATGCAATTCTTATAGCTGAAAAAACTCGTGAGCAAAAAAATGCCCAATATGAAGAGTTTAAAGATATAATGGTATCTGTCTTCAAAAATGAAGGCATTACTTTCGAGGTAAACGGAAACTTAGAACATCGCTTACCGCATGTACTTAATGTAAGTTTTACAGGAATGAACATTGAACCGTTTCTTGTGAACTTAGACCTAGCTGGCATTGCAGTATCAAGTGGTTCTGCTTGTACAGCTGGTTCGATTGATCCATCACATGTATTAGTAGCGATGTTTGGAAAAGATTCCGATCAAATACGTTCATCCGTACGCTTTAGTTTTGGACTTGGAAATACGAAAGAGCAAATTGAAAAAGCGGCGTACGAAACAGTGAAAATCGTGAAGCGATTAACACAAAATTAGCATGGGAGGTGACATGATGAACAAACTACCTCACGAAACACGCGTTGTCATCGGAATGTCCGGTGGCGTCGATTCATCTGTAGCAGCACTTTTATTAAAAGAGCAAGGTTATGATGTAATCGGAATTTTTATGAAAAACTGGGATGATACAGATGAGAATGGTGTCTGCACAGCAACAGAAGATTACAATGATGTAATTGAAGTGTGTAACCAAATTGGTATTCCGTATTATGCAGTAAACTTTGAAAAACAATACTGGGATAAAGTATTTACGTACTTCTTAGATGAGTACCGAGCTGGTCGTACACCAAACCCAGATGTAATGTGTAATAAAGAAATTAAATTTAAAGCATTTTTAGAGCATGCAATTGCGCTTGGTGCCGATTATGTAGCAACAGGTCATTATGCACGCGTTGCTTATATGGACGGCGAATATAAAATGCTTCGCGGCGTTGATGACAATAAAGATCAAACATACTTCTTAAATCAATTAAGCCAAGAGCAATTATCAAAAACAATGTTCCCGTTAGGTGAACTGAAGAAACCACAAATTCGTGAAATGGCGAAAGAAGCTGGCTTAGCGACAGCGGCGAAAAAAGATAGTACAGGTATTTGCTTCATTGGTGAGCGTAACTTTAAAGATTTCTTAAGTAACTACTTACCAGCACAACCAGGTGTAATGCAAACATTATCTGGTGAAGTGAAAGGGAAGCATGACGGTTTAATGTATTATACAATTGGACAACGTCATGGTCTTGGAATTGGTGGTAATGGTGATCCATGGTTTGCTGTTGGAAAAAATCTAAAAGAAAACATTTTATATGTTGATCAAGGATTCCATAACGAACTTCTATATGGTGATGAAGTTATTGCTACGAATGTAGGATGGGTAAGTAACAAAGAAAAAGAAACAGAATTTAAGTGCACGGCGAAATTCCGTTATCGTCAAGAAGACAATAAAGTAACGGTTCAAATCGTTGATGAAAATACAGTTCGTATTCTTTGTGATGAGCCAATTCGTGCAATTACACCAGGACAAGCAGTCGTTTTCTATGATGGAGATGAGTGCTTAGGCGGTGCTACAATTGATGAAGTATACCGTAGTGGTAAGAAATTGGATTATTTAGGATAAATGAGAAGCCTCTGCCGATTAGCGGTTAGAGGTTTCTTTTACATAAAGCGAATTTTCGTTCGCTTGGAAAATACATTCTTTGTTATAATTTGTTGTAGAGGTGAAGGACATGTCAAACAAACTTGAAACAGGTATTCAATATATGCAAGAAGGAAATTGGGAAGAAGCGGCTAAAAATTTTACAGAAGCAATTGAAGAAAATCCGAAAGATGCGCTTGGATACATTAATTTTGCAAATTTATTAGACGTATTAGGTGATAGTGAGCGAGCGATTTTATTTTATAAACGTGCATTAGAGTTAGATGATAAATCTGCAGCTGCTTATTATGGCTTAGGCAACGTATATTATGGCCAAGAGCAATTTACTGAGGCGAAAGCTGTATTCGAACAAGCAATGCAAGCTGGATTACAATCAGCTGATGTAACATTTATGTTAGGTATTACACATGTACAGCTTGGAAATGATCGTCTTGCACTACCATTCTTACAAAGAGCAACAGAATTAGATGAAAACGATGTAGAAGCTGTATTCCAGTGCGGACTTTGCTTTGCGCGACTAGAACATATTCAAGAGGCGAAACCTTATTTTGAAAAGGTATTAGAAATGGATGAAGAGCATGCAGATGCGTATTACAATTTAGGTGTTGCTTACGTATTTGAAGAAAATAACGAGAAAGCTCTCGCTTTATTTAAGAAAGCAACTGAAATTCAGCCAGATCACTTTTTAGCTGGTAATGGCGTTCGTTTATTAGAGCAAGAAGCTGAATAAGATAAAAATATAGTTTAATGGGTAGTTATCCCTCATCTAAAAAGGTGGGGGATGTACTGCTCATTAAAGTGAAAATATCGGAAAGGAGAGGAAAGATGGGAAATCAACATGCAATGGATTTGTTTGAGGAAGAGAAAAAATTTATAAAAGCGCAAGTTCTTCATACCATTTTCCACAACGAAGAAAACCTCTATTCCGTTGTCAGTATGAAAGTCATTGAAACGAATGAAACGTATGACGAAAAGAAAGTAATGATAAACGGTCATTTTCCCCGCATGCATGAAGATGAAGTGTTTACATTGACAGGTCACTTTAAGGACCATCCAAAGTATGGAAAACAATATATGGTTGAAACATTTAAAAAAGAATTGCCGCAAACAAAAGCAGGTATGGTGCAATATTTAGCGAGTGATTTATTTAAAGGGATAGGAAAGCGTACAGCCGAAAAAATTGTGGATCATCTCGGGGAACATGCTATTTCTAAAATTATGGATGACCCTGAGGCGTTAAATGGTGTTGTTAACAAACAAAAGGCCCAGGAAATATATGAGACAATTGTTGAACATCAAGGATTAGAAAAAGTAATGAGCTTTTTAAATGGTTACGGTTTTGGAACGAAACTTTCTATTAAGATTTACCAGCAATATAAAGAGATGACATTAGAAGTGATTCGTAATAATCCGTATCAACTTATTGAAGAAGTGGACGGGATTGGTTTTGGACGAGCGGATGATATAGGGCGTGCGTTAGGGATATCGGGTAATCACGACGACCGTGTACGAGCGGGATGTTTTTACACATTAGAGAATGTCTCATTGCAACTTGGTCACGTTTATATGAGGAAAGATCAACTTGTAAGAGAAACGATGTCACTTTTAAACAATCAAGAAGGAAGAGTGACTGAAGAAGATATTATAGGTTGTATTGAAACGATGCAAAGTGAAGGGAAAGTCATCATAGAAGAAGAACGAGTGTATTTAGCAACTTTATTCTACTCTGAAAAAGGTGTTGTAAAGTCTATTCGTCGATTGATGAATCAAGAGGAAACACCTTCATTTCCTGAAGCAGAAGTGTTAAAAACATTAGGTGAAATTGAAGAACAGTTGAATGTACAATATGCACCGTTTCAGCAAGAAGCAATTCAAACGGCACTTCATAAACCGATGATGTTATTGACAGGTGGACCAGGAACAGGGAAAACAACAGTTATTAAAGGGATTGTTGAAATGTATGCGTCACTTCACGGGTTATCGTTAAATCCGAATGAATACAGTGATGATAATCCATTTCCAATACTATTAACAGCTCCAACAGGAAGAGCAGCGAAGCGGATGAGTGAATCGACAGGACTTCCAGCTTGCACAATTCACCGTTTGCTTGGCTGGACGCCAGAAGGATCTTTCCAGCGTAATGAAACGGATCCTGTCCAAGGTAAGCTCCTTATTATCGATGAATTTTCAATGGTTGATATTTGGCTCGCAAATCAGCTATTTAAGTCGCTACCAACGAATATTCAAGTTATCGTTGTAGGTGATGAAGATCAGTTGCCATCTGTAGGACCTGGACAAGTATTAAAAGATTTATTAAATGCAGGTGCAGTTCCGACAGTGAAGCTTACTGAAATTTATCGTCAAGCAGAAGGCTCATCTGTTATTCAACTTGCCCATGCGATCAAAGACGGCACACTCCCGCCAGATTTAGCGCAAAATAAAAAAGATCGTTCGTTTATCAGCTGTACAGGGGCTCAAATTGTTGAGGTTGTGAAAAAAGTTTGCGAAAACGCTAAAACAAAAGGCTTTAGTGCAAGGGATGTTCAAGTATTAGCACCGATGTACCGCGGGCCTGCTGGTATTAATGTATTAAACGAAGCGCTGCAACAAGTTTTTAACCCGAAAAGGGAAAAGAGTAAAGAAATCCAGTACGGTGATGTTGTATACCGAAGAGGCGATAAAGTACTGCAACTTGTTAATCAGCCGGAGAGCCAAGTGTTTAATGGTGATATCGGAGAAATTGTTTCGGTGTTTTATGCGAAAGAAAACGTTGAGCAACAAGATATGATTATCGTTTCATTTGATGGAATTGAGGTAACGTATACGAAGCCGGATTTAAATCAAATTACACATGCATATTGTTGTTCCATTCATAAATCACAAGGTAGTGAATTTCCGATTGTTATTATGCCGATTGTGAAAAGTTACAACCGTATGTTACGCCGTAATTTAATTTACACGGGCATTACAAGAAGTAAGAAGTTCCTTATTATTTGCGGGGAGGAAGTAGCTTTCCAATCTGGTGTAAATCGCCTTGATGATGCAATGCGTCAAACAACTTTAGCTAGTCGCTTGCAGGAATCACAAGGAGAAGTGCAGATGGTCACAGTTAATGGCGAAGAAATGGACGTGGAAAACATTTCACCGTATGATTTCATGTAACAAGGTGAAATTATATAGTGAAACTTTCAAACGCATAGCGTTGAAAGGCTCCAGCAATGTATAAATGAATGCGGTTTGGACATAATGGCGAATAGAATCTGGGAGACTGTAAGGAGATGAAAGCCATATGTTCATTTGTCCAAATTGCAAAGGGAAAGACATTGGGAAAATAGGTGTCAACCAATTTTATTGCTGGAATTGTTATATCGAATTATCGGTTTCAAAGGGGAAAATCCATACGCATCAAGTTGAGGAAGATGGTTCATTAAGCTCTCTTGATGATTTATTTGATGAGAATGAAAGAACGATCGGATAACGAAAAGGGGGATTTACTTTGAATCTACGCAATTCATTAATCGCATTAGGTGTTGGAGCTGCAGCATATCAATATGCTCGTAAGCAAGATGTATTTTCAAAACGCAATATGAAAAAAGCACGTAAGATGATTAAGTCTTACTTATAATCATTTCGATAAAGTGAAAAACTCCCTTATAGACAAGGGAGTTTTTTTATGCACTCATATGCAAATAAAAAAGTCCAATTTCTGAGAAAAGATAAGATAGACCGTAACAGCCAACGCCAAGTATTCCATACTGCCATAATTGCTTCGCTTTTTCTTTACGTGAGGAACGAATAAAGAACCCCTTCCAAATACCAAAGCCGATACAAATCCATTCAAGAATCATAAAAAGTGCTGATAATCCAAGCATAAACAAAACCATAATTAGCCCTCCTGATTACATTATTTCATGCTGTATTCTCAGGGGTGGTTGTCCTTGTTATGTTATTTATATGTACGTCTTTAAAAAACAGTATGGTCCGTATGAAAAGATTTTAAAAGTTTCACACATAACCTAACCCATTTATTTTCAAAATAAAGGTGGAGGAGGTTTTTCATGTGAAGAATCTTAAAATCATTTGGATATATCGTTTAGGATTATTGTTACTTGTTTTTCTTTGTTTGCTCGTCTTTTTAAAAATTAAGCCACTATGGGCACCGATTATTTTTGTATTTAAAGTAGCAATTACGCCGTTTCTTATCGCCTGTTTTATTGCGTATTTATTGCACCCTTTAATTGAAAAAATTCATAAGGAAGGGATGCCCCGTACACTTGCCATTTTGCTCATTTATATTCTTTTCTTTGGCGGAATTGGTTATGGGATTTATAAAGGAACACCAGTCGTTATTAAACAGTTACAAGAGATTAATGAACAATTTCCGCAGTTTACAAAGATGTACGATTCGTGGATGGATGGCGTTACAGAACAAACAGCGAATTTCCCTTCGTTCATTCATGAAAAGGTGAAACAACTTTTTGTGGGTGTGGAAACGAAGATTCAAGCGCTTTTAAATAAAGTGATGAGTACAGCTCGTGGTGTACTCGATTCATTGCTCATTATTTTCTTAATACCGTTCATTGTATTTTACATATTAAAAGATTATGGTGAGTTTTATCATGTCTTTTGGAAACTAGTCCCAAGTAAATGGCGAGGTACGGGGCAAATGCTTGCGAAAGAAATTGATAAGTCACTTGGAAGTTATATTCGAGGACAGTTATTTGTTTGTTTAGTATTAGGGGGAGTATCAGCTCTTTCTTTTTGGTTTATCGGTATGAAATATCCATTATTGCTTGGCATTATTATTGGGGTAACGGATATAATCCCGTACTTTGGTCCTATTTTAGGAGCGATCCCGACGTTAATGATTGCAGCAACAGTATCAACGAGTTTACTTATTAAGGCGGGGATTACGATTGCTATTTTGCAATTTGTGGAAAGTAACATTTTATCGCCTTACATTGTTGGTAAGTCACTTCGTATGCATCCTGTTATTATTATGCTTGCATTACTAGTTGGGGGGGAAGTAGCTGGTATTGTAGGGTTACTAATATCGGTTCCGATTTTAGCAGTTATTCGTACTGTCATTGTTCATGTGAGACCTCTCTTGAAAAAAGAAAATGTGTAAGTATAGAAGCCCTCTATGTAAGAAATAGAGGGCTAATCATATATTTATTTAGAAAGCTGCTCGTGTATCTTTTGAACGAGGGAGCTCACATCATTTGTTTGAATATGTTTTATTTTTTTCCATTCGTTATCATACATAAATACAATTTGATTGTTGAAAAGACGCTTTTGTTCTTTTAGATTAGAAATTTTTGCGAAAGAGTACTCTTCAAATATTGGATTCTTACTTACATCTGGCCCGTAAAAGAATAGCCTTTTGTTCGTTAAAATTAGCAATCCTGGCCTTGCGACGGAACGATAAATAAATATGTCTAATGAACATGCTGTGTAAAATAATATCGTTTCGTCAGTCGCTAATATGTTTTTAGCTTTGTTAAGTAAGGTTGTCATTGTGATCGCTCCTTTATTTTATTAACAATAATTTAATTGTAGCAAAAAAAGTAATATTTAGAAATTTTTATAAATAATTATTGTAAGGAGATTCCAATTTATTAATAAACGCATAATATATGAAAAGGCTGTTAAGAATGAATAGTAGAATACCTATGATTAATAAGCGATTAATACAATATAAATGATTATCTACATTGACAAACTTAAGAGAATTCTATTATATTTAGTCATATAATACATTAAATCAATGACGGAACAAGTACGTTACAGTCCATTTATAGAGAGAAGCTTCCATATGGCTGAAAGAAGCTTTAAATGAAGGGTAACAGAAAGCTAATCCTGAGAGCAGCTAATCACTGCCGTCTTGCCACGTTACGGCACCATGAGGTGATGAATTGATTGTTATTGTAATCAATTCATAATTAGGGTGGTATCGCGAGTTAACTCTCGTCCCTTTTATAGGGACGGGAGTTTTTTATATTTAAGGAGGAAAATACAATGAAACAACTAACAGGCGCACAAATTCGTCAAATGTTTTTAGACTTTTTCCAAGAAAAAGGACATGCAGTAGAACCTAGTGCATCACTAGTTCCACATGAAGATCCATCTCTTCTGTGGATTAATAGTGGTGTAGCTACATTAAAAAAATATTTTGATGGACGTGTAATCCCACAAAATCCACGTATTACAAATGCTCAAAAATCAATTCGTACAAACGATATTGAAAACGTAGGGAAAACAGCTCGTCACCATACATTCTTTGAAATGTTAGGAAACTTCTCAATCGGTGATTACTTCAAAGAAGAAGCAATTACATGGGCTTGGGAATTCTTAACGAGCGACAAATGGATCGGATTCAATAAAGAATTACTATCAGTTACAATCCATCCAGAAGATGAAGAAGCATTCACAATTTGGAATGAGAAAATGGGCGTTCCAAAAGAGCGTATTATCCGCTTAGAAGAAAACTTCTGGGATATCGGTGAAGGACCAAGTGGACCGAATACAGAGATTTTCTATGACCGCGGAGAAGCTTACGGTAATGACTTTAGTGACCCAGAATTATATCCAGGCGGAGAAAACGAGCGTTACTTAGAAGTATGGAACCTTGTATTCTCTCAATTTAATCATAATCCAGATGGTTCATATACACCACTTCCTAAGAAAAATATTGATACAGGGATGGGTCTAGAACGTATGACATCTATCGTTCAAGATGTGCCTACGAACTTTGATACAGATCTATTCATGCCGATGATTGGTGCAACAGAATCAATTTCTGGTGAGAAATATCGTAATGGCGATTTAGAAAAAGATATGGCGTTTAAAGTAATTGCTGACCATATCCGTACAGTAACATTTGCTGTTGGTGACGGTGCTCTTCCTTCTAACGAAGGCCGTGGTTATGTATTACGTCGTTTATTACGCCGCGCTGTTCGTTATTCGAAGAAATTAAACATTAACCGTCCATTCATGTTTGAATTAGTACCGGTTGTTGGAGAAGTAATGAAAGACTTCTATCCAGAAGTACTTGAAAAGCAAGATTTCATTGCGAAAGTTGTGAAAAACGAAGAAGAGCGTTTCCATGAAACACTTCATGATGGTGAAGCAATTTTAGCTGAAGTTATTACAAAAGCAAAAGAAGAAAAAACAACTGTTATTTCTGGAGTAGATGCGTTCCGTCTATATGACACATACGGTTTCCCAATCGAATTAACAGAAGAATATGCAGAAGAAGCTGGTATGACAGTTGACCAAGAAGGCTTCGAAAATGAAATGGAAAAACAACGTGAGCGTGCACGTGCTGCTCGTCAAGACGTTGATTCAATGCAAGTTCAAGGCGGTGTACTTGGAGAAGTTAAAGTAGCGAGTGAGTTCGTTGGTTACGGTACAGTTGCAACAGAAAGTAACGTTGTTGCACTTGTGAAAAACGGCGAATACACAGACAGCTTACAAGCTGGTGAAGAAGGACAATTAATGCTTGATGTAACACCATTCTATGCTGAGAGCGGTGGACAAATTGCAGACCGTGGTTACCTTCTTGCTGATGGCGTGAAAGTTCTTGTAAAAGACGTGCAAAAAGCACCAAATGGTCAAAACTTACACAAAGTTGTTGTTGAAGAAGGTACATTAACGAAAGATGCGGCTGTGAAAGCTATTATCGATACGAAAAACCGTAGTAGCGTTGTGAAAAATCATACAGCAACTCATTTACTACACCAAGCATTAAAAGATGTACTTGGAACACACGTTAACCAAGCAGGTTCTCTTGTAACTTCTGAGCGTTTACGCTTTGACTTCTCTCACTTCGGTCAAGTACAAGCTGACGAATTAGAAAAAATTGAGCGTATGGTAAACGAGAAAATTTGGGAAAGTATTGATGTTGAGATTTCTCAAAAAGCAATCGAAGAAGCGAAAGAAATGGGTGCAATGGCATTATTCGGTGAAAAATACGGTGATGTTGTACGCGTTGTACAAGTTGGCGATTACAGCTTAGAGCTTTGTGGTGGTTGTCACGTTGATAATACAGCTTCTATCGGTATTTTCAAAATCGTTGCTGAGTCTGGTATCGGTGCAGGAACTCGTCGTATTGAAGCAGTAACTGGTAAGTCTGCATACGAATTAATGAACGATCAAGTAGGTTTATTAAAAGAAGCAGCAGGAAAAATGAAAACAAATCCGAAAGATATCTTAACAAGAGTTGATGGTCTATTTGCTGAAGTAAAACAACTTCAAAAAGAAAACGAATCTCTTGCTGCGAAATTAAGCAATATCGAAGCTGGAAACTTAACTGATTCTGTAATGACAGTTGATGGCGTAAATGTATTAGCAGCGAAAGTAAATGTTGCAGATATGAATAACTTACGTACGATGATGGATGATCTAAAAAATAAATTAGAGTCAGCAGTTGTTGTATTAGCGTCTGTTAATGACGATAAAGTAAACATCCTAGCAGGTGTAACGAAAGACTTAATTGGCCAAGGTTACCATGCTGGTAAACTTGTGAAAGAAGTAGCTTCTCGTTGCGGCGGTGGCGGTGGTGGCCGTCCTGATATGGCACAAGCAGGCGGTAAAAACCCAGCTCAAGTCGAAGAAGCTTTAGCATTTGTACAAGAGTACGTTAAATCTGTTTCAAAATAAAGAGATAGTAGTGTACAATGGTAGGGAGAGGAGAAGTTCTTCTCCCTATACTTACTATATAAGTGAGGTGCTTGAAATGGACGGTTTTGATAAAACAATGAAGTTTAGCATTCAAGATGAAAAACAGAGTGTCCATGTAAATGATGTACTTTTAACTGTGTATGATGCACTTCAAGAAAAAGGCTATAATCCGATTAACCAAATCGTCGGTTATTTATTAAGTGGAGACCCAGCATATATACCTCGCCATAAAGATGCACGTAGCATCGTTCGCAAGCTTGAACGTGATGAGATTATTGAAGAGCTTGTGAAGTCTTACTTGAAACATCATCGTGAGGAGTAGTTTATGCGGATATTAGGTTTAGATGTAGGTACAAAAACAGTCGGAGTTGCAATTAGCGACGAAATGGGCTGGACAGCACAAGGATTAGAAACAATTAAGATTAACGAAGAACGAGGTCACTTTGGTTTTGATCGTATTTCTGAGTTAGTAAAGCAGTACAATGTGGATAAAATAGTAGTAGGTTTACCTAAAAATATGAATGGTACAATTGGCCCACGTGGTGAAGCGTGCCAACAATTTGCAGAAAACCTACGAGAGCTGTTACAATTAGACGTTGTAATGTGGGACGAGCGTTTGTCAACGATGGCAGCGGAACGTCTACTCA
Organism: Bacillus sp. AF62; assembly: GCF_050312695.1. Taxonomy (NCBI): domain Bacteria; kingdom Bacillati; phylum Bacillota; class Bacilli; order Caryophanales; family Bacillaceae; genus Bacillus; species Bacillus sp. AF62. The sequence goes on along the minus strand of NZ_JBNPJZ010000084.1, from coordinate 149,392 downwards.
TTTCAGCTGATGTAAGTCGTAAGAAGCGAAAACAAGTAATCGATAAGATGGCTGCAGTCGTAATCTTACAAGGATTTTTAGATAGTAAATAAGAGGTGACCAAAATGGAAGAAAATCAAATTACAATTGTAGACGAAAAAGGTAACGAACATTTATGTGAAATTATTTTCACTTTTGATGCTGAAAAATTTGGTAAAAAATCATATGTAGTCTTCTCTCCAATCGGTGAAGTAGACGAAGATGGAGATCCAATTTATGATGCAATGGCTTATGAGCAAAATGAAGAAGAGGGCGGAAGCTTACTTCCAATCGAATCTGAAGAAGAGTGGGAAATGGTACAAGAAATGTTCAACACTCTTGCTGATGAGCAAGAAGCTGAATAATAGGTACTGAAAAGATGGACGACATACAGTCCATCTTTTTTTGTATTTATATGTAAAATGAAAGATTTTTTGTCGAAACTGTGTAAGTCTTTGTAGTATAATGAGACGGATTGTAGAAAAATAAAGTGTCTATTAAAAAAGATAAGTGAATTTGTTGCGTTTTTACATCGTGCTGTATAGAAAGGTGTACATACGGTCTACAATTAAGTAAGGAGGAAATGTTTTGATAGAGAATCAAGTGAAAAAGAAGCGTAGACGCATCTTTTTATTTTCGATTATTGCACTGCTTTTAGTTTGTGGTTCAGTCTATGCGTATATTTCATCCGCATTAGGACCAGTTGATAGCGGGAATAAAAAAGAGATTGAAGTAGAAATTCCGAAAGGATCATCTACAAGTAAAATTGGAGAAATTTTAGAAGAAAAAGCCGCTGTAAAAAACGGTACAGTTTTTAGTTTTTATACAAAGGCTAAATCGAAAAGTTTACAAGCAGGTACATATTTATTAAACCCTTCAATGAATGCTGAAGATGTGATCGAACAAATGTCATCTGGCAACGTGCATCGTCCAGCTCTTTATAAAGTGACGATTAAAGAAGGGGCGCAAGTAACTGAAATTGCAGAAACGATTGCGACAGAACTAAAGTGGAATAAAGATGATGTTACGCGTCAATTAAACGATAAAGCATTTATTCAAAAAATGCAGCAAAAGTATCCGAAGTTATTAACGGATAAAATCTTTGATAGTAATATTAAATACCCATTAGAAGGTTATTTATATCCTGCAACGTATTCGTTTTATAAGAAAGATACAACGTTAGAAGAAATTGTAATTCCGATGCTTGAGAAAACAAATGCAATCATTGTTCAAAATGAGGCGAAAATGAAAGCGAAGAACTGGGATGTTCATCAGCTTTTAACATTATCTTCACTTATTGAAGAAGAGGCAACTGGTTTTACAGATCGTCAAAAGATCGCTAGTGTCTTTTATAATCGTTTAGCAAAAGGTATGCCGCTTCAAACGGATCCAACGGTATTATATGCACTTGGAAAGCATAAACAACGTGTATTATACGAAGACTTAAAGGTCAACTCACCGTACAATACGTATGTTGTAAAAGGATTGCCGGTAGGGCCGATCGCAAACTCTGGTAAACATTCAGTGGAAGCTGCGTTAGAACCTGCGCAAACAGATTATTATTATTTCTTAGCTGCACCAAGTGGTGAAGTGTACTATGCGAAAACATTAGAAGAGCATAATGCATTAAAGCAAAAATACATTACGAAAAAACAGTGAAATGGGGAGGGATAGCGAAAAAAGTCGCACATCCCTCTTTTTTGTGGTAAAATATATCGGGTTAAAAACTGGCAGAAGAATCGTTTTTAATATCAAAACGGGACGTACAAGCTAAGGGTAAAGCTGGCTTGTATTTTTATTGCATTCTATGTGGGAAAAGACGTCATAGAGGCACTTCTCCATGTAAATAAGGAGGACCATTTATGGAGGATGCAGTTAACGAGTACCTATTATCATTTATTGATCCGAAAGATAAATTAATTCTTGAAATGGAAGAATATGCAACAGAAAATCATGTGCCGATTATGGATCGACTTGGAATGGAATTTATGCTGCAATTTTTACGTTTAATTGGACCGAAAAGCATTTTAGAACTTGGAACAGCAATCGGTTATTCTAGTATTCGTATGATGCAAGCTATTCCAAATTCACGTATTGTGACAGTTGAGCGCAATCGTGAGCGATATGAAAAAGCACTTGAATATATAGAACGTTCCCCAGTAACAGATCGTATTTCAGTTATTTACGGTGATGCGTTAGAGACAGGTGAACAAGTAAAAGAACACGGGACATTTGACGTTATTTTTATTGATGCAGCAAAAGGACAGTATCGTCGCTTTTTTGACTTATATGAACCGTTATTAAATCCTGGTGGCGTAATTATTTCAGATAATGTTATGTACCATGGTCTTGTAACGACAAAAGAGAAGATTGAAAACAGACGTACACGTGGTTTAATCCGTCGTATTAAGACGTACAATGAGTGGCTTATGAACCATGAAGGATATGATACAACGATTTTCCCAATTGGTGATGGAGTAGCTGTTAGTAAAAAGAGAGGGTGACCAAGGTATGAAGAAACCTGAATTGTTAGTAACGCCAAGAGCGGTGGCGGATATCGAACTTCTTGCGAAAGCAGGAGCAGATGCGGTAATGATCGGTGAGCAAAAGTTTGGTTTACGTTTAGCAGGGGAGTTTTCACGTGAAGATGTAAAACAAACTGTGAAGATTGCGCATGAAAATGGTGTGAAAGTATACGTAGCAATGAACGCTATGTTCCACAACGATAAAGTAGAAGAATTAACAGATTACGTTTCATTTTTAAATGAAGTAAATGTAGATGCAATTGTTTTCGGAGATCCAGCAGTATTAATGGCTGTTCGCGAAGTAGCGCCAAATATGCAGTTGCACTGGAATACAGAAACGACAGCAACGAATTGGTTCACTTGTAATTACTGGGGACAAAGAGGAGCGAAGCGTGCTGTATTAGCTCGTGAGCTGAGCTTAGATGAAATTGTTGATTTAAAAGAAAATGCTGAAGTGGAACTAGAAGTACAAATTCACGGTATGACTTGTATGTTCCAATCGAAGCGTTCATTAGTAGGAAACTACTTTGAGTATCAAGGACGTAATCTTGACATTGAAAAGAAAAAATATGAAGAGAATATGTTCTTATATGACCCAGAGCGTAATAATAAATATCCAATCTATGAAGATGAAAATGGTACTCATATTATGAGTCCGAACGATATTTGTTTCATCGATGAATTAGAGGAACTAATCGAAGCTGAAGTTGACAGCTTAAAAATCGATGGTGTACTAAAAAGTTCTGAATACATTATTGAAGTAACGAAGAAATATCGTCAAGCGATTGATTTATGCGTAGAAGATCGTGATGCGTATTATGACGTGAAAGATGCTCTATATAAAGAAATAGAAGAAATGCAACCAGTAAATCGTCCGTTAGACACAGGATTCTTCTTTAAAGAAACGGTTTACTAAACGAGGAGGGTGTAGGAAATGACTGTACAAGAAATTTCACGAGTGATCGATGGCAAGCGCGTTATTGTGAAGAAACCTGAACTGTTAATCCCTGCGGGTAACTTAGAAAAATTAAAAGTAGCTATCCATTATGGGGCAGATGCTGTATATTTAGGTGGACAAGAATTTGGTCTTCGTTCGAATGCAGGTAACTTTACGCTGGAAGATATGGCAGAAGGCGTTGAATTTGCAAAGAAATATGGAGCGAAAATATATGTAACAACAAATATTTTCGCACATAATGAAAATATGGACGGGCTAGAGGAATATTTAAAAGGGATTGAAAAAGCTGGCGTAACGGGAATTATCGTTGCTGATCCGCTTATCATTGAGACGTGTAAACGTGTAGCGCCTTCTGTTGAGGTGCATTTAAGCACACAGCAATCACTATCCAACTGGAAAGCAGCACAGTATTGGAAAGAAGAAGGTTTACATCGTCTTGTATTAGCTCGTGAAGCAAGCTATGAAGAAATGAAAGAAATTAAAGACAAAGTGGATATTGAAATTGAAGCATTCGTCCATGGTGCAATGTGTATCGCATATTCAGGAAGATGTACACTAAGTAACCATATGACAGCGCGTGACTCTAATCGTGGCGGTTGTTGCCAATCTTGCCGCTGGGATTATGATTTAGTTCAAACAGTATCACAACATAAAGATGCAAAAGAGCTTCCTCTATTCCAAGAAGAAGATGCTCACTTTGCGATGAGTCCAAAAGATTTAAATTTAATTTTATCAATTCCGAAAATGATTGAAATTGGAATCGATAGTTTAAAGGTAGAAGGACGTATGAAATCAATCCATTACGTAGCGACTGTAGCAACTGTATATCGTAAAGTAATTGATGCTTATTGTGCGGATCCGGATAACTTTGAGTTTAAACAAGAATGGTTAGATGAGCTTGATAAATGTGCAAATCGTGATACAGCTCCTGCATTCTTTGAAGGGGTTCCAGGACATCAAGAGCAAATGTTTGGAAATCATAGTAAGAAAACAACGTATGATTTTGCTGGTTTAGTGTTAGATTATAATGAAGAAACGGGCATCGTAACGCTTGAGCAACGTAATCATTTCAAACCAGGACATGAAGTGGAGTTCTTTGGACCAGAAATAGAAAACTTTACGCAGACGGTGGAGAAAATTTGGGATGAGGATGGAAACGAATTAGATGCAGCGAGACATCCGTTGCAAATCGTGAAATTCAAAGTGGATCAACCAGTGTATGTGAATAATATGATGCGCAAAAGCATACTTCAATAAGAAAGAGTGGTAGTCGAATGGGGACGAATAAGCCTGTTGTAATTGGAATCGCTGGTGGTTCAGGATCAGGAAAAACAAGTGTAACGAAAGCGATTTTTGACCATTTTAAAGGTCATTCCATTTTAATCTTGGAGCAAGATTATTATTACAAAGATCAAAGCCATTTACCAATGGAAGAGCGTTTAAAAACAAATTATGATCATCCGCTTGCGTTTGATAATGATCTGTTAATTGAACATTTGCAGCAGTTGCTTGCATATGAGCAAATTGATAAGCCTGTATATGACTATACATTGCATACGCGTTCAGAAGAAATTATTCCAGTTGAGCCGAAAGATGTAATTATTTTAGAAGGAATTCTTATTTTAGAAGACCCACGTCTTTGTGAGTTGATGGACATTAAGTTATTCGTTGATACAGATGCTGACCTTCGTATTCTGCGCCGCATGCAGCGTGATATTAAAGAGCGCGGTCGTACGATGGATTCAGTTATTGATCAGTACGTAACTGTTGTACGTCCAATGCACAATCAATTTATTGAGCCTTCTAAGAAGTTTGCGGATATTATTATCCCTGAAGGTGGACAAAACCATGTTGCAATTGATATTATGGTGACAAAAATTGCAACAATTCTTGAACAAAAAGTAAATTTGTAATAGCATAGTAAAAGATATACGGTAGGAAGGGATTTTTTCCCTTCCCATCGAATACAATGAAACATGCAACCTCATCTATATATAGGTGAGGGCATATTTATATCAACTTTCCATACATATCTTCTTTATATAAAGAAGAATTGGAAATACGGGGTTGTATGTGACAACTCCGCTAGTGCGAGGGTACTAGAAACCTCCGCTAACAATGGAAGCGGAGGAGTTTTCATATGGAACTCCTCTTTTTTTCGGGGGATTGGTATATAAAAGGAGTGGAAAATATGTCAACAGAAAAAACATACCCTATGACGCAAGAGGGTAAGCAAAAACTAGAGAACGAACTTGAGCAATTAAAAACAGTAAGACGTAAAGAAGTAGTAGAACGTATTAAAATCGCACGTAGCTTCGGGGACCTTTCTGAGAACTCTGAGTACGATGCAGCAAAAGATGAGCAAGCGTTCGTAGAAGGACGTATTACACAATTAGAAAATATGATTCGTAATGCAGTTATCATTAAAGATACTGGCGAAGTATCAACTGTTGTTACATTAGGTAAAACAGTAACATTTAAAGAATTACCAAACGGAGATGAAGAAGCGTACACAATCGTAGGTAGCGCGGAAGCTGATCCATTTGAAGGAAGAATTTCTAACGATTCTCCAATCGCAAAAAGCTTATTAGGTAAGCAAATTGGTGAGAAAGTAACAATCCAAACACCAGGCGGGGAAATGCAAGTAGAGATTGTCTCTGTAAAATAATAAAAAAATCACTCGTGTAAAAACGAGTGATTTTTTTATTTGTATAAAAGATGAAACACTCCGTCCAAACTATAATAGACGAGGTGTTTTTTTATGAAAATAAAACGGAGAATTACAATTGTTTTAATTTGTTTTATGGGCATTATGTTTTTATTGCTTTGTCGTTTAATTCAAATCCAAATTATAGATACAGAATCATTTACTGATCGCAAAATAAATTTAATTGAAAAAAGTGTTACGCAACGTACGCAATACATTGCAGTAGACGATGGACGTGGGCAGTTTATAGATCGTAGTGGTAAAGAAATAGGTGAGGAAAAGTATCCTGTTTTAATTGTTTTTCCATTTTTACAAATAAAAAATGACATGTTAGAGAAAATCGCGCATATCATTGGTGTGTCGAGACAAGAGATCAGAAGACAAATGAAAAATAAAAAAAATGCATTTATACTGCAAGGGGAAACTGCTCCATTTCGAGTGACACGAGAGCAGATGGAGAAGGTGAATCAATTACATGTATTAGGTATTGTAGCAGCTGAAGTGCGATTAAAACAAACTGGGGAGATAAATCATTTAATTGGTGATGTAGGGGAGAACGAAAGAGAATTTCAAAAGCGATATGGAGAAGTGAAAAAAATTTCAAAACAAACGCCGATAGGTATTTCAGGATTACAGCAATCATTTGATGAATTTTTATTGACTGATGGAGAGGCAAAAGTATTGTATCAAGTAGATCGGCAAGGAGAACCAATTTTCGGAAAGCAAGCGAAGTATACTTCACCAGGAAATCCATTTTACCCAGTTAGGATTCAAACTACTTTACATAAAGGGTTGCAGCAAAAAGCAGAAGAAGTGATTGAAGCAAATGAAATAAAGAAGGGGGGATTAGTATTACTTGATGTAAAGACAAATGAAATATTAGCGATGGTCAGTAAGCCGTCTTTACAAGTAAGAGATAAGAATTTATATAAGACTACACTTGAAAATCAAATGTTAACGCCGCATTTTCCAGGCTCTGTTTTTAAAACAGTAGTTGCAGCTGCAGTCATTGATCAAAAAGTAAATTTGTTTAATCGGACATTTAATTGTAATAAAGATTTATATGGTGAAAACGACCCACAAGTTATGATGGGTACACTTAACTTCAAAGAGAGCTTTGCTAGGAGCTGTAACAGGACATTTTCCGAGTTAGGTAACGAGCTATTACAAAAGGATAGGACGGTGCTAGAAACATACGTAGCAGCTTTAGGAGCAAATGAAAAGGTTGGATGGAAAGGTTCTGTATTTCATACACCTCATTTCGAGCAAATGCCAGAAGAAAAAGGCACTACTATTTGGGGGAATGAAGAAAACAAAAATAGTAAAAAAGCGGTAGAGCAAACAGCGATTGGACAGAAAGATGTACGTATATCACCTCTAGCAATTGCAAATATGATGGCGACGATTGCGAGGAATGGAGAAAAAATGGAAGTGAAAGCTGTTGAAAAAATAGTATATAAAAATGGAGCGGATTTTTTTACATTTGAGAAACATACGTTACATGGAAAACAGCTTTCGTATGAAACAGTGAAAACATTACAAGAGTTATTAAGAGGCGTTGTAACAAGGGAGAAAGGAACAGGAACGGCATTCCGTTCGTTGCCGCTCAGTGTCGCTGGAAAATCGGGGACAGCGCAAACAGGGAAAGGGACGAGGGTGAATCGCTGGTTTGCAGGTTATTTTCCGTATGAGAATCCAAGATATGCTTTAGTTGTTGTTGATCTAGAGACGGATAACAAAGTGAATAAAGTCACACCTATTTTTAAAGATATGGTAGGAGCAATCTATCAATTGGAGAATGAAAAGTAATCTTGCAATTTATAGTGAATTGTTTTCATTTCATGAAAATATCATTGTAAATGTTCAACCTTTCTAGATTTAATGTTACAATAGCAATTAGGAAAAACTGCATGGAGGTTTGGAGAATGGCAGGAGGATCAAGATTCCAACAGAAACAACAAAAACGTCGTCAAAACGGTGTTTTAAATATTGCAATCGCTATTGTATTACTATTAGTAGCTATTGTAGCATATCAATTGTTCGTTCCTAGTACGAAAGAGCAAGCATCTTCTACTGATAAGAAAGTCTCTCAACAAACAACAAAGAATGAGAAAGCTGGAAAATCAGAAGATAAAGAATCTGCTAAGAAAAAAGAAAAAGAAAAAGAAAAAGAGCAAGCAGAAGCTAAGCAAAAAGCTGAAGAAGAGAAGTTAAAGGCTGAGGAAGAAAAGAAAAAAGCTGAAGAAGAAGCGAAAGCTAACGAGAAAGTATCAGCTGAAAAAACTGTATCCAAGGCAAAAGAGGCTTATACAAAACCTTCTTGGAAAGCTGTAGGAACAGAACAAGGTTCATCACCAGCGATGACGTTTAAACAGGGGTCATCAGATTGGAATGAGATGCAAAGTGCAATTGCTGCAGGTATTGAAGTACCGAAGGAGCAATTAGTATTCCATTTTGTTGGAAGAGACAAAACTGGAAAGAGTAAAGCTTATGGTGACGTTCAAGATAAGCAAAGTGGAAAAAGATATTACGTAAATATTGATTGGGTAGACAATGAGGGCTGGAAACCAGTACTTGTTCAAACTCTAAACTAAAAAAGAGAAGCTCCTTAGGAGCTTCTCTTTTTTAGTTAACGCAATTTCTTTAATTTAAAATGAACAACCGCGCTATAATACGGTCTTTTGCTTTCAGGATCCATAACCATTTGATGTGAGATGTGATGAACTTCAAGCATAAGTGCTTTATTATTATCGATTTGTTCACTAATTTTTCGTTCTAAAGAAGCTAAGTCTCCCGCTTCAAAAAATTCTACTTTATCTTCTAACATTTCAAAGGTAAATGACATGAAGACGGCCCCTCTCCTATGTAATCAACTATAGTGTAACAAAGAAAAGAAGGAAATACCATGTACATTTCAATTGACATTTTTAGAAAGAGGGAATATCATACTGATAAAACCGATAAGAAAAAGGGGAATTTTTATGGGCACAGAATTTAATGGTTTATTTGATGAGTGGGCTCATACGTACGACTCATTCGTACAAGGCGAAGATATACAATATAAAGAAGTTTTCGCCCATTATGAGGATATTCTAGAGGATGTAGTTAACAAGTCATTTGGTAATGTATTAGAATTTGGTGTCGGTACAGGTAATTTAACAAATAAATTATTACTTGCTGGCCGCACAGTTTACGGTATAGAACCGTCGCGTGAAATGCGTATGATTGCAAAAGAGAAATTGCCAAAAGAATTTTCGATTACAGAAGGTGATTTTCTTTCGTTTGAAGTCCCAAATTCAATTGATACCATTGTAAGCACCTATGCATTTCATCATTTAACAGATGATGAAAAAAATGTAGCGGTTGCGAAGTATAGTCAATTGCTAAACAAAGGTGGTAAAATAGTGTTTGCTGATACGATATTTGCAGATCAAGATGCATATGATAAAACTGTTGAAACAGCAAAACAAAGAGGTTTTCACCAGTTAGCAAACGATTTGCAAACGGAATACTATACACGTATTCCAGTTATGCAGACTATTTTTGAAAACAATGGCTTCCATGTAACGTTTACGAGATTAAATCATTTCGTTTGGGTAATGGAGGCAACTAAGCAATAGAAAGAGGGATTAGATTGAGAATTGCTGTAATTGGAGCAATGGAAGAAGAAGTACGTATTTTACGTGACAAATTAGAACAAGCAGAGACAGAAACGGTTGCAGGTTGTGAATTTACGAAAGGACTATTAGCAGGACATGAAGTAATCTTGTTAAAGTCTGGTATTGGTAAAGTAAACGCAGCGATGTCAACGACAATTTTATTAGAAAAATATAAGCCTGAAAAAGTAATTAATACTGGTTCAGCTGGTGGATTCCATCATTCTCTAAACGTTGGTGATGTAGTTATTTCCACTGAAGTTCGTCACCATGACGTAGATGTAACAGCATTTAACTATGAATATGGTCAAGTACCAGGAATGCCGCCTGGATTTAAAGCTGATGAGGCGTTAGTTGCATTAGCTGAGAAATGTATGCAAACTGAAGAAAATATTCAAGTTGTAAAAGGCATGATTGCAACAGGCGATTCATTTATGAGTGATCCGAACCGCGTTGCAGCCATCCGTGATAAATTTGAAAATCTTTATGCGGTAGAAATGGAAGCAGCAGCTGTCGCACAAGTATGCCACCAATATGAAGTTCCGTTTGTTATCATTCGCGCACTTTCTGATATTGCTGGTAAAGAATCAAATGTTTCATTTGATCAGTTTTTAGATCAAGCAGCTCTTCATTCTACAAACTTTATCGTAAAAGTGTTAGAAGAGTTAAAGTAATGTAACAAAAAGGCAACTGTCTCATATAAAGAAAATACATACAGTTGCCTTTTCTTTATTGGCAAACAAGGGGGAGAACACGATGAATGTATATCGTGGAGTTCATGAGTTAATTGGTCATACACCAATTGTAGAAATTACTCGTTTTTCACTTCCGAAAGGGGTCCGCTTATTTGCAAAGCTTGAATTTTATAACCCAGGCGGAAGCGTTAAGGATCGTTTAGGAAGAGAATTAATCGAAGATGCGCTAGAAAAAGGGCTTGTTACCCAAGGTGGAACAATTATTGAACCGACTGCTGGGAATACTGGTATTGGACTGGCACTTGCAGCATTAGAACATGATTTACGTGTTATCGTTTGTGTACCAGAGAAATTTAGTATTGAAAAACAAGAATTAATGAAAGCACTAGGTGCAACGGTCGTCCATACACCGACTGAGCAAGGAATGACCGGTGCAATTGCAAAAGCAAAAGAATTAGTAAATGAAATACCGAATTCATACTCTCCAAGTCAGTTTGCGAATGAAGCAAACCCGCGTGCTTATTTCAAAACACTAGGTCCTGAACTTTGGGATGCACTGAATGGAGAGATTAACATATTTGTTGCTGGAGCAGGAACTGGCGGTACGTTTATGGGGACTGCATCTTATTTGAAAGAAAAAAATATAGATATTAAAACAGTTATCGTAGAGCCAGAAGGATCTATTTTAAATGGTGGTAAGGCTGGTTCACATGAGACCGAAGGAATTGGACTGGAATTTATCCCGCCATTTTTGAAGACATCTTATTTTGATGAAATTCATACGATTTCTGATCGAAATGCATTTTTACGAGTGAAAGAATTAGCGCAAAAAGAAGGACTTCTCGTTGGGAGCTCTTCAGGAGCAGCATTTCATGCGAGTTTACTTGAGGCAGAGAAGGCAGCACCAGGTACAAATATTGTAACCATTTTTCCTGATAGTAGTGAGCGCTATTTAAGTAAAGACATATACAAAGGATGGGAATAAAAAATGAGAGCAAAGACAAAGTTAATTCATGGTATTCGCATAGGAGAACCTTCAACTGGATCTGTAAACGTACCGATCTATCAAACAAGTACGTACAAACAAGAAGCGGTTGGTAAGCATCAAGGATATGAATATTCACGTACAGGTAACCCAACACGTGCAGCTTTAGAAGAAATGATTGCTGTATTAGAAAATGGTCATGCTGGATTTGCATTCGGTTCTGGAATGGCTGCTATTACAGCGACAATTATGTTGTTCTCAAAAGGTGACCACGTTATTTTAACAGATGATGTTTATGGTGGAACGTATCGTGTTATTACGAAAGTATTAAACCGCTTCGGTATTGAACATACATTTGTAGACACAACAAACTTAGAGGAAGTTGTAGAAGCAATTCGTCCAAATACGAAAGCGATCTATGTGGAAACACCAACGAACCCATTACTAAAAATTACTGATATTAAGAAAATATCTACTCTTGCTAAAGAGAAAGATTTATTAACAATTATTGATAATACATTCATGACGCCATATTGGCAGTCGCCGATTTCTTTAGGAGCAGACATTGTACTTCATAGTGCAACGAAATATTTAGGAGGTCATAGTGACGTAGTTGCAGGTCTAGTAGTGGTAAATAGCCCACAACTAGCAGAAGACCTTCACTTTGTACAAAACTCAACAGGAGGTATTCTTGGACCACAAGATAGCTTCTTACTACTTCGCGGTTTAAAAACATTAGGAATTCGTATGGAAGAACATGAAACGAATTCACGCGCTATTGCTGAATTCTTAAATAATCATCCAAAAGTAAATAAAGTATATTACCCAGGTCTTGAATCACATCAAAACCATGAATTAGCAACAGAACAAGCAAATGGATTTGGTGCTATTATTTCGTTTGATGTAGATAGTGAGGAAACATTAAATAAAGTACTTGAGAAACTGCAATACTTTACACTTGCTGAAAGCTTAGGAGCAGTAGAAAGTTTAATTTCTATCCCATCTCAAATGACACATGCATCAATCCCAGCGGATCGCCGTAAAGAATTAGGAATTACAGATACATTAATTCGTATTTCTGTCGGTATTGAAGATGGTGAAGATTTAATTGAAGATTTAGCACAAGCGCTAGCGTAATAAAAAATGCACTGCTAATGTGGAGCAGTGCATTTTTATTATGTTAATTTGTGAAATATTTCACAAATTAGACATACACAAATGAAATAATTTCATGTATATTGAATTCATGAAATGTTATTCACGAGTAAACTTGTGAAATGTTTCACAAACAATGGGATTCATGTAGGACGGTAACTCTATTTTTTTTCGCTAATCGGGACTTATTATGACCTGTAGGGACTTATAAAGACCGTGATAACAGAATAGGAGGAAATTTACATGGTAGTCAAAGAGAAAGTTGTCAATGAAATGCAAGAGGTAAAAGAGATGATTGATACGTTAGTAAATAACGGTCAACAAGCTTTACAAGCATTAGAAAGTTTTACACAAGAGCAGATTGACAACATTGTTCATGAAATGGCATTAGCAGGTGTTGATCAACATATGCCACTTGCAAAATTGGCTGTTGAAGAAACAGGCCGTGGTGTCTATGAAGACAAATGCATTAAAAATATTTTTGCCACTGAATATATTTGGCATAGTATAAAGCAAGATAAAACGGTAGGAATTATTCACGAAGATCCTCATGAAGAAATAATAGAAATTGCAGAACCTGTCGGTGTAGTAGCTGGGGTAACACCAGTAACGAATCCAACGTCGACAACAATGTTTAAAGCGTTGATTGCGATAAAAACGAGAAATCCAATTATTTTCGCATTTCATCCTTCTGCACAAAATTGTTCGGTGGCAGCAGCGAAAACCGTATATGATGCAGCAATGAAAGCTGGTGCACCAAAACATTGTATTCAATGGATTGAAAGACCGTCTGTCGAAGCGACGAAACAATTAATGAACCATGAGGGTGTGGCACTCGTTCTAGCAACTGGAGGCGCTGGTATGGTGAAATCAGCTTACTCTACTGGAAAACCAGCGCTAGGTGTAGGTCCTGGTAATGTACCGTGTTATATAGAAAAATCAGCACATGTAAAACGAGCTGTTAATGATTTGATTTTATCGAAAACATTTGATAACGGTATGATTTGTGCATCGGAACAAGCAATCATTGTCGATAAAGAAATCTATGATGATGTTAAAACAGAAATGATCGAAAACAATTGTTACTTTGTAACAGAAGAAGAAAGAAAAAAATTAGAAAAGCTCGTTATAAATGAAAATACATGTGCAGTAAATAGTGATATTGTAGGAAAATCAGCACAGTATGTTGCCGAATTAGTTGGGATTACTGTTCCTGAACATACAAAAATGCTTGTAGCTGAAATTCAAGGTATTGGAGCAGCATACCCGTTATCTCGTGAGAAACTGAGCCCAGTATTAGCCTGTGTGAAGGCGAATTCATTAGAAAAAGGATTTACATATTGCGAAGAAATGTTGAACCTCGGTGGTTTAGGACATTCAGCAGTTATTCATTCTACAAATAAAGAAGTGCAAAAGCAATTTGGATTACGTATGAAAGCTTGCCGTCTCATTGTAAATGCACCTTCATCACAAGGTGGAATAGGGGATATATATAACGGATTTATTCCATCACTTACACTTGGTTGTGGTTCTTACGGAAAAAATTCAGTTTCCCAAAATGTAACAGCGACTCATTTATTAAATATAAAAAGGCTGGCAAATAAAAAAAAGAATATGCAGTGGTTCAAATTGCCGCCAAAAATTTATTTTGAAAAACATGCTACAGCGTATTTAGCAAATATGCCTAACATTTCACGTGCATTTATTGTAACGGATCCTGGAATGGTTGAACATGGCTATGTGGATACAGTCACGCACTATTTAAACAAGCATGCAAATGATGTGAAAATTGAAGTTTTCTTTGAGGTCGAACCAGATCCATCAGATGAAACTGTCTTTAAAGGTGCGGAAATGATGAGAAGCTTTAAGCCAGATGTAATTATCGCACTTGGTGGTGGTTCAGCTATGGATGCAGCAAAAGGAATGTGGTTATTCTATGAGCATCCAGAAACGACATTCTATGGCATTAAACAGAAGTTTTTAGATATAAGAAAACGTACATGTAAATATCCGGAATTAGGAAATAAGGCGCAGTTTGTTGCGATTCCAACAACATCAGGAACAGGATCAGAAGTGACACCATTTGCGGTTATTACAGATAAGAAAAATAATATAAAGTATCCGCTCGCAGATTATGAATTAACACCAGATGTAGCAATTGTTGATCCACAATTTGTAATGACAGTACCACCACATGTAACAGCAGATACTGGTATGGATGTTTTAACACATGCAATTGAGGCGTATGTGTCTGTTATGGCAAATGACTATACAGATGGATTAGCATTAAAAGCTATTGATCTCGTATTCAAATATTTACCGAGAGCATATAAAGATGGAAATGATGAAGAAGCACGGGAAAAAATGCATAACGCTTCTGCAATTGCAGGGATGGCATTTGCAAATGCTTTTCTAGGTATTAATCACAGCTTAGCACATAAAATTGGTCCAGAATTCCATATTCCGCACGGACGTGCAAATGCAATTCTTATGCCGCATGTAGTCCGCTATAATGCTATTAAGCCAAGAAAACACGCATTGTTCCCAAAATATGAGCACTTTGTAGCAGATGAACGCTATGCACATATTGCGAGAATGCTCGGGCTTCCAGCAAGCTCAGTAGCAGAAGGTGTGGAATCACTCGTCAAAGCAATTATTGAGCTTGGAAAAAGCTTAAATATTAATATGAGTATTGCAGGACAAGGGGTAGATAAAGAGCAATTTGAAGAGGTTGTTGGAGTATTAGCAGAAAGAGCTTTTGAAGATCAATGTACAACTGCTAATCCAAAGTTACCGCTTATTTCAGAGCTGAAAGAAATTTATATGGAAGCATATAAAGGTGAATAATGATTAAAAAAGAGCCGCAGAAAGCGGCTCTTTTTTTGTTGGAAAACATCTCCCAGAATGGCTGTATTTACTGGTCTTTCAGTTTCATAGAATATGATAAAGTGAAATGGAGGAGTGAGAATATAATGAAAGAATTACAAGGAAAAATAGAAGATTATACTCGGTTCGGACAAATTCTTCTCGCTGTAAGTACATTGTTAATGGTTGGCTTGTTGATTCCGGATGGAGCAAAAGAGACAATCCAATTTTTTGTTATGATGGGGAGCATCGTTATATTTTTAAGTTTATCGTTCTTTTTCTTTCAGCGTGTGAAAGTGATGCGTGACCAGTTAGAGGAAAACGAATGTGAATAATATTGTTAACTAGAGCGCGGCGAAAAGAAAGAATCTTTTTGTCGCGCTTTTTGTTTTTTGTAGAAAAATGTATGCGTTTCATGTTGACAATGATAATCCTTATCAATTAAAGTAGAATAGTAGTTAATGATTATCATTATCAATTAGAGGTGAAGGAATGAAAAAATCTATTACGCTATTTACAGCGATTTTATCTATTTTTTTCTTGTTAATAGGTTGCAGTGCCAAAGGGGACGAGAAAGCGTCTGCAACCAAAACAGAAAAAGGAAAAGAAAAAATCGAAATTACCGACCTGTCAGGGAGAAAGGTAACATTCGATAAAGTACCAGAAAGTTTTGCAACATTAAGTATGGGAGACATGGATATTATTCATGCTTTAGGTGGAAAAGTAGTAGGTCGTCCGGATACGAAATTAACTCTTCCAGAGGAGTTAAAGAAAGCAAAAGTAATCGGGAATGCACATCAACCGAACTTTGAGCAAATTGCTAGTTTAAAACCCGATGTACTTGTTGCTAACAATGGATTCCAAAAGAATGTGCCAACGGTTGAAGGACAGGGAACGAAAGTAATCATTTCTTCTGCGAATTCTGTACAAGATATTCAAAAGAATATTGAATTATATGGAACGGTAATGAAGAAAGAAGATAAAGCAAAAGAACTTAATCAAAAAATCAATGATCAAATGAAGAAATATGAGAAAAAGAGCGATGTGAAAGCATTGCTAGTGTATGGCGCACCAGGTACTTATTTAGCGGCATTACCAACATCTTTATCAGGTGATGTTTTAGAAAAAACAGGCGGGAAAAATATTGCTTCTGATTTTCCAGAAACGAAAGAATATCCGCAATATGCACAGCTAAGTGTAGAACGTATTATTGAGGCGAATCCAGATGTCATTTATTTAATTACACACGGAGATCCAAAAAGTGTGAAAAAAGCATTCGAAGGCGAAATGAGGAAAAATGAAGCGTGGAAAAATTTAGATGCAGTAAAACAAAACCGCGTAGTTATTTTGCCACCTGATTTATTTGGATCTAATCCTGGGACAAAAGTTACAGAAGCAATGGACTTTATGTATAAAAGTATACAAGATGTAAGGAAATGATACGTATGGAAAGTAGTGAAGTAGTAAGAGAAAAGGAACATCCTTTTGCGAAAAAAAGATGGATAATAGCAGTTACTTTAGTTGTATTAACAATTCTAGGCCTCTTTTACGGACTTTTCGCAGGAAGTTTATCTTTTTCTGTACGAGACATTCTAACAGGTATACAAGATGAAGGTTCGACAGTTCATCGAATTGTATGGGATCTTCGCATACCGAGAGTTCTCGTTGGGTTTATAGTAGGAACATGTTTAGCTGCATCTGGTACACTGCTGCAAGGGGTTATGAGAAACCCTCTTGCAGATCCTGGTATTATCGGGGTTTCATCTGGAGCAGGCCTTGTAGCAATTGTCATCATGATTTTATTCCCACAATATCTAGCTTTTTTACCACTAGGGGCGTTTTTAGGAGCTTTCATAACAGCGATGGTTATTTATGCTTTATCATGGCAAAAAGGGGCACCACCTTCAAGAATTGTCTTAGTAGGAGTGTCAATCAATGCATTAATTGGTGCAGCAACGTCAGCTTTAATGTTATTACATAGTGACAAAGTACAATCCGTGTTACCGTGGCTAGCGGGCGGCATTGGTGGTGTAAGTTGGGCACATTTAAACATGATTATTTATTATGCAATATTCGCCATTATATTAGCTTTCTTTGGTATTAAGCATATTCGAGTGTTAATGCTTGGAGATGAAATGGCAAAACTATTAGGACATAATGTGGAAAAAAGTCGGTTTTATTTAATCGTAGTAAGTACATTATTAGCTGGAATTGCGGTAAGTGTGTCTGGTCTTATTGGATTTGTCGGTCTTGTCGTACCACATATGCTACGTTTATTAGTTGGAAATGATTATAGATATTTGCTACCTTTATCATGCCTTGGCGGCGGGGTATTACTTGTTTTTGCAGATGCAATAGCTCGAAGTTGGTTTGACCCAATCGAATTGCCTGTTGGTATTTTACTGTCCTTCTTAGGTGGTCCTTTCTTCTTATATTTAATTCATAGAGGAGGAAAACAACGTGATTTCCGTTAACAAAGTGTTTTATGCACACTCTGAAAGATTTCAAATGCAAAATATGAATGTACATATTAAGGCTGGAGAAATCGTTAGTTTAATTGGTCCGAATGGAACGGGAAAATCTACTTTGCTTCGTTTAATAGCAAGGCTACTGAAACAAAGCGAAGGGGACATCATTTTAGATGGGAAAAATATTCATATGATGAAGAGTGGTGATGTAGCGAAGCAATTAGCGATGTTACCACAAATGCATGATCATCAATTAGATTTGACAGTGAAAGAACTAATTGAGTTCGGAAGAGGTCCACATAAATCATGGAGTAGCCGCTTAAATAAAGAAGATGAAGAAATTGTTGATTGGGCATTGTCTGTTACAAATCTTGAAGGGTATGAATATCGTCTTTTACATTCTTTATCAGGAGGGGAACGGCAACGTGCTTGGATTGCGATGACGCTAGCGCAACGTACAAATGTTTTATTATTGGATGAACCAACAACCTTTTTAGATATCGTTCACCAGTTGGAAGTAATGGAACTTGTGAAACGATTAAATGAGGAGTTTGGAATGACAATTATAATGGTTTTACATGACATTAACCAAGCTGCTCAATATAGCGATCGTTTACTTGTATTAAAGCGAGGAAAGATTCAGTATGATGGTATACCAGAAGAAGTACTATGCCATGAAATGTTTCAACATGTATTTGGCATAGATGTAGATATTTTTCAAGGAAATGACAAACCGTTTTTTACACCGAAACGAATTTCTAGAAGGGGAGAAGAGCGATGCAAACAGAAGAGCGTATTACCACTGAATTAGTAAGAGAATTTGTTATGGCAGCTCACGGGGATTTAGAGAAAGTACAAGAGCTATTGGTTGAATCACCAAGCTTACTTCACGCCTCTTATAATTGGGGTGGATCAGATTGGGAAAGTGCGTTAGGCGCATCGGCACATGTAGGTCGTAAAGATATTGCTCTTTATTTACTAGAAAAGGGTGCTCGGATGGATATTTTTGCAGCAGCTATGCTTGGTGAATTAGAAGTTGTACAAGCTATTTTAGTAGCTCAACCAGAAGCATTGCGTGCATCTGGCCCTCATGGTATTTCTCTTCTTCAACATGCACGAATGGGTGGAGAGAAATCTAAGCGTGTATATGATTATTTAGCAATACTATCTTAATGAACGAAGGAAGTTCTTATGTGCGGTAAACTTTTCACTTGAAACAATTGGAAAGTTTACCGCCCGTTAGAACGGGATAAGTATCTAGTATATTTGAAAATCCTACACCCCCCTCAATTGTAGTTTTCTTTATGCTAGTTATGATATGGATGCAGTGGACAATATTTGTCTACTGCTTTTTTAGTTATTAAGAATGAATATTCTGTATTTTATTGTTGGTTCATTTATCCCGCTATTTTCCAGGCAGTAAGACTCCCGCCTAAAAATTCGGCTAAAGCAAAGAAGTTAGACGGGAGATCCACTGCCCGTAAACGCCTGGTTGGTGAAGGCTAATAATCAGTGGGGATGAACAAAATTTCCCACTGATTAAAGTTTCACTTTATAATAAATAGTAACATTTCGTATACACACAAAACGTGATCGTGAAATGAAGAAAAAATTAGTGGAAAGGAGTGCCAGCATGTTTCATACAGAACGTTTACAAATTCGCAAATATACAATGGATGATTTACAGTTCTACGCTTCACTATGGGGGAACGAGAAGGTAATGCGTTATATTGGAAATGGGACGTTAAAAACATATATGCAGTGTAAAAAAAGTCTGGAGGAATGGGTGATTCCTAGCTATAAAAACGGTCTCGGTTTATTTGTATTGATTGAAAAGGAAACGGGAACAAGAATTGGTCATGCAGGGCTGGTAAAGCAGAAGATAGATGGAAAAGAGGAAATTGAAATTGGTTATTGGTTACTTCCTCAGTATTGGGGAAAAGGGTATGCAAAAGAAGCAGCGGCAGCATTTCGTGACTACGGTTTCCAAGCATTACGAATGAATAAATTAATTTCTCTTATTAATCCGAATCATCCCGCCTCAATATTTGTTGCTAGAAAAACCGGGCTCAGCTATGAGAAAACAACGTCATTTCATGGAATCGATGTTCTAGTTTATTCTATTAAGCGTGTTGGATGAAAAAATTACTTTTTTAAAGGTAAATTGCATTTTTTGAAGAATGGTATATGAAAATAAAGGGAGGGATTACATGTACATTTATCATAATGGACTTATTATTCGTGAGGGAACGAGTAGCGTACCAGCATATGCAATTAAAGCTTTGTTTGAAGATGCCGGTTGGAGTAATGATAATATCCCTTCTTGGCAAATTGAAAAATTTACGATAGCATTCGAAAATTCAACATGGGCTTTCACAATTTGGGATGAGGAAGAGATGGTTGCGATGGTTAGAGTCATTTCTGATGGAATTATGATTGCGAACATAGTAAATTTAGTTGTGAAGTGTGAATATAGAGGGAAGGGATTAGGTAAGAAGCTTGTAGCTCTTTGCCTGCAAAAACTTCCCCACGGTGATTGGTTTGCGCATACATCAGCGAACAATTTTGATTTTTATAGAAGTTGTGGATTTGAAGTTAGAGAGCTATCAAGAAATGGAACATGTGCGTATTATGGATACCAAGTCGCGAAAAGAGATGGTCACCGATAAATGAATGGAAAGTAAAAAAGTATAGCGAGGTAATTTTGAGACTTTTGATAATAGAGAATGGATTAAGGCTCGTTTTATGCTAAAATAAAAGAAAATTCTGTTTATTATTAGGGGGATAAAAATGAGTGTAAAAGCTGGGGATGTATTTAAATATGAAAGAAGATTTACTGAGGAAGAAGTTTTTGAATTTGCAAATATTACCGGTGATAAAGGTAGACACCATGTGGAATACGATGAAAATGGAAGATTAATGGTTCATGGTTTATTGACTGCTAGCATTGGAACGAAAGTGGGAGAAGAGTTACATTACATAGCAAGAGAATTAGTAAGTGAGTTTATTAGACCAGTTTTCACAGGAGATACGATCACTTGTGAACTAACTTTAACAAATGTTGAGCAAATGGAAGGCTATAAAAAAGTTTCAATCGAGTCAGTTTATCGCAATCAGCATGAAAAGACTGTACTAGTTGGGACAAGTTATGGAATTATAAGGGGATAAAAAAGAAGCCTGTTTAACAGGCTTCTTTTTTTTGTTATTTAATAAACACGTTTTCGATTTTCCGCATAACTAGAGATGAGTAATAATGCAGTTTCTTCTCCTATATTACGAACAATATGAGGAACGCATGCATTCCATGAGAAAGAATCACCTTCTTCTACAATTGCAATATCTTCACCGTGCTGAACTTCTAGTTTTCCGCGTAATACAAGGTGACATTCTTCCCCTTCATGGGCATTTGGTGAGTTTTCTTTCGGGAATCCAGTAGGGATTTCTACTAAAGATAGGCGAAGGCCCCCTTGCTCCGCAACATGTTCAATTCTTTGCTCATCTTTGCCGTATACACTGTATTTCCGTTCTTCTTTTTTGACAATTTTTAATCGATCTTTTTGCTCTAACAATAAATAGGGAAGGGGAACGTTTAAAAAATTGGAGATCGTTTCTAAAGTTGAGATAGATGGTGATGTTTTATTATTTTCAACCTGACTCATAAATCCTTTAGAAAGACCTGTTCCCTCGCAAATTTGTGCAATTGTTATGCCTCTACGTTGACGAATTTCACGTATTGCAGAACCAATATTCATAAAATCAAGCTCCTTTTTGTAAACAACTATTTGTATCATAGCAAAAAAAATATATTTTTTCCCAGTGAAAATGAATTGACGAATAAAAAAAATTAGTGTATGTTTTGTAATGTAAATAAAAGTTTTGTATAAGAAAACTATAAAGGAGAGAATGAAATGAATCAACATATTGGTAACTTAATTATTCGTATCGTGTTAGGGGTAACATTCTTCATGCACGGTTTAACAAAATTCCAATCAGGAATTGACAATATTGCAGGATGGTTTACAAGTATTGGTTTACCAGGAGGACTTGCATACGGTGTAGCAACGTTTGAATTAGTTGGAGGTCTATTATTAATTCTAGGTTTAGGTGTAAGATATATTGGATTATTATTTGCACTTGTTATGGTTGGAGCAATCGTAAAAGTGAAATGGTCAGCTGGTTTATTGGGAGATGGAAAAAATCCTGGTTTCGAATTAGAACTTGCATTATTAGCAATGGGTGCATACTTATTTGTTGCAAAAGCTGATGGCTTTGTAGATAATTTCTTAAAAGAAAAAATGTCAAAGAAGAACTAATTTAAATGGGGGGGCTAACAAGATGAGTTTTCAACTTCATCCCGATACAACACTTGATGTTGTTCATTTATACGTATCTAATGTAAAGAAATCACTAGAGTTTTATACGGAAGTACTAAGTATGAAGGTGCTAAGAGAAGAAGAAGCAGTCGTTACATTTGGGAATGAAAATGATGAACCACTTCTTATCATTGAAGAAAAGAAAGAAGCTTTTCCGAAGCAAAGAGGAAGAACAGGGTTATATCATTACGCAATTTTATTACCAAGTAGACAGGATTTAGCGAATGTTCTTCGTCATCTTGTAGAGATGGTATATCCACTACATGGCGGAGCCGATCATTACTTTAGTGAAGCTCTTTATTTAGCTGATCCAGATGGAAACGGGATTGAAATTTATCATGATCGACAAAAAGAAGTTTGGCGTGATGAGAATGGAGAACTCCCATTTGTTAGTAACCCGTTAGCTGGTGAAGAATTATTACAGCAAGGAAGTACATGGAATGGCTTTCCAGCTGGTACTGTGATGGGGCATATTCATTTTCATGTAGCTGATTTAGAGGAAGCGAAACGTTTCTATGTTGATGGTCTTGGTTTTGAAGTAACGATTCCATCTCGTAATGGAGCATTGTTCGTATCTGCAGGTGGTTATCATCACCATATCGGTTTAAATACATGGCAAGGTGAAGGGGTACCACCGCAAATGCCAGGTTCTGTTGGTTTGAAATATTTCACAGTTGTACTAGCGAATGAAAAACAAAAAGAGCAAGTATGTGAAAGCTTAAAAAATATTGGCAAGATTGCTACGTACAAAGATGGAATATTACTAGTCGAGGATCCATTTGGACATTGTATCCATTTCAAAATAAAAGGAGAAGCCTAAAAAGGCTTCTCCTTTTATTTTCTTATAATTGCTTTTTCGTTTTGTAAAAATAGTTCATCAAATTGTTTTGCAAGCTCAAAATCTAGTTTCGTTAAACCTTTTGCATTCCAAGATGACAAAGTAATAATAACTGCTTTATACTGGATAAGGATAAATGGATGGTGATTATGTTCTTCTGATAGTTTGGCGGCTTCAGAGACAAATTCGACTCCTTTTAAGTAGTCGGAAAACATATATTTTCGTTCAATCCATTTCTCATCTTTTACCATCCATTTATCTACCTTCAATAATTCTTCGTGAACTTCTTCTTCAGTTAATCTTAGCATCATTTTTCACATCCTTTACTGGAAGTAACGCAAGACCATTGTTAATAAGGCGTGTTACAGCTTCGTCAGTTGTGAAAGTAGAAAGTTGATGTAGTAATGCTGCCGATGTTTCATGCCCTTTGTTATGCTCTAAAAGTAACTCTAATACTTCAAGGCGCAGCAACCATTCTTTCGCATAAAATTTATTTAATACTTCTTGAATTGCTACTAATTGATCGATATGCGCGTCGTGTAAAATCCCCTCACTTCGAATATCTCGAACTGTTTGATACATACGTTCAAGTTCATTCAGTACAAGTGGAGCAGGAATTTCGTGAACTTCTTCATCCATTGGGAAAAATGCTGCGGCATCTGCGGCACCTGGGAATACTGAAGTGATTTGTGAGCCAACAGCCATATCAAATGCGCCCCATGAAGCATCAAATAAAACGCGGGCGTTATAAGTAACTGTGCAATCGATAAAGGAAATAAGAGCAATTTTCTTATCGTTTTTTACAATATCTGTTACTGTTCCTTTTACATGAATACCACTTGCAAAAGTAAACTCAGCGATAGTTCCAATTGTAATTCCTAATGATTGTAGTTGTTCGTCTGTACAATTTTCTAATGCAATATTTTCAGTGAGTAATCCAATCGGTGTTCCAAATCCGTCACTGTGTACAGAATTAGAATGATTTGCTAACTGTTTATTATGAAGCGCTAATGCCGTTGGCGAATTTGTTCGCATGTAAATTAATTCACCTGCATCGTTTTCAATTGTCTCGCTAAATGTACCTGTAATTTGTAATCCACTATTTAGCTCAGCTGTTGCATAGTTCTCAGAGCGAATTGCTTTTTCTAAACCTTCTTTTCCACCTGTTTTAAAGGCCATTGTTTTAGAAAATGTTTCAAGCGCATCTGTTAATTCTTCAAAGGATTCACAAACAAATAGTTGTGGTTGCATTTTTGTTACGTCATAAGTTGTCCCTATACATGCTTCGATAGAAAATGGAACCTTTTCTACAGCGTCTGTTAAGCAATGTTTGCTTTCGCCAACAGAAGAAAGGAGACCAGCACCATATATCTTTGGATCATCTATATTTCCGATCAATCCATATTCTACTGTCCACCAGAAAAGACGTGAAATTTGTTCAGCTTCTGATAAACCAGAAACTAAGTTTTGTTTTTCAATTACAGCATTTTCAGCAGCCTTAACTTCATCAGGAGTAGAAGTAGGGCTTTCTTTCACTATCGTTAATGTACGAACAGCTTCAAATGCATCATGTTCTTCTTTTGTAGAGAAAGCTTTTGCACCAATTTGCCCAAAACGTTTCACATATTTTGCATATGTAGGATCAAGTAAAATCAGTGCGTGTCCTGCGGCTTCGTGTACGATATCTGGAGCTGGTGTGTACTCGATATTTTCTACTTTCCGAATATCTGTTGCGATCGGTAGTAATCCGTGTCCTTGAAAATCGAAGAATGCTACGCCGGGAATAAGTCCGTCAATCGTTACAGCGCCCCAGCCACTTGGTGCCAAACACTCATTCATTTCTTCTACTTTTGGAATTGCATCTATATTAATACCAGATGATTGTAGTCCGTTCACATAGGCTGGATGAGCAACGTCTTTTAAGAAGCTATGATTCTGTCTCATAATGTAACGCCACACAGCGTGATTCACCGGTGTGTATTGATCATAATGTTGTGTGGATACGAATGGTTTTAAATGCGATGGAATTTCTGTTTTCTTTGTCATTTAGACATCCTCCTTTTTTTCTATAAAATTGAATATCGATTTCGTATAGCTTGTATCACCTCCCTTCATTATTTGTAAGCGCTTATAAAATTTTATCATAAGATTCGGAATTATTTAACATCTGTTTCTGTGAGAAATAGAAAAAGCCCCTATCGGAAAATCCGATAGGGGCGAAAGAATCGCGGTACCACCCTATTTGTAAGTGAAAATATACTTACATCTCAATTAATGATAACGGAAAAATTCCGTCTTTTCCTTCATGCATAAAAGCACTACGAAAAAGAAGCTCCAGAATTGTAATTCATACTTATATATGTGCTAATTTCCACCGACCATTAGCTCTCTGTAACAGGGATATAAGATACTACTGCGATTCTTTCAACGCGTATATATGAAATTGTGTAAGAGGATGGACGCAAAAAAGTCCCTATCGGAAAATCCGATAGGGACGATAAAAATCGCGGTACCACCCTATTTGTAAACAACTAATTGTTTACCACTCACTTTACGATAACGGAAAGATCCGTCTTTCTCTTCATGCATAAAAAGCATTACGGGAAAGAAGCTCCAGAATTGTAATTCACGCTTGTATATGTACTGATTCGCACCAACCATCAGTTCTCTGAGACAGTGATATAAGTCGCTACTAGTATTCCTTCAAAGCCGATATATAATTCGTTCAACTAAACTATGTTTTGTATTATAAAACTATATTAAAAAAATTGTCAACAAAAATTTTTTATCCCGTGTTAATGAGCAGTAAAATTCCTACCTCAAAATTCGGTTGGAGCAAAGAAGTGAGATGGGAGATTAACTGCCCGTAACTCCCGATTGGTGAAGGGTAATAATCAGTGGGGATGAACGAAATCTCTACTGATTAAAGTTTCACTTCTAAATTAACAGTTAAATTAGAGGTATTGCCAGCTGCATCAGTTGCTACAATGTGAATAGTATTTTTTCCTTCTTGTAATTGAGTACGATCGAAATAAATGTCATAGCTTTTCTCCCAAGGGTTCAGGAATGCCTGGTCCCATACACCATTTCCGTTAATTTCATATTGCATTCTCACTGGAATACCAGGTGCTATCCAACCAGATTCTGACATCCAATCTAGTAGAATATCATCAACTTTTCCTCTAATCACGAGATTTTCTTGGTCAACTTCGTATGTTAACTTAGGTGCAGTTCGATCAAGAAATACAGCAGCTGTTTGTTTTGTTTCTCCGCCAGAATTAGAAGCAACTGCTTCGATTTGATATAGCCCGTCAGCTAAAGGAGTTCCATCGGTTTTTGTACCATTCCATTTGAAAGGTTTGTATCCAGGAGTTGCATTTTTAGCTTGATGGATAATCCCTTGATACGTTACACGTTCTTTCGTAACTAAATTTGCATGCAATGTTACATCATCCACAGGCGCAACTAAATAGTAGTTGATGAGATTATCATCTAGTACGTGGTCGCCATTTGGGCTAAAAGTAGAATTAATAATTTCAAGTCCATCGATACGTTTATAATCTTTAGGATCGATACTAAATGTGAATGGAATTCGAATTTCTTCTTTTGCCCCTTGTTCTTTTACATATACATTTCCAGTATACACACCTTGTGGTAGTGAGCTATCTACAGTGATAGTAAATGGTTTTTCGGTACTACTATTTGGTTGAATGCTAATCGATGAAGGGACAGAAGCTTTTACTTTTGTGTTTGTGTTTGCATCTAGTAACTCCACACGAGTTGAAAAACTTTTCTTTTTACTAGAAAGGTTTTGTAATGTAACATTTTGCGTCAGTTTTACTTTTCCGCTATTTGGCTTAATAAGACCAAAACTGACATTGTTAGGTTTTACTAATACATTTGTTTGAGCTGCTTTCGGAATGTTAATTAAACCTGATCCTTGTGCCATAACAGGGTATGTATTTTCATTGACATCATGTAATGTTTTTGCATTGTTAGCAAGAGCCGCTTTCAATTGTTCTGTCTTCCAATCAGGATGCATTTGACGCAAGAGGGCAACCGCTCCAGCTACTTGCGGAGCAGCCATACTTGTTCCGTTATGCGATTCATAGCCGCCTCGCGGTACTGTACTAGTAATTTGTACTCCAGGTGCAACAACATCAGGCTTTATTAGCCAACTTCCTTGTGATGGTCCTCTTGAACTAAAGTTACCGATAAGTTCTGTTTGCTTTGGTTGTCCAATTTTTATATTTTTCTTTCGTTTTATAATTAAAGTTTTTAATTCTTCCCCATTTGTATTTGATAATTGCATTACTGGGACAGCTAGATGTTCACGTGAAAAATATTCCGGCATCATATTCATTTCTTTTTCGCTAGAGATTAATAACACACCAAGCGCCCCAGCTTGCTTCGCTTGTTCTGCTTTTACTAATGTACTAGAAGTACCTTGTAAAATAAGTGCGAATTTCCCTTTCACATCTTGTTTTGCATAATCACTTGGATTGCCATAACCAACGTATACAAGAGGGGAATCATTTCCTATTGGAAAATCGGATTTTGATAACGGTAACCCTTGATATGTTTTGCTGGAACCAGCTACTTGGAATGTTGGAAACGGGATAGAAACCGTAGATGCTCCAACAGAAATGACACTACTTGCGTTACCGGGAGCATCAACAGACCAAGGTTTTGGTCCGTCATTTCCATTTGAAACGACAGTAGTAACACCAAGTTTCGCTGCTCGTTCTAACGTTAATGTTACAGGCTGATCAGGTACATTTAAATCCTGCCCAAGGGAGAGGTTTAACACATCTGCACCATCTTGAATCGCTCGCTCAATCCCTTGGATAATATCATCTGTTGTACCAGTTCCACCGTCATTCATTACACGATAGGCTAGAATAGAAGCGTTTGGAGCAACGCCTTTAATTTGTCCATTACCCGCAATAATTCCAGCTACATGAGTACCATGTACGTTACCATCCATTGGATCGCTATCTTCATCAACCGTGTCATATCCACCGATGTAATTTGCCTTTAAGTCAGGGTGTGTATAGTCTACGCCAGAGTCGATAATGGCTACTTTCATGCCTTTTCCATCAAGCGGTTTGCCAGATGGATCTTTTAAATTCCACGCTTCAGGTGCACCAATTGTCGGTCCACCGATATTTGGTGCTTCTTCGTTAGTAGTACTTTTTGATGTTTCATGTAATTTATATGTTAAGTTCGGATAGACTGCTTTTACTTCAGGTAAAGAGGCAAGAGAGGTAATTTGATCTCCAGGAACTGAAATAGAGAATCCGGAAAATAACGTATTATACACTTCTTTAATTTTTGCACCAGGTGCTTTTTCTTTTATTTTCTTAGTCGTATCTTCTTGTGCTTTTTTTAGCTCAGCATGATAAGACTGCGCATTACTATTTTGTAAATCTGGAGCATGCTGAATATTACTTTGAGCAGCGAGAGGTGCATGTTGCAATTCTACAATTACTGATATTTCTTTTGTTGTTTTCGTTTCAACATTTTGAGCAATTTTATGTTCTCCCCACTGTTCAATCGTTGTTTTTAATTGTGGACTAAATTGCTTCTCCTTTTGTAGTGATTCAGCATGAGCGCTTAAAGCTCCAAAACTAGAAAAGACAAGCGCCATGCTTAATAGTGTAGATGTAGTTTTTTTCATTGATACTCCCCCTAATAAAAAGTGCCAATATTCAGAAATATAATCTTACATTTTAGTTAGAACTTATAAATATAAATGTTGGCTAAACTATACTTTCGACATAATTCATACCAATCCTCTATGAATTATGTCGAATCGATATTTTTCACATATTGTAGGAAGAAAGTGAGGAATGCTATGAGGGAAATGGAGTGATGGTATGAAAAGGCTAATAGTAAGTGGTAGTGTAGTGTTGTTTATGTTTTTATGTTCTATCGCTATTACTAGCGCAGAAAATAATAGTGTGAAAGTTGCTTTTATTCGTCATCATAACCTTTGGATTAAAGTTGATGGGAAAGAAAAACAACTTACAAAAGGAGAGAACATAATAGGGCCAAAGTGGTCACATGATGGAGAATGGCTGGCATATGTAAAAGGGGAGAAACAAAATATTCTTGAGTTATATCGGCTGAAAGATGGAAAGAAAGTTACGCCGTTTCACTCAGAAGCATCGAATTATCAATGGTCACCAACAGAAAATATAATTGCATTTATATTTACAGGTACATTGAATACATTTGATGTAGAAAAAAAGAATGCAGATTTTGAAAATGTATCGGCTGGTGTGGGTGATTATGCATGGTATCCTGATGGAAAGAACTTTCTTGTATCCTCTGAAGCGCACTTACTTCCAACAGGATGGACAGGGGCTCAGCTATATGAAGTGCAAAAAGATGCACATATGAATCCTCACAAAATGAAGCATTTGTATGCATTGCCAAATGAACATGATGATTTTCTAGCGCTAGTAGCAAGTGGCTTTAAGTGGTCACCAGATCAAAAGTGGATTTCATTTTTAGCGATACCGACAGCTTCATGGTCAGCTGATAGTAATACGCTTTGCTTAGTTCGAGCAGATGGTAGTCGGTTTGAAATAGTAGATCAAATGCTATTAAATACAGAATGGTTCAAATGGGCGCCATCAAAAAACATATTGGCTTATATTGAGGGAAGCGGGAGAGTTGCATTAGAGAATAAACATTTAAAAATAAAAGAACTGTCAGCACTCCAGCAGCAAACATTTACGCCGAAAGGATATGTGGATTGGGATTTTACATGGAAGAACGATAATGTAATTATCGTTTCACGAGCAAAAGAGGGAGGGTTTGAAACTCTGCCAGAAAAAAGGCCATTCCCATCTTTATATGAGATAAATAGCACAAGCGATAAACAATATCAAATTACAAAGTCATCTAATAAGCAAGGCGATTATCATCCAATTTTCATGAAGAAGAGCAATCAATTAATATGGATACGTTCAGATCGTAAGAAAGCTAATATATGGATAGCTCATAGTGATGGAAAACATGAAAAAAAGTGGATTGAAAATGTAGATATACCAGAGTGGTATTATGAGAAATGGAATTGGGAAAATGTTATCTCGGTGAAAGAAGAATAAAAAACTGCCTAAAAGATCGTTTTAGGCAGTTTTTTACTGTTATTTATGTGTTTTATTTGGCTTTTTTTTCGCTGGGTTTCCGTTCCCTTGGCGCTTTCTATTTTGTTCATCTTTTGCTTGTTTTTCATGTAGTGTATCTAAAAATTCATTCGAGTTACTCATGTTTATATCTCTCCTTTCATTTTGTCATGATTACTATAACCATTTAAGAGGATAATCATGAGTTAGAAGTTAGGCACTTAATTTTCTTCGATAATGTAAGTAAAATATTCCATACATAACAAATAGCATGAGTAAAACTTGTAACTCTACATTTGCCTTTAAAATAGCTGCGATAGGGTCTGGTAAGTACGGTGAGTTATCATTTGTGCTTAAACCTAACCATTTATTTAAGAGGCTAATGGTACAAAACATAAAAACACCGGACCAGCTTGCCGTAATTGCTTTTTGTTTAATTTTTGTTTCACGTTCATCATCTGTAATCCAAGGATTAGCAGTTTTATCACTACTAAAGAAGCCGTTTATATATCCCCATACAATCATTCCAATAAAGACAATTATCCATTTCATATATGTAATTCTCCTTCTGGTGTAAAAAGTATTTTACATGTAATATTGTAATATTTTAGAAACCTTCGTGTCAAACCTTTTTTACATATCGGTTTTTATACAGCAGGAATAAAGAATGCAATAGGGAAGAAATATGTGTGAGGATTTTATAGTAAGAGGAGACTGAATATGAAAATCGTTTTTGTTCGGCATGGTGAAGGTAAACATACAACGGATTTACCAGAAAGTTTACAAGTGTTTGACCCACCATTGACGAGAGTAGGAAAGGCTCAAGCTAAATTACTTCAACGTGATGTATCATTACAAGAAGCGGATATATTAATTGTTAGTCCTATACTTAGAACTTTACAAACGGCGACAATATGGAGTGCGAAAGTAGCTTGTCAAAAAATAGTCCATCCATATGTATCTCCACGTATTTTTCCTTATCGAGAAGGAGCGAAAACATTACCGTGCGATTATATAGTAGATCAGGGAATGATAACAAAGTTATTTCCGCATTTTTCGATAGAGAAAAGCTCAAATAATCAGTTATGGAAGGAAGGTATAAACACTATTTCAGAGAATAGTTTTCAGCAAATAGTAGATGAATTTCTTCTTTGGTGTTATGAACTGAGTGTTGAAAGAATTTGCATTGTATCTCACGATGGAACAATTACAGCATATAGGCAATATTTACAGAAAGTCGTTTTAAATAGATCAGACTTTTTGAAAGAAACGGGCATATATGAAATGGATATATCCCATAAAAGTCTGATTAATAAGGGCTGATTATAGGATGGGGTTGTATGTTGAATATTGCATTAGTAGTTGGTTTTAATTCGGATTTAGAGGCGCAATCAATCCGAGCATCTCTTGAGTATTTTGGTGCAAGAGTTGTGATATATTGGATTGGTAGACCGAAAGATTTTGTGGAAGTTCTTTCTGGAAAGAACTTATTTAACGATATTAATTATATTATTTTTTGCTTTCATGGTGAAGAAGGAAAGTTTGTCATGGAAGAATTAGACGAAGAAGTATATGAACAAGATGAACCGAGAGGATATTTTGGTACAGCAGAAATTTATAAATATGCAAAATTGCATAATACACATATTGTAAATAGCGGGTGCACGTTAGGGGAGAAAAATATTGCAAAATCTTTTTTACATAGTGGTGCAAAATCATATATTGGATCGATTGATTATGTAGATGGAAATGCAGCACTTATGTTTACTATACGCTTATTTTATGGGGTTATTAACCATGGGAAAACGTTAGAAGAAGCGTTTCAAGAAGCGAGTTTAATTGATGAGGAGACACATACATTTCGATTCTATAATTAGTGTGAAACACGTTTATTCTAT
The DNA here is from genome assembly GCF_050312695.1 of Bacillus sp. AF62. Lineage (NCBI taxonomy): Bacteria > Bacillati > Bacillota > Bacilli > Caryophanales > Bacillaceae > Bacillus > Bacillus sp. AF62. The sequence continues at coordinate 117,115 of NZ_JBNPJZ010000084.1, read as the reverse complement.
ATTCGAATAAACGTGTTTCACATTTAACTCACAATTATTTTACATTTTTTTCAATGAAAATGATTATCACCTGTGGTATGATATGTTCAAGTTTTTACAGGTAATAAAAGTTACTATATAAACGTTAGTTTTTAATGTTTCATACACATTTCATGAATTATTCATAATTAACATTTGAAAAATAAGTAACTAATGTTATTATATTAACTGTAACTAACTTAATTACAACTTTAGGAGGAAGATATGGTTATTCAATTTTTAAGAGAAAACAAAGCAGTTTCTTTTGTATTAGCAGTAATTCGAGTATATCTTGGTTACACATGGTTAATGGCTGGAATCGGTAAACTACAAGGAAAAGGATTCGATGCAACAGGTTATTTGCAAGGCGCAATTGAAAAATCTAAAGGTGCACAACCGGCTGTTCAATCTTGGTGGGCATCATTCTTACAAGAATTTGCAATTCCAAATGTAGATTTGTTTAATACGCTTGTAACATGGGGAGAAATTTTAGTCGGAATTGGTTTAATTGTAGGCTGTTTAACAAAAACAGCGGTCTTTTTTGGTCTTGTAATGAACTTTTCCTATATGTTTAGTGGGTCAATTGGTGTGAACCCTGAGATGGTTATCTTATCTATGTTTGTTCTTGTTGCCGGTATGAACGCTGGGAAATTTGGAATGGATGGCTTTGTTATCCCGAAAGTATTAGGATCAAAAACTCAAAAACGCCAAAAGCAAGCTGCTTAATATATGAAAACGGGTATCTCAAAATGAGATACCCGTTTATGTTATTTTTCAACTTTGATCGGATTGTTCTTAAAGAAGTCTTGTACATACCCGACAAATTCTTGTGGTTCTTGGCGAAATGGTGCATGATAACCTTTTTCAATAATATGTAAAGTGCTATTTTTTAAGAATTGATGATACGTTTCTCTTTCTTTCCAAGAAACGCTACTATCATTTCTGCCCCATATAATTAAAGTAGGCTGTTTCATTTCATTCGCATTAATTTTAAGACGTCTAGGCCATAGTTTCATTTTGTTATAATGCTCTTCATCGTTACGTTTGAATTTCACTTTGCTCTCATCATAATCAGTAATAGAAGAAACGGCATTTAAATCAGTCGACAATTGTGGTTTTGGTGAGCCTTGTTTAGTAACGAATGTATGAGGACCACCTGTAGCATCAGTTAAAATAAGGTGAGTAACTGCTTCAGGATATAAATATGTTAAATTTAGAGAAATTTCTCCCCCCATGGAATGCCCCAGTATTGCGAATGAATCATACCCTAGTTTTTTCATTAATTTATAATACAAATTTGCATGAGTTGGAAAAGAATAATAAAAATCCATTGGCTTAGATGAGCGCCCGAATCCTAAAGCATCTACAGAAATAATTGTATGATCTTTTGCTAAATCGGAGTAAATCTTTTGAAAACCATCTGATGACCCTCCAAAGCCATGAATCATAAGTAAAGGTGGTTTTTCATTACCAATCTTTTTAAAGTAAATGGTTTGACCATCTATTTCTACCATTTTTTCCTCGGTAGCTAGTTTAGCTGTAATTGTATTTTTCACTTGCTTTACTTGTTCTACTGGCTTTTCTGCTGCACTACATCCTACTAATAGTGTAAGAGTAAGACAACCTACCATAAAATAGCTAAATCGCTTCAATTAGGTGTCTCCTTTCTAACATAACGCTGTATCTATCATAGCAAATAGCATATTAAGATTTCCAGGAAGTTGGCTACCATTTTTTATCATAAGAGGTGAAAGGAGCGTTTCTTGGAAATTTTCTGTTTGAAGAAATTTACGAAATGTAAATTGTGAGTGTGGGACATCAATTCGTACTATACCATTCCAACATTCACATATCTTTTTTAATAATTGAATAGCATCTTCTTCTTGCTTGGCGATAAGTGGATTGATACATAATATATTGCCCTTTCGTATGCATAATGAAAAAGCTTCTATACGGTTATTTCTTTCAATTTTAAAAGCGTGTATGGCCCTTGGTAATAGCAAAGAGTAAAGTAGAGAACGATTCACACCAGTTGCAATTTGATCAAGAGAAGTAAGAGATATAAGGTCTTCTTCTCGTACTTGTTGTAAGTGAGAAGGATACGTCTTAGTAGTTTGCTTTTCAAAACGATGAATTGTTGTTGCTGTTTGAAATCCACATGATGTGTATAGAGGTTCGCCAACTTTTGTCGCAATAAGTGCAATTGGTTGTTTTGGATGAATTTGTTCCAAGCAATGATTTAGCAACATGCGCCCTATTCCTCGTCCTTGAAAATTAGGGTGAACGATTAACATACCAATGGAAGTGAAGTTACTTGTAAAGGGAAATACTCCTCCAGTCGCAATGAGTTTGTTTTCATGAATATAACCTACAAGTGTGCCGATAGAAAGATACATTTCGAATTGCTTTTTCATAAAAATTTCATCGTGTAACCATCCAACAGATTTGCAAAGATTAAGTAATTCAAAAATAAAAGACTCATTTAGCTTTACTATTTTCATAAAGGCTCACCGCATTTCTATTTAATTTCATAAAAATAGAGTCAAAATGTAAAAAAAAGAGATTTACGTTAAATGAAATCCAACCTGTTTATATTTAAATTGTAAAGGGCAGGATGGCTGATACGAAGAGACAAAGTTATACAAATTATAACTGATATTTACATAAGTTAACAAAAAATTTACATACAGCTAATTTTCTCTTAATAGTCTTCCATTAAATTTGATAGTGGGAAATGAATAACCTAATTAGGGGGACAAGACAGTGAAAAAGTTTGTGAAAAAAGCATGGCCATTTGCAGTTGTGGCATCATTAGCAGTTACTTCGGTAGCAACATGGAATTTTACTCGTTCTAGTGAGGTTAATGCAGATGAGAACGGAAGCAATGCAAAGATTAAAAATGTTATCGTATTAATTGGGGATGGTATGGGCCCTTCATATATGACGGCTCACCGTTATATGAAAGATAATCCAAAAACCTTTGAAATGGAATCTACAGAATTTGATAAGCATCTTGTAGGAACACAAAAAACATACCCAGAAGATGAGCATGAAAATATTACAGACTCTGCATCAGCAGCAACAGCTATGTCAGCAGGGATTAAAACATATAATGCTGCAATTGCAGTTGATAATGATAAAGCGGAAGTGAAAACGGTTCTTGAGCAAGCGAAAGAAAAAGGGAAATCAACGGGACTTGTTGCAACTTCTGAAATTACACATGCAACACCAGCTGCTTTCGGTGCGCATGACATTAGCCGTAAAAATATGGACGCAATTGCAAATGATTATTTTGATGAGAAAATTAAAGGGAAGCATAAAGTAGATGTTATGCTTGGCGGCGGTGTAAAGAACTTTGTTAGAAAAGATCGTAATCTTACAGAAGAGTTTAAGAAATCTGGTTATAGCTATGTAACGGATCGAGATCAATTGTTAAATGATAAAAATGATCAAATTCTTGGTTTATTTGCACCAGGTGGATTAGATAAAATGATTGATCGTAATGATAAAACACCTTCATTAGAAGAAATGACTAATGCAGCAATTGAGCGTTTGAACAAAAATAAAAATGGTTTCTCCTTAATGGTGGAAGGAAGTCAAATCGACTGGGCTGGACATGATAATGATATCGTTGGTGCAATGAGTGAAATGGAAGACTTCGAAAAAGCTTTCAAAGCAGCGATTGAGTTTGCGAAAAAAGATAAAAATACGTTAGTTGTTGCAACGGCAGACCACGCTACAGGTGGATTATCTTTAGGTGCCAATGGCGAGTATAACTTTAAAGTAGATCCAATTAAAGCTGCAAAACGCACACCAGACTTTATGGCAAATGAGATTGCAAAAGGTGCAAATGTAGAAGAAACATTGAAAAAGTATATTGATTTACAATTAACTCCAGAAGAAATTCAAGCTGTAAATGATATAGCTCCGTCAAAAGATGTAACAAAGATTGATAATGCAATTGAAGATATTTTCAATAAGCGCTCGGTTACAGGCTGGACAACTGGTGGACATACAGGGGAAGATGTGAACGTGTATGCATTTGGTCCAGGTAAATACTTATTCTCAGGCGTTCAAGAGAATACAAATATAGCGAAACGTGTCTTTGATATCGTTGGCGGTGGCGATCCGAATAAAGGAAGACGTTAATTAAGAGCGAAAGTGAGGCGAAATGCCTCACTTTTCTTTTTAGGAGTTGGGAATATGGAAAAAATATTTAGGAAATTAAGATTCCTTCTAGTATTTGTAGTATTACTAGTTGGATGTCAACAAGAAGAGAATAACGTAGAACAAAAATCTACTACTAAAAAAACTGAGGAAAAGGTACAAATAACAAAAGAAGAAGAGAAATCTATTCAAGATGTTATTACTACATTTGTGCGAACGACGAATGAAAAAAATTTTGCAGAACATATGGAGTTATTTTCAAAGAAGATGCCTAGTGCTGAAGACTTAAAAACACAAAAAGAAGCCGCATTTCAAAAGGGAAATAAGAAGATTGAATTGGAACATATAGATATGAAAGCTAGTAAAGTAGGGTATGTTATTGTTGAAACGAAAGAAAAGGAAGTAGACGATAGTGTCACTCTTCAAAAGAAAGTACAGTACGCTCTTGGAAAAGAAGATGAGAAATGGAAGATTGAAGAGGTTCGCACGATAGAGAAAAAATAACGTGAAACTTTAATAAGTGTGGGAGTCGCACTTCTAAAAAATGGTACAAAAAAGGTTCTCATTGGCGAGAACCTTTTTTTATAGTGGTAGCATAATTTGATTTGAGCATGCCTCAATATCATCAATATCTTGACGAATTGTGGCCATTTTATTATCAAGATCTTCAGCTTTCATTGCTGCATCATGTAGTTCATCTTTTAAATACTCCGGTATTTTCCCTTCATATTTATAATAAAGTTTGTGTTCTAAACTTGCCCAAAAGTCCATTGCCAGTGTACGTAACTGAATTTCTGCAAATACATCTTTTGTACCAGAATTCAGTGATAAAGGATATTTAATAATCATGTGTAAACTTTTATAACCGTTTCCCTTTGGATTAGCGATATAATCTTTTACCTCTATGATTTCCATATCTTCACGCTTTTGAATGACTTCTTTTAAATGATAAATATCTTCTACGAAGCAACATGTAATACGAATACCAATAATATCTTGTAAATGCCTTTGGGCATTTTCAACTGTCGGTAATAAATTTTTACGTTCAAGCTTTTTAATAATACTTTCAGGTTGTTTTAGTCTTGTTTTTATATGTTCAAACGGGTTGTAATCCTCTAAAAATTGAGCTTCCCGGTTCATAATTTCAAATTTAGTTTTTAACTCTTCTAAAGCAAATGTATATGGTAATACAAAAGCTTTCCAGTAGTTAACTGTTGATTGATTATATTCCATTTTATATACACACCTTTTCCTATTTACAAGTGAGGTTGTTATTATACTAAATACCAAATCATATAAGCACAAGCGGCAAATGATGAGATCATAAAGCGATATTTAGTTTTCATACTTTCAACTCCTTTCGAGTAAGATTCTATATAAATAAACGTGATTGTTAATAAGTTCACTATGTACAATTTCTATAGTAATAGATTCGTGTGAATTTCGTATGAACTAATTGTTTCAGCTTTTTGTCTTTTTTGCTGTTAATCATAATTATTATTCGGATTTAAAGTGTTTTTATTTGATTTATCCATTTGTATAAATTAATGTATATTTAAATTTATAGTTATTAAGGAGGATATACGGTGAACTTTGAAGAATTAGCAATTGCTAGACGTTCTGCAATGAAATTTATACAAGGTATAGAAATCCCTGATGAGGATTTTAAAAAAATATTTGAGTTAACTAAGCTTTCTCCATCTTGCTATAATTTGCAGCACACACATTATGTTGTAATTCGTGATCAAGAGCGAAAAGAAAGATTAAAAGAATTAGCGTTCGGTCAATATAAAGTATCGAGTGCATCAGCGGTAGTGCTCGTTTGTGGTGATAAAAGAGCATACCAAAATGTTGAAAATATTTACTTCGGTATGAAAGTTTTAAAAATGATTGATGAATGCGAATATGAAGATACCATTAGGCAAACGAAAGGTTTATATGAAGGAAAAGGAGAGCGTTTCATGGAGGATGAAGCGATTAGAAATGCTTCGTTAAGTGCGATGACTTTTATGTACGCAGCTAAATATTATGGCTATGATACATGTCCAATGATTGGTTTCGATGAAAAAGCAGTACAAAGTGAATTAAATATGCCAGAGCATGTAATACCTGTTTTAATGATTACGATAGGGAAAAGTGATACGACTAAAGTTCGTCCAAGAGGATATCGAAAGCCAATTAGTGAGTTTGTTACATACGAATCGTTTTAATAAAATTTATTTAACTATAAAAACAAGGGGATTCTAAATAGAATCTTCTTGTTTTTGCAATTGACAAATAGAATGAAGTTTTATAATATATAAATCGTAATCATTACGTTTTAGTTTGCGATCTTTGAAAGAAAGGAGAATTACCTATGCGTGTAAATATTACATTAGCTTGTACGGAGTGCGGTGATCGTAATTATATTTCTAAAAAAAATAAACGAAACAATCCAGAACGCATCGAACTAAAAAAATATTGTCCACGATTAAAGCGAGTAACGTTACATCGTGAGACGAAGTAGAAGACTAGAGATATCTCTAGTCTTTTTTTGTTAATAAGTTTTGGTTTTCTTTGTTATAATTACCTTAAATTGTAACGAAGGAGAGGGTATGGTGAATCAAAAAGATAAAGAAAGAAAAGAGCACGTAGCTCATATTATTGAAATTCCAGATGAATATAGGCTTGTTGTAGATGATCAAGAAGGGGTTGATGACCCGTATCATCTATTATGGTGGGGACATAAAGATGATGAGGAGAAACAGATACAAATTACATTAAATAGACATACTGGTAATTTAATTGAATTTAGGATAGATGATGGAAATTCTTTTTCGAGTGATAAGGGAGCGATAGAGGAGAATAAAGCAAGAGAGGTTGCAAATACATTCTTAAAAAAATATACAAAAGAAGGATATGAATTCTATACATATGTAACGGTTAAGGACGACAGGCGCGGTTGGAAAGAAGTAAATTATATGCAAGAAGTGAATAGCTATCCATTGCCGAATACTGGGTGTGTTGTGCAAGTGCACCCTTCAGGTAATGTTGTGCATTTTCATTACAATGGACAAAAAGCCATAGAGAAAAAACCGTTATGGCCAAGTGAAATTGTTGGGGAGAATATCGTTTTAGAAAATTTGAAAGCTAGACAAGATATGAGACTTGTATTTGTAGATTTAACATACTCTTCATGTGGGTATGAAAACGGGGAAGAAGTAAAAGGGTACCATCTTGTATATGAACCAGAGCCTAGTCATGCGTTTATTGATGCAAGTACAGGTAAAGATTTATATGGGCCAGAACACTATAAATTACCTTCTACAGTACTTGTTGATAAACCGCTAAAGAGTAGTCAAAAAAAAGATGTGTTTGATTTATTTGATTGGGACAAGGGGAAGTTTGTCAAAATAGATGAAAAAGTAGATGAGGATGAAGTCCGGATAAAATTTGTATTAAAAGAAGAATTACAAAAAGAAATAGAAGAGAAGGATTCATATTCAATGGATGAGTTTTATAAAAAACATTTTCCAATGTTGAAACATGATGAATTCGTTGTAATTACTCTAGATAAAGAAACAAATCAATTGCTTTCTTTTTTTATGTGGAAGGATGAGAAAAAAAGGAAAACAATCTTATCAAGAGAGCAATGTTTAAGCAAGGCACTTCAATTTTTAGAGCATATTATCCCAGATGCGACAAAGTATGTTCAACTTTGGGATAATTATGAGGAGGAAGAGGGGATAGAGAGGTTTTCCTTTTCAATCTATGTAAATGACATTCATGTAGAGCGGAAATATATTATGATCAACATCAATGCAGAAAATGGTGCTGTGATGCACTACTCTGGAGAGTCTGGCAACTTTATAAAAGAATTACTTACATATGAAACAACACCAAAAGTAACAAAAGAAAAAGCGTTAGAAATATACAGAGAGGCTATCCGAGTTAAATTAGAATGGTTTGTAGATCATGATGCAGAGGAAACGAAATACAAACTACTGTACAAACAAACGACAGATGAAAAACATAAAGAACCTTTTGATTGTAGTCGGGAAATTCGTTATATTGATGCCCAAACTGGGAGAAAGATTTGGAGTAAGTAAAGTAAAAAGAGTTATTTTTCAAAGAAAATAACTCTTTTTATTTTTATAATTTGTCTGTTCGTTTTTCAAAATTAAATGTGATAGGAAGATTGGAAGAAGAATTATCACTTTTAAATGTTACTTTCCATTCTTTAGTATGGGCTTTAATTTCAAAATTAAGAAGATTCATCGCTCTACGTTTATCTATTTCTAAAAACATATTATGAATTTCTGGTTCTTGCTGTAAATTAAGAGCCTTTAGTGTGACTGTTAATGTGAAAAAATTTTGCCCTTCATATACTATTTTTGATATTTTTGTTTTTTGTGTATTTAACAGTATATAAAAACGGTCTGATGGAGTTAATTGTACAGAGTCATCAGTAATTTCATTCTCGCTATTATAAAGTTCAACTAAGAAAGATGTACTATGGGAAGAATGTTTTTTGCTTGTAATCTGTAATTCAGTAGGAATCATCGGTATTTCATAAAAATCATTCCTTATTATGTTATTGTAATCCTCTGAAAATTTACGGACTTCTTTTGGAAAAGAGTCTTCTTGTGTACTTAAAAAAGTTTTATGTTGCTTTGGAGTTTTTTTACTAAAATTTAATGTTTCTTTAAAGTAATAATTGGATCCAGTTAAAAATAAAAAACTACAAATTAATAAAAAAATTCGATACGGATTTTGAAAGTTAAAGAACAGTAGTATACATGTAATAAATCCAATTACATAGAAAATAAAGATAAGTAGTTCTAGTTTTGAGTGAAAGGAGAAACCATAATTATGAAAAAATTTCATTCCAATTATAATTTGAGCTCCAAAAAACAAAGAAATTCCAAATTGAAAAAATAATAAATCAGGCCCTCTCTTAATAACAAAAGTAATGAACGAAATGAAAAGTAAAAATACCCCTAAATAAATTGTTACATTTAATAATCGATCTAATGTAAGCATGAATAGTTTCCCCTTTAATAGCATATTCATATATAAATAACAATTTTATATAATTATAATATAACAATAAAATATTTTAAATGTTGGAAGTGTTGAGTTTTATAAATAAACTGTACAGACACAAACAACCTCAAGCCCACATACACATAATAAAGACCACTATTTTGGCGGAGGTGAAAGGTTTGAGTCTATTCGCCGCAATTGGATATATGGTTCGAGAAGTGTTTGTCTTTGTTTCTTATGTGAAAAATAATGCGTTTCCGCAGCCGTTATCATCAGATGATGAGAGAAAGTACTTAGAGTTAATGGAGCAAGGTGATGCTCAAGCGAGAAATCTTTTAATTGAACATAATTTACGGCTTGTAGCTCATATCGTTAAAAAATTTGAGAACACAGGAGAAGATGCAGAAGATTTAATTTCAATTGGTACGATCGGGCTCATTAAAGCGATCGAGAGCTATTCTGCAGGAAAGGGAACGAAGCTTGCGACGTATGCAGCACGCTGTATTGAAAATGAAATTTTGATGCATTTACGTGTACTAAAGAAAACGAAAAAAGATGTTTCACTTCATGATCCGATCGGGCAAGATAAAGAGGGCAATGAAATATCGCTTATTGATATATTAAAATCAGAGTCTGAAGATGTAATTGATATGATTCAGCTTAGTATGGAGTTAGAAAAAATTAAAGAGTATATCGATATTTTAGACGAAAGAGAAAAAGAAGTGATTGTGAAACGTTTTGGACTTGGGCTAGATAAGGAGAAAACACAGCGGGAAATCGCTAAGGCGCTTGGCATTTCTAGAAGTTACGTATCACGGATCGAAAAGCGTGCTTTAATGAAAATGTTCCACGAGTTTGTAAGGGCAGAGAAAGAGAAAAAAGCGAAAGAGTAAAGTGTATTAGAAGCAGCCATATTTTAAAATAGGCTGCTTTTCTTAGTGTAAATAAGAAAAGAAAACGCGTTATGCTAAGAAGAAATACATGTTCACTGTTGAAAATGACGGATTCTATCTGTAATATTAGAAGGTGCTAAATAATTTAAGAATAATACCATACTTAGTTTTCTGTATGTATAATAAGGCTGCTTTATATGATATGTGGGAATAAGAACCAATTTTACGTATGATATAGAAAGAAAATAAGGGAAAACTAAAGTTATAGACTGATTAGGGGGTTTCGCAATTTGCGACGTACATTATATCGACTTATGATAGAACTTACAAATGGTCGCTTTACTTCTTATATATTACGTAAATTTGCACAATCTCGTTTGAGCTCTATCATTATTCCATCGTATGCGAAAGTTTTTCAAATTAATCAAGATGAGATGGAAAAGGGTTTGAAGGAATATAGAACATTGCATGAATTATTTACGCGTAAGCTAAAAGAAGGAAAGCGTAGTATTGATACAGATGCATCGAGTATCGTTAGTCCTGTTGATGGTGTTTTTGCAGATCATGGTCCTATTGAGGATACAAAAACATTTGATATTAAAGGAAAGCGCTATTCAATTGTGGATATGCTAGGTAATGAAGAACGTGCAACGCGATATGCAGGCGGTACATATATGGTAATTTATTTGAGTCCAAGTCACTATCATCGCATTCATAGTCCGCTTTCTGGTTCTGTGACTGAAAGATTTGTACTCGGTAGAAAATCGTATCCGGTAAATGCAGCTGGTATGGAATACGGGAAAGAACCGCTGTCAAAAAATTATCGTTCTGTTACAGAAGTAAGCAGTGATGGCGAACATATGGCTCTTGTAAAAGTAGGGGCCATGTTTGTTAATAGTATTGAGCTTTTGCATGAGAGAGACACTGTTCAAAAAGGTGAAGAAATGGCATACTTTACATTTGGTTCAACAGTTGTGTTATTGTTTGAAAAAGATATGATAGAAGTAGTGCAGGAATTAAAGAGTGGACAAGAGCTGCGTCTTGGTGAAAAAATAGCTACTCGATTAGCTCATAAATAAAGAAAAGCTTTTATAACCGTAAGTAAGAGTTATGGGCAAAGATACTTAATGATGAAATCCCCTAGATGGGAGTACTTGTTTATTCGAGAGCCATCGTAGGATGGCTCTTTTTACAGGGCATTCAATAATGTATCCTGTAACTGTTTGATTGGTACGGGCTGATTAAACTTTCACTTTATATGTAATCAAGAAGATTTGACAAGCTTGTCCTCTAATGAGCGTCTAATGATTTCTTGTTTTATAAGTAAAATGAAGTCGGGATTTAATTTTAGTTCTTTTGCTTTATAATAAGACTCAGTGAGTAACTCAGTGGATAACTGTTCCATATGTTTTGTTTTCAAGGTGAGTCACCTCCTAATAATATAAGGATTGATTCGTTGATGCATTTAATGTACCAAAAAAGTATGACAGTCACAAACGAGTGGTTATCCACATACCTAGGTGGATAAAGTGTGTATAGTTTGTTAGTAAATTCCAAATTAACTGAAAGATTAATGTGGAAAATGTGTACAATTTTATCCACAGGTTATATATCGAAAAATGTTGTCGAAAAATTTTATGAAAAATCCTCAAAGAGGTGAAAGAAATTGAAGCTATTTTTACCAAATGAATACGTGAAAAATGTATATCATGTTCAACCAGAAGATTTAAAAAAACGTGGGATTAAAGGTGTTATTACTGATTTAGATAACACTTTAATTGAATGGGATCGTCCAAATGCAACCCCGCAACTTGAAGAATGGTTCTTAAAAATGAAAGAGCAAGGCATCCAAGTAACGGTTGTTTCAAATAATAATGAGCAACGTGTAAAAGATTTTGCTGACCCATTAGGTATTCCATTTATTCATAGTGCACGTAAACCATTTGTTCGAGCGTTTAAGCGTGCGATACAAGAGATGCATCTGCAGGCAGAGGAAGTTGTAGTAATTGGAGATCAGTTACTGACTGATGTGCTTGGTGGAAACCGAGTAGGGCTTCATACAATTTTAGTTGTACCGGTAGCACAAACGGACGGATTAGTGACGCGCTTTAATCGAAAAATTGAACGAAGAATCATGAAAAATATGAAGAAAAAAGGTTTAATTAACTGGGAGGAATAAAGTTTGACTGAAACAATTAAATGTATTGGTTGCGGTGTAGAAATTCAAACAGAAAATAAAAACGAAGTGGGGTATGCTCCTACCTCATCTTTAGAGAAAGAACAAGTCATTTGTCAACGTTGTTTTCGCTTGAAGCATTACAATGAAATTCAAGATGTATCGTTAACAGATGATGACTTCCTACGCATTTTAAATGGAATTGGAAAATCAGATGCATTAGTAGTCAAAATTGTAGATATTTTTGATTTTAATGGTAGCTGGTTACCTGGCTTACATCGTTTCGTAGGAAATAATAAAGTATTACTTGTTGGAAATAAAGCTGATTTAATTCCAAAGTCAGTAAAACATGATAAAGTAAAGCATTGGATGCGCTATAGTGCAAAGCAGCTAGGATTAAAACCAGAAGATGTCTTTTTAATTAGTGCAGCGAAGGGACAAGGAATTGCTGAACTAGCAGATGCTATTGAGTATTATCGCGGCGGCAAAGATGTTTATGTTGTTGGATGTACGAATGTAGGGAAATCGACATTTATTAATCGTATGATTAAAGAATTTAGTGATGAGACTGAAAATGTAATTACAACATCTCATTTCCCAGGAACAACACTGGATTTAATTGATATTCCATTAGACGAAGAATCTTCTTTATATGATACGCCAGGTATTATTAACCACCACCAAATGGCTCATTATGTTGGGAAGCAAAGCTTAAAGCTTATTACACCAACAAAAGAAATTAAGCCGATGGTATTCCAATTAAATGAAGAACAAACGTTATTCTTTAGTGGATTGGCACGTTTTGATTATGTAAGTGGTGGTCGTCGTGCGTTTACTTGTCACTTCTCGAATCGTTTAACAATCCATCGTACAAAGCTTGAGAAAGCAGCTGAATTATATAAAAATCATGCTGGAGATTTACTAAGCCCGCCAACACCAGAAGAATTAGCAAATATGCCTGAGTTAGTGAAATACGAATTTAATATTCGTGAACCAAAGACGGATGTTGTATTCTCTGGATTAGGATGGGTTACTGTGAACGAACCAGGCGCGAAAATTGTTGCACACGTACCAAAAGGAGTAAGTGTTTCACTACGTAAATCTTTAATTTAATATGGAGAGGGATTTATGAAACAATTATATGGTGTAATCGGAAATCCAATTGGACATTCATTATCACCCGTTATGCATAACGATGCATTTGAACACTTGAATATGGATGCCCATTATCATGCATTCCTTGTTGAAGAGGAAGCGCTAGGGGAAGCAGTAAGAGGTTTAAAAGCATTAGGTATTTCAGGATTTAATGTAACAACTCCGCACAAGGTTGCTATCATGGAGTATTTGGATGAGGTTGATCCATTGGCAAGGAAAATCGGTGCAGTAAATACAGTGGTTCATAAGAATGGAAGGTTAATTGGCTACAACACAGATGGAATTGGTTTTGTTCGAGCGCTGCAGTCAATTAGTAATGAACCACTTCAAGGGAAACGTATTTTGTTACTTGGTGCAGGTGGTGCTAGCCGAGCTATCTATTTTTCTCTTGCTGATGTAGGTGTAAAAGAGATTGATGTAGCCAATCGTACAGTAAATAAGGCGAAAGAACTTATTGCTGCACGTACGGCCGATGTTAATTCTGTTGCTTTGTCGTTAGAAAAAGCGACAGAAGAACAAGGAAATTATGATATTATCATTCAGACGACAACGATAGGTATGCATCCACACGTCGAACATACGCCATTACAAATGTGTTCGTTAAAAAAAGGAACGATTGTATCAGATATAATTTATAATCCATTTGAAACGAAAATTTTATGTGAGGCAAAAGAGCAAGGTGCAATCATTCAAAATGGTATTGATATGTTTGTTTATCAAGGAGCACTTGCATTTGAAATGTGGACAGGACGTGTACCAAATATTGATCGAATGAAACAATTAGTTATAGAAAAGCTTGGAGGCTAACATATATGTTAACAGGAAAACAAAAAAGATTTTTACGTGCGCAAGCACATCATTTAACACCAATTTTTCAAGTAGGAAAAGGCGGAGTAAATGAAAATATGGTAAAACAAATTGGAGAAGCGTTAGAAGTTCGTGAACTATTTAAAGTGAGTGTATTACAAAACTGTGAATTTGATCGCCGTGAGGTTGCGGAAGAACTTGCAAAAGGTGCACGTGCTGAAATCGTTCAAGTAATTGGAAGTACAATCGTTTTATACAAAGAATCAAGAGAAAATAAACAAATTAAGCTTCCTCGATAAAAAGATTAGCATGCGCTATTTTTTATCGCTGATGCGTAATGATGTAGAGAGCGAAACCAATTGAACTTTTATTAATAGCAACTCTCTTCGTTCCTAACCAAGGAGAGTTGCTGTATGTAAAAGGAAGGGGCGTTTCTTTTGAGGAAAATTGGCATCATTGGCGGTACATTTGATCCGCCTCACTATGGACATTTGCTAATTGCAAATGAAGTATATCACGCTTTGGAATTGGAAGAAGTATGGTTCTTGCCAAACCAGATTCCGCCACATAAACAAGGACGTAATATTACAAGTATAGAAAGTCGTTTACATATGTTAGAGCTTGCGACTGAGGCAGAAGAACACTTTTCTATTTGTTTAGAAGAGCTAAGCAGGAAGGGCCCATCTTATACGTATGACACTATGTTACAATTGACGAAGAAGTATCCGGATGTGCAGTTTCACTTTATTATCGGTGGGGATATGGTTGAGTATTTACCGAAGTGGTATAACATTGAAGCTTTACTTAATCTTGTAACATTTGTTGGAGTTGCAAGACCTGGGTATACATTGCATACACCATATAAGATTACTACAGTGGAAATTCCGGAATTTGCAGTTTCTTCATCCTTATTACGTGAGAGATATAAGGAGAAGAAAACGTGTAAATATTTACTTCCTGAAAAAGTACAGGTATATATCGAGAGGAATGGGTTGTATGAATCGTGAGAATGCACTTCATATTGTCAAACAACAAATGCATGAAAAACGTTATATACACACAATTGGTGTAATGGAGACAGCGATTGAGCTTGCTAAGTTATACGGTGTGGACGAGAAAAAAGCAGAGATGGCAGCTATATTCCATGATTATGCGAAATGTAGAGCAATTTCAGAGATGGAAGAGATTATTAAACGTGAAGATTTGCCGAAAGATTTACTTTGCTATAATAAAGAGTTGTGGCATGCGCCTGTTGGGGCATACTTAGTAGAAAAAGAGGTAGGCATTACGGATTCTGAAATATTGCAAGCTATTACATATCATACAAGTGGTCATGAGAACATGACGATGTTAGATAAAGTGATTTATGTAGCTGATTACATTGAGCCAGGGCGAAAGTTTCCAGGTGTGGAAGAGGCTCGTAAACTCGCATATACGGATATAAATCAAGCTTTATTATTTGCCTTAAAGAGAACAATTCAATTTTTAATGGAAAAAAATCAGACGATTTATCCATTAACATTCCAAACATACAATGCAGTTATCAAGGAGGAAATGAGTAAATGAACGATAAAGATTTATTAGTGTTAGCGGCAAAAGCAGCTGATGATAAAAGAGCAGAAGATATGGTTGTCCTAAATATGCAAGGTATTTCACCAATTGCAGATTATTTCATTATTTGTCACGGTAATTCAGATAAACAAGTGCAAGCAATTGCACGTGAAATTAAATCAAAAGCACATGAGTTCCAAATCGACGTACAACGTATGGAAGGTTTTGACGAAGCACGTTGGGTATTAGTTGATCTTGGAGATGTAGTTGCCCATGTATTCCATAAAGATGAGCGTAATCACTATAATTTAGAGCGTCTATGGGGCGATGTGCCACGTGAAGATATAACAGAAGAGCTAGGCCAATGAAATACGAACAATTTGCATTGTTGTACGACGAACTGATGAATGATGTCCCTTATGATAAATGGGTAGAATTCACAGAGGAAAGCCTGCAGCAGGCAGATATGAAAGAGGCAAAAATTCTTGATGTAGCATGCGGTACGGGTAATGTAACCCTTCCGCTTGTGCAAAAGGGTTACGATTTAATAGGTGTCGATCTTTCAGAAGAAATGTTAACAGTCGCTCAGCAAAAACTAGGAGGAGAGGGATACTTTATTCCTTTTTACCAACAAGACATGCGAGAGCTTGATGTTCCAGGTGAGTTTGACTGCGTCACTATCTTTTGTGATTCATTAAATTATGTATTGCAAGAAGATGGAGTACAAGAAACATTTAGAAGAGTGTTTCACCATTTGCGTCAAGATGGTTTGTTTTTATTTGATGTACATTCTTTATATAAAATACATCATGTATTTCAAAATGAAACGTATACAGTGAATGGAGAAGAAATATCTCTTATTTGGAATTGCTTCCCTGGTGAAGAATCAAATAGTGTAGAGCATGATTTGACATTCTTTGTTCAAGATCCGGAAGAAGATGTGTACCATCGGTTTGACGAATGTCACGTGCAACGTGCATATCAAGTGGAAGAGTTAACGAAATGGCTTGAAGAAGCAGGTTTTACAGTTCTTCGTGTAACAGGTGATTTTGAGCGACTTGAAGTTACAGAACAAACAGAGCGTATTTTCTTCATGGCGAAGAAAAACGGATAAAACAAATAAAACAAAAGCAACCGAGAAGGTTGCTTTTGTTTTATAAAGAAGATGTATTTTTAGTTCTAGCATAATCTGAAGATCGTATGCGTAAAGTGTGGGAATAGTAGTTGAAGTGAAAATGTATTGTAAAAAAGTAAGTATTTATAAAAAGGATTTGGAATGAAAATGACGTATTTATTATGTGTGTTTATTGAATTGCTGATCAACGCATTCTAAATCTTCATCAAATTTTTCATGTGTTCGCTCGATTAACTTATGGAACATATCTCCAACGTGTTCTTCTAAAACCCGAATGCCTTCCCCGGTAACGCCGCCTTTCACGCAAACCTTTTCTTGTAAGGTAGGTAATGTGAAGATTTCTTTTTCAAGTAATTTCCCCATCCCCACGACCATTTCACTTACTAAAGTAGTAGCCTCTTCGTGTGTAATATTTGTTTTATCTACAGCAGCGTTAATGAAGCATTGTAGTAAATAACTAAAGAAAGCAGGACCGCAACTTGCTATATCAGATGAAACACGTGTTATATCTTCTTCTATTACAAGAGGTGTAGAAATATTTTTGAATAGACGAAGTAGTTTTTGTTGCCATTCTTCAGAGCAATTATCTCCAAATGTAAATAGTGAGGCGCCAGAGAGGGCGCGATTTGTGATACTTGGAATGATACGTGCGACGTGGCACGGTACGAGAGTCTCTAATTGTGATGGAGATATTGGACTTGTAATAGAAACTAAGCACGTTTCATCAGAAAAATGTTCAGCGTATTTTTTTAGGATAGGGTATATATCTATCGGCTTAACGCAAATAAAAATAAGTTGTGATTGTTCGATTACTTCCGGGATTGTTTTTGCTATATGAACAGAAGGGTATTTTTCTTTTATATGATATGCTTTGGCAGGCGTCCGATTAATGATTGTAAGGCACGAAGGTTTGACAGCACGGGTTTCTAAAAATGCATCGATTAGTATATTCCCCATGTTTCCTGTCCCTATAATTCCTATGTTCAAAGTTTCATCCCTCCTTCGTAACAGCTTTCTCCTAAACAATATGAATGATGTTATAAATTTATGATTAGAGGTGTAAAATGATGTGGGATTTTCCGAAAAAGTGGTTAGGTTTAGTAGCTATTATTGGAACTTTACTTTTTCTTGTTTTTTGGAAAACGAATCAGAGTGTAGAACGAACGCCTATTACAATGAATGTGCAAGAGAAGGAGATAGAAAAAAAGGGTAAACCGAAAATATCGGATACAAAGGAACAGAAAAGAACAATTATAATTGATGTGAAAGGAGCGGTTAATAAAGAAGGGGTATATGAAATGAAGGAAGGAGATCGCGTAAAGGATGCGGTTCAAAAGGCTGGTGGTTTTTTATCAGAAGTAGATATGAAAAAAGTGAATTTAGCACAAATTGTACAAGATCAAATGCTTCTTTATATACCGAGTAAAAATGAGTCAGAACAAGGGATGTTTACTTCTTCTAAGGAAGATGGCAAGATTCGAATAAATACAGCAGCGAAAGAGCAATTGGAAAAAATTACAGGGATTGGCTCTCGAAAGGCAGAAAGTATTTTGAAATATCGAGAAGAGCATGGTCCGTTTCAGAAAATAGAAGATTTATTAGAGATTGATGGGATTGGTGCGAAGTCTCTTGAAAAGATAAAAGATCAAATTATTATTCCGTAAAAGATTGACGAAGTTTTTCTTCTTTCGCTACACTACAAGTAGACAAAAAAGTAGGTGAAAAATATGGAACGAATTTCATGGGATCAATATTTTATGACGCAAAGCCATCTACTATCGTTACGTAGTACATGTACAAGGCTTGCGGTAGGAGCGACAATCGTTCGCGATAAACGAATTATTGCTGGTGGATATAATGGTTCGATTAAAGGTGGCGTACATTGTATAGATGATGGTTGTTACGTAATCGATAATCATTGTGTTCGGACAATTCATGCCGAAATGAATGCTTTATTACAATGTGCCAAGTTTGGTGCGAAAACAGAGGAAGCAGAAATTTACGTTACGCATTTCCCTTGTTTACAATGTTGTAAGGCAATTATTCAAAGTGGTATTACAGCGGTTTATTATGCGCAGGATTATAAAAATCATCCATACGCCATAGAGTTATTTGAACAAGCGAATGTAACAGTGAAGCACGTTCCGCTAGAATATGATATCGCTGCATTAGAGGAGCAAAAACGTTATACGGAGTTAAAAGAATTATTTGCGTCTTTAGAAAAAGATAATTTATCAATGGAAGAATTACAGCATGTATTCACGAAAGCAAAAATGATGCTATAAGGAGTGAGTATAAGTTGCAGGAACAATGGGGGTATGTTGCAATCTCGTTTATAATAGGGATTGCAATTGCCTTTTCCTCGTCACTTTTATTGATAGTTTTTTGCCTCTTTTTAAATGTTTTCTTCTGTTTATATCGCACTTCGCGTAAAACCTTCTTTTTTTGCATTGTAGCGTGCTTTAGTGGCGCTATATACACTTCCTATGTTCAAGGGTGGAATAAGTCTCTAGGAGAGTCCTATGGAGTTACAAGAGGGGTTATACAAAATACACCGCTTGTTAATGGAGATCGCCTATCTTTTCAGTTTGAAGATCACAATAAAAATATAGTGCAGTTAAGTTATAGAATAAAATCAGCCTTGGAAAAGGAAAAAATGCAACAATTATACGCAGGGATATCATGTGTATTCGAGGGTGAGAGGAAAGAACCGCAAACAGCTCGGAATTTTCATGGTTTTAATTACCGTGATTATTTATACAAGCAACATATTCATTTCACATTTGAGGCTACATATATTTCTGAATGCTATAAAACATCACTGTCGCTCATACAACGGATTCTCCTTTTGAGGCAACAAGTAATCTCGAAAGTTACAGAGATGTTTCCAGAGCAATCAGGTGCTTTTATGAATGCGTTACTATTTGGTGATAGACAACAAATGACGTTTGAAGTGGAAGAGCAATATCAACAGTTTGGTCTTGTACATTTGTTAGCAATTTCAGGTTCGCACATTGTATTGTTAATGGTGATAGTATATTTTATTTTGCTAAGAAGTGGTGCGACGAGGGAGGTAGCAACAATTTGCCTTATCATTTGTATTCCTTTGTATATGGTTTTAGCAGGGGCGTCACCCTCTGTTATAAGGGCTTCTATAACAGGAGTTTTGACGTTGATTGCTTTTATGTGCTCGATTCGTTTATCTAGTTTAGATGCTTTAAGTGTAACAGCTATATGTATGCTTATATATGACCCTTATCTTGTTTTTAATATTGGATTTCAGTTTTCTTTTGTAGGTAGCTTCGCTTTACTTTTGTCTGCTCCGTTATTGTTAGTGAGTAGCAACGGAGTAATCCGAAATTCTATTTATATTTCTATCATTTCACAGCTCGTTAGTACTCCGATTTTGTTATATCACTTTGGTTATTTTTCTCCATATAGCATTTTCCTCAATCTTTTATACGTTCCGTTTTTATCTACCATTGTATTACCATGTAGCATTATTATTTTACTGTGTATGCCAATTGTCCCGTTTCTCGCAAAAGGATTTGCGGATGTGTTATCAATAGGCTTGAGTATGTCTAATGTTTTTCTAAGTTATTGTGAAAGTTTACCATTTAACCAGCTTATTTTCGGGAAAACGTCCTTCAATCTTGTAGCTGTATATTGCGCGAGTATTGTCAGTATATTGATGGTTTGGGAAAGGAGAGCGCCGAAAAAAATGGTTTGTATAGTTGTGAGTATATTTCTTTTTATTAGCACGTGTCATTATGTATATCCATATTTTAGAGGAAGTGGAAGTGTAACATTTATTGATGTTGGACAAGGTGATGCAATATTAATTCGCCTTCCGTATGATAAAGGGGTTTATCTTATTGATACAGGTGGAACGCTTCGTGTCAATAAGGAAGAGTGGCAACAAAAAAAGCATGAATTTTCTGTTGGAAATGATGTTTTAATACCCTATTTACAAAAAGAAGGTATTAAAACAATTGATAAATTAATCGTAACGCATGGAGATGCAGATCATATAGGTGCTGCGCAAGAATTATTATCATATATACCTGTAAAAGAAGTTGTGTTTGGCCGGAAGGGAAAAGATGCAGTATTAGAAAAAGTAGTAAAGAAACAGGCATTAGAAAAGGAAATGAAAATAACTGAAGTGGGGGAAGGGGAAAGTTGGAGTGTAAATGAAGCTGAATTTTTCGTTTTAGCTCCAAAAGGAAAAGAAAAAAGTGAAAATAATGCTTCAATTGTAATATGGGCAAAATTTGGAGGATTGACGTGGCTATTTACAGGCGATTTAGAAGAAGAAGGAGAGCAGTTTTTAGTATCTGCGTATCCAGATTTGCGAGTAGATGTTTTAAAAGTTGCTCATCATGGAAGTAACACGTCATCTATAGAGTCTTTTTTGAACGTTATACAGCCCCGTGTAGCGATTATATCTGTTGGTAAGCAGAATAGATATGGACACCCGCATAAAGAAGTGATAGAGCGTTTGGAGAAGATGGGGAGTGCGATATGGCGCACGGACAAGCAAGGTGCTATTTCCTATGTTTTTAAAGGGGAAAATGGAACCTTTCAAAGTAAAATCACATACGATAAGACATATAATAGGTGAAAAAGAGAAGACTGCCATGAAGTGGCAGCCTTTAAGAACCGATAAATTTAATAACAGTTGCAATGATGAAAAGTGTTGCGAAAAAACCAAATGAGACGATAAATCCTACCCCTGAATCAATAGCGTCATTGCGTTTACTTTGAACGTTTTGTTCAAAATCATTCATTTAGAATCCCTCCCCAACATTCCACTTTAGTATAGAATATTGTCAGAAAAAAATCTACAATTTCCATATGAAGAGAAAATGAGCTTTTTTGCTACTTTTAGATCATGAAGTAACGTGAGTTTTTTGTTTCCAAGCATGTTAACAGTTGGCACTTATACTCGAATTTTTATTGTGAATAATAAAGGGAAGGTGATTACCGCACACCAATAAGAAACCCGGGGCTTATTGCGTGGCGTTTAATATAAATAAAGGGACGGGTTATAAAGCCTGTTCCTTTGTACTTGTAAAACAAAAGCTAGGGCATTAGTATAAATATATATTGCCAAGTTAGGGAGTAGGAAAAAGTATGAGTGATATACATAAAAAAATTAAAAAGAAACAGTTTGCTTCGTTATATTTACTATATGGAACGGAAGCTTTTTTTATAAATGAAACGATAAAGCTTATTACGACAGAAGCACTTGAAGAAGAAGATCGAGAGTTTAATGTTGTGACATACGATTTGGAAGAAGCATATTTAGAAGATGTGGTTGAGGATGCGCGTACGCTTCCTTTCTTTGGAGAACGGAAAGTACTGGTAATAAAATCACCGCTATTTCTGACTTCGCAAAAAGAAAAGTTAGAGCAAAATATAAAAATTTTAGAAGAATACATTGGTGAACCTTCTCCATTTTCTATTCTTGTTTTTGTTGCGCCTTACGAAAAACTTGATGAGCGAAAAAAAATTACAAAACTATTAAAGAAAACAGCAGATGTAGTAGAAGCGAATGCGATGCAAGTGCAGGATGTTCAGAAGTGGATTATTGCTCGTGCAGATGAAGTGCATGTGCACATTGATAACGCGGCTGTTAGTTTATTGCTAGAGCTTGTGGGAAGTAATGTAACGATGTTGGCGAAGGAAATGGACAAGTTAACGTTATACGTTGGTATGGGCGGAGAGATTACGACGAAACTTGTTGCAGAGCTTGTGCCAAAATCAGTTGAGCAAAATGTATTTGCTTTGACAGAAAAAGTGGTGAAAAAAGATATTGCAGGTGCAATGCGAATTTTGGATGGATTATTTACGCAGCAGGAAGAGCCGATTAAATTGCTTGCGTTATTAGTGAGTCAATTCCGTTTGTTGTATCAAGTGAAAGAGTTACAGCAACGTGGTTATGGGCAAAATCAAATTGCATCTCATATTGGTGTACATCCGTATCGTGTAAAATTGGCGATGAATCAAACGAAATTTTTCTCTTTTGAAGAATTAAAAAAAGTGATTATAGAATTAGCAGAAGCTGATTATAGTATGAAGACGGGAAAGATGGATAAGAAACTTGTGCTCGAGTTTTTCTTAATGCGATTAAATCATATGTGATGACACAAAAAAGTTCATGTACCTAGTGCATGAACTTTTTTTGTATATAAAAAAACGATCCAAATGGATCGTTTTTTAAACGCCTTACGCGTTTACTTGTTTCGCTAAGCGAGATTTTTGACGAGATGCAGCGTTTTGGTGGATAAGACCTTTACGAGCTGCTTTGTCAAGTTTTTTAGAAGCAGTTTTGAAAGCTTCTTTAGCATTTTCAAGATCGTTATTAGTAACTAAAGCTTCTACAGTTTTAACAGCAGAACGCATGTCAGACTTGATAGAAGCGTTATGTGCACGACGCTCTTCGCTAAGTTTAGCGCGTTTGATAGCAGATTTGATGTTTGCCATACTTTTCACCTCCCTGGTGCAATCGAATGACTCGATTCTTACATAGAACAAGTGATATTCTATCAAACGGTGAAGAGAATTGCAATAGTATATCCATGAAATTTCACGTAAAGGAAAGAATGACCTTATATAACTTTGGGAAATCTAACGATATTTACTATGAATTACGGAGGAGATACGATGAAAGAACCATTGGATTTAAGTAAATATAGCGTTAGAACTGACCTTGCTGTAGAAGCTCATCAAATGTTGCAAGAAAGCCAAGAAGAACAAAAAGGGATACAGGGGGTAATTGTAAAAGAGAGGGAAGAAGAAGGTACTATAATTACAAAAGTAACAATTGATGAAGCTGCCTCTGAAGCGATGGGTAAAAAACCTGGAAATTATTTAACGCTTGAAGTACAAGGTATACGTCAGCAAGATACAGAACTTCAACAAAAAGTGGAGCGTATTTTTGCAAAAGAATTTTCTTATTTCTTAGAAGAGGTTGGTGTTACAAAAGAAGCGAGCTGTTTAATTGTAGGCCTTGGGAATTGGAATGTAACACCGGATGCTCTTGGGCCAATAGTTGTAGAAAATGTATTAGTAACGAGACATTTGTTTCAATTGCAGCCTGAAAGTGTAGAAGAAGGATTCAGGCCTGTTAGTGCAATTCGGCCGGGGGTAATGGGGATTACAGGCATCGAAACGAGCGATGTTATTTATGGGATTATTGAGAAGACAAATCCAGACTTTGTAATTGCGATTGACGCATTAGCTGCTCGTTCTATTGAACGAGTAAATAGCACGATACAAATTTCTGATACTGGAATCCATCCTGGATCAGGGGTTGGGAATAAACGTAAGGAACTAAGTAACGAGACATTAGGTATCCCTGTTATCGCAATTGGTGTTCCGACTGTGGTCGATGCCGTTTCGATTACAAGTGATACAATTGATTTTATTTTGAAACATTTTGGTCGAGAGATGAAAGAAGGAAACAAACCTTCAAGATCTTTGTTACCAGCGGGATTTTCATTTGGAGAAAAGAAAAAATTAACAGAAGAAGATATGCCAGATGAAAAGAGCCGAAATATGTTTTTAGGTGCTGTTGGTACGTTAGAAGAAGAAGAAAAAAGAAGGTTGATTTATGAAGTGCTATCGCCCCTTGGTCATAACTTAATGGTGACCCCAAAAGAAGTAGATACTTTTATTGAGGATATGGCGAATGTAATAGCGAGTGGTTTAAATGCAGCGCTGCATCATCAAATTGATCAAGATAATACGGGAGCGTATACACATTGAGGGAGAAAGATGATAATGGTTTGAGTCGTTTTGCGCTTTTGTGTATATGTAGTGTAGCTTTATGTTTACTTATGATGATAGCAGGAGTGTCACTTGCTAATCATGGTTTGAAAAGTATGAAAGGTTATCGGCAATTGTCGTATGAACAAATAGCTCATATGACAGGGACAGAGAGTACAGGTGTTGAATCAGAAATTTTGGGTAGTTCGTTTTCAGCTTCAGAAAAACAACAACAATTAGAACGTTTAAGAAGTTTTAATGTTGTAGAAGGAATTGGGATGGCGGTAGCAAGTGTAGCTTATGAAATGACGAAGTTCGGAACGGATATAGTTGTTGGGAAAATAAAGGGGATTTTTAGCTAAGAGTAGCATGGGAGATGGTTGTTTTACTGATTTGTAAGACAACCGTTTTAAAATTTGAAAAGGGTTTGTCTCTTATGGTTTATTCGCATAAGATATAGATAGAATGATTTGTATCGTAAGCAGCACGAGTTTTCATTGAATCTTTGTTGCTCTATTGATATAATCAGTGCTAGTGTATATTGGCGAGACTATTAGGAGTTGAGAACATAGATGAACAAAGAAGAAAGAGCAAAAAGACAGTCCAAAATTCGTAATTTCTCTATTATTGCTCATATTGACCACGGAAAATCAACGTTAGCAGACCGTATTTTAGAGAAAACAAATGCGTTAACACAACGCGAAATGAAAGCTCAGTTGCTTGACTCTATGGATTTAGAGCGTGAGCGTGGTATTACAATCAAATTAAACGCAGTTCAATTAAACTATAAAGCAAAAGATGGTGAAGAATATATTCTTCATTTAATTGATACACCAGGACACGTCGACTTTACGTACGAAGTATCTCGTAGTTTAGCGGCTTGTGAAGGCGCGATTCTTGTAGTAGATGCAGCGCAAGGTATTGAAGCTCAAACGTTAGCGAACGTATACTTAGCGCTCGATAACAACTTAGAAATTTTACCAGTTATCAATAAAATCGACTTACCAAGTGCGGATCCAGAACGTGTACGTCAAGAGGTAGAAGATGTAATTGGTTTAGATGCATCAGAAGCGGTACTTGCTTCTGCGAAAGCTGGAATTGGTATTGAAGAAATTTTAGAACAAATTGTTGAAAAAGTACCAGCTCCGGCAGGTGATTCAGAAGAGCCGTTACAATGTATGATTTTCGACTCTTTATATGATCCGTACCGTGGTGTAATTGCTTATATCCGTGTTGTAAATGGAACGGTAAAAGTTGGCGATAAAGTACGTATGATGGCAACGGGTAAAGAATTTGAAGTAACAGAAGTAGGTGTATTTACACCGAAAACTACGCAACGTGACGAGTTAACAGTAGGTGATGTAGGTTTCTTAGCAGCATCTATTAAAAACGTAGGTGATACACGTGTTGGTGATACGATTACACATGCGAAACGTCCAGCTGCAGAGGCGTTACCAGGTTACCGTAAATTAAACCCGATGGTATTCTGTGGGCTGTATCCAATTGATTCTGCTCGTTATAACGATTTACGTGATGCGTTAGAAAAATTAGAGTTAAACGATTCTGCTCTTGAGTTTGAACCAGAAACATCTCAAGCGTTAGGATTTGGTTTCCGTTGTGGATTCTTAGGACTTCTTCACATGGAAATCATTCAAGAACGTATTGAACGTGAATTTAAGATTGACTTAATTACAACAGCGCCAAGCGTTATTTATAAAGTTTATTTAACAAACGGTGAAGATGTTATTGTTGATAATCCATCTAATATGCCAGATCCACAGTCTATCGATCGTGTAGAAGAGCCGTTTGTGAAGGCTTCAATTATGGTTCCGAATGACTATGTTGGAGCTGTAATGGAAATTTGCCAAGGTAAACGTGGAACGTTTATTGATATGCAATATTTAGATGAAACGCGTGTTACATTAACATATGAAATCCCGTTATCAGAAATCGTATATGACTTCTTCGATCAATTGAAATCAAATACGAAAGGGTATGCATCATTTGACTACGAGTTAATTGGTTATA
This sequence comes from Bacillus sp. AF62, assembly GCF_050312695.1. NCBI lineage: Bacteria > Bacillati > Bacillota > Bacilli > Caryophanales > Bacillaceae > Bacillus > Bacillus sp. AF62. The sequence continues at coordinate 90,390 of NZ_JBNPJZ010000084.1, read as the reverse complement.
AACCATCTAAACTTGTGAAAATGGATATTCTTTTAAATAATGAACAAGTGGATGCTTTATCATTTATCGTACACCGTGATTCAGCGTATGACCGTGGTAAAGTAATTGTAGAGAAATTAAAAGAATTAATTCCGAGACAACAGTTCGAAGTACCAATTCAGGCGACTATCGGAAATAAAGTTGTAGCACGTTCTACAATTAAGGCGATGCGTAAAAACGTACTTGCAAAATGTTACGGCGGTGACATTTCTCGTAAGCGTAAACTTCTTGATAAGCAAAAAGAAGGTAAAAAACGTATGAAGTCTGTTGGTTCTGTAGAAGTGCCACAAGAGGCATTCATGGCTGTACTGAAAATGGATGACAACTAATATTTGAAATAAAAAAGAAGTCGTTTGTGCGGCTTCTTTTTTCTGTATAATTACTTTTTAGACATCTGAGCAGCTCTCATTTACAATAATGAGAGAGCTTTTTAGTTCATATAGAGTTAGGAGATTGTTAATGTCCGAAAATATTCGAAAAGATATTCAAGATAAAATACAAAATGGCAATTTTAATTGTGAAAAGGAATTGACGCTTTCTATTATTAGTGGAAAGTGGAAAGTTGTGATACTGTGGCATCTTGGTGTGGAAGGGCCTCATCGTTTTAGTGAATTACAACGGTTATTCCCAAGCATTTCTCATAAAGTTTTGTCGAACCAATTAAAAGAGTTAATGGAAGATGGGATTGTTGATCGAACAGTATATCCCGAAATTCCTCCTCGTGTTGAGTATTATATGACGGAACTAGGCATGTCACTTTTACCGATCGTTGAAATGATGTATGATTGGGGAAAAATGCGAATGGAACAAATTCGTAATACGTTAGAGAAGTAGAGAATCCTCCGGAGTGCGGAGGTTTTCTTTTTAGAAAGGTAGGAGTTATATTTGGTACAAGCTGCATATATTCATATTCCGTTTTGTCAGCACATTTGTCACTATTGTGATTTTAATAAAGTGTTTATTGAACGCCAACCGGTTGATCAATATTTAGATTATTTAGAGAAGGAAATAATAAATACGGTTCAAAAAGTGCCGTTTGATAGTATGAAAACGATTTTTGTGGGCGGTGGAACTCCGACAGCGTTAAATAAGGAACAGACAAAAAAATTACTCGAGATTATTAATCGTCATTTGCGTCCGTTTGCTCCGAATTGTGAATTGACATTTGAAGCGAATCCAGGAGATCTACCGAAAGAGAAGTTGAATGTACTACTAGAAGGTGGAGTGAATCGAATTAGTTTTGGTGTGCAAACATTCCGTGATGAACTGCTTGAGAAAATCGGGCGCAAGCATACGAGGGAAGATGCATTCCTAGCAATTCGAGAAGCTCAGGAAGTAGGCTTTAAAAATATTAATGTAGATATTATTTATGCTTTGCCAGGACAAGCGATAGAAGATGTGAAGGAAACATTAGACATTGCTTTTACGCTTGGTGTACAACATTTCTCGGCATATTCATTAATTGTGGAACCTAAAACAGTGTTTTATAACTTAATGAATAAAGGGAAATTGCGTCTTCCGGGTGAAGACCATGAAGCTAAAATGTATGAAATGGTAATGGATGAAATGGAGAAACACGGTTATAACCAGTATGAAATTAGTAATTTCTCAAAAGGTGACAATAAAAGTAGACATAATCTCACATACTGGAATAATGAAGAGTATTATGGCTTTGGAGCTGGAGCTCATAGTTATGTGAATGGGGAACGTATTCAAAATGTAGGTCCACTGAAGCAATATTTTAATAAAATTGATGAAACAGGATTTCCGTATTTAGATGTTCATAAGGTGACGGAGAAAGAAAGAATGGAAGAAGAACTGTTCTTAGGACTTCGAAAAACAAAAGGTGTTTCTAAAACGGCATTCCGCAATAAATTTAATGTGGAGATGGATCAAGTTTTCGCGAAGCAGTTACAAAGCAATCAAGAACAAGGATTACTTGAAGAGGAAAATGGACATGTGCGTTTAACGCGAAAAGGAAAATTATTAGGGAATGAAGTATTCCAATCATTTTTGATTGACTAATTAAATGTTCCATAGGCGTGAAAAAGTTTCATTATTTCGTGACGTTTCCGTTGACAATTGAATGTCAATTTTGGTAAGTTATTAATAGATTTAGCACTCAAAGACAAAGAGTGCTAACAGAGGTGATGATGAGATGCTTACGGAACGTCAGCTCTTAATTTTACAAACAATTATTGATGACTTTATTGGATCAGCGCAGCCTGTTGGGTCTAGAACGTTGGCTAAAAAAGATGAAATCACATTTAGTTCAGCTACTATTCGAAATGAAATGGCGGACTTAGAAGAATTAGGTTTTATTGAAAAAACGCACAGTTCTTCTGGACGTGTTCCTTCTGAGAAAGGCTACCGATTTTATGTAGACCATCTTTTAGCGCCGCAAAACTTACCGAACGCTGAAATTGTACAAATTAAAGATTTATTTGCTGAAAGAATTTTTGAAGCGGAAAAAATTGCACAGCAATCTGCTCAAATTTTATCAGAACTTACGAATTATACGGCCATTGTTCTTGGACCGAAGTTAAGTACAAATAAACTTAAAAATGTACAAATTGTGCCGCTTGATCGTCAAACTGCAGTCGCTATTATTGTAACTGATACAGGGCATGTACAAAGTAAAACGATTACCGTTCCGGAATCTGTTGATTTATCAGATTTAGAAAAAATGGTTAATGTTTTAAATGAAAAGCTATCTGGCGTACCGATGGAAGAACTTCATAATAAAATCTTTAAGGAAATTGTTACAGTTTTACGTGGGTATGTTCATAATTACGATAGTGCAATAAAAATGTTAGATGGTACATTTCAAGTTCCGTTATCGGAAAAGATATACTTTGGAGGAAAAGCAAATATGCTTTCGCAGCCAGAGTTCCATGACATTCAAAAGGTTAGATCTTTGCTTACCATGATTGATAATGAAGCCGAATTTTATGACATTTTGCGTCATAAACAAGTCGGGATTCAAGTGAAAATTGGTAGGGAAAACACTTCGACGGCTATGGAGGATTGCAGTTTAATTTCTGCAACATATTCGATCGGCGAAGAGCAACTTGGAACAATTGCTATTTTAGGTCCTACGAGAATGCAATATTCTCGTGTAATTAGTTTGTTACAGTTATTTACGAGACAATTTACTGATGGACTTAAAAAGTAAATGAGAGTAATACATTCGCTCAAGTGATGAAATTTTCATTGCTGTGTGTAATATATAATGCTTAGGTAATCATGCTATGCATGATACCTAATACCTTTTAAGGAGGTGAATATTGTGGAAGAGCGTAACGAACAAGTGGTAGAAGAAGTAAAAGAAGCGCAAGTTGAAGAAGCTGTCACGCCAGAAAACAGTGAAGAAACTGTAGAAGAAAAAAGTGAGGCTGCTCTTTTACAAGAAAAAGTAGATGAGTTACAAGCGAAACTAACGGAAACGGAAGGTCGCACATTACGTCTACAAGCTGATTTTGAAAATTATAAGCGCCGTGTCCAAATGGATAAACAGGCTGCTGAAAAATATAGAGCACAAAGTCTAGTTTCAGACATCTTGCCAGCTCTTGATAATTTTGAAAGAGCAATGCAAGTGGAAGCGACTGATGAGCAAACGAAATCCTTGTTACAAGGTATGGAAATGGTGCATCGTCAATTGTTAGAAGCGCTGACTAAAGAAGGTGTGGAAGTGATTGAAGCTGTTGGTAAACAGTTTGATCCTAATGAACACCAAGCTATTATGCAAGTGGAAGATAGTGAATTTGAATCAAACGCGGTTGTGGAAGAATTCCAAAAAGGTTATAAATTAAAAGACCGTGTGATTCGCCCATCAATGGTAAAAGTAAATCAATAATTTACATAAAACTAGGAGGATTCGCCATGAGTAAAATTATCGGTATTGACTTAGGTACAACAAACTCTTGTGTAGCTGTTATGGAAGGTGGAGAACCAAAGGTTATCCCAAATCCAGAAGGAAACCGTACAACACCTTCTGTTGTAGCTTTCAAAAATGAAGAACGTCAAGTTGGGGAAGTTGCAAAGCGCCAAGCAATTACAAACCCAAATACAATCATGTCTGTTAAACGTCATATGGGTACAGACTACAAAGTAGAAGTTGAAGGTAAAGATTATACACCTCAAGAAATTTCTGCAATCATTTTACAAAACTTAAAAGCTTCTGCTGAAGCATACTTAGGTGAAACAGTAACGAAAGCTGTTATTACAGTACCTGCATACTTCAACGATGCAGAGCGTCAAGCAACGAAAGATGCTGGTCGTATCGCTGGTTTAGAAGTTGAGCGTATCATTAACGAGCCAACAGCAGCAGCACTTGCTTACGGTTTAGAAAAACAAGACGAAGAACAAAAAATCTTAGTATATGACTTAGGTGGCGGTACATTTGACGTATCTATCCTTGAGTTAGCAGACGGCACATTCGAAGTTATTTCAACTGCTGGTGACAACCGTCTTGGTGGCGATGACTTTGACCAAGTTATCATCGATCACTTAGTAGCTGAGTTCAAAAAAGAAAATAACATTGATTTAAGCCAAGATAAAATGGCGCTTCAACGCTTGAAAGATGCAGCTGAAAAAGCGAAAAAAGATCTTTCTGGTGTAACACAAACTCAAATTTCATTACCATTCATTAGTGCTGGAGCTGCTGGTCCATTACACTTAGAATTAACGTTAACAAGAGCGAAATTCGAAGAGCTTTCAGCAGGTCTTGTTGAAAGAACATTAGAGCCAACTCGTCGTGCATTAAAAGACGCTGGTTTTGCTCCAAGCGAATTAGATAAAGTTATTCTTGTTGGTGGATCTACTCGTATCCCAGCTGTACAAGAAGCTATTAAACGTGAAACTGGTAAAGAGCCATATAAAGGTGTAAACCCTGATGAAGTTGTAGCATTAGGTGCTGCAGTTCAAGGTGGCGTACTTACTGGTGATGTAGAAGGCGTTCTATTATTAGACGTAACTCCACTTTCTTTAGGTATTGAAACTATGGGTGGCGTGTTCACGAAATTAATCGAGCGTAACACTACAATTCCAACAAGTAAGTCACAAGTATTCTCGACAGCTGCTGATAATCAACCAGCAGTAGACATTCACGTATTACAAGGTGAGCGTCCAATGTCAGCTGACAACAAAACGTTAGGTCGTTTCCAATTAACTGACCTTCCACCAGCACCACGTGGTATTCCACAAATCGAAGTAACATTCGATATTGATGCGAACGGTATCGTTAACGTACGTGCGAAAGACTTAGGAACAAGCAAAGAGCAAGCTATTACAATCCAATCTTCTTCAGGTCTTTCTGATGAAGAAGTAGAACGTATGGTACAAGAAGCGGAAGCAAATGCTGACGCTGATCAAAAACGTAAGGAAGAAGTTGAACTTCGTAACGAAGCTGACCAACTTGTATTCCAAACAGACAAAGTTGTAAAAGATTTAGAAGGTAAAGTAGATGCAGCTGAAGTTGCAAAAGCAACAGAAGCGAAAGAAGCATTACAAGCTGCAATTGAGAAAAACGAGCTTGAAGAAATTCGTGCGAAAAAAGATGCTTTACAAGAAATCGTACAACAATTAACTGTTAAATTATACGAGCAAGCTCAAGCAGCTGCTGGTCAAGCAGAAGGTGCGCAAGGTGCACAAGACGCTGGCACGAAGAAAGACAATGTAGTTGACGCTGAGTTTGAAGAAGTAAAAGAAGACAAGTAATTCAACTGTAAACATAATAAGTAAGATGACAAAAAGTCAAAGTCAAGCGTGCCTTGACTTTGGCTTTTTTCACGAATGAGAAGCGATGTGTGAGGATCTTAAGTTTTTCGCTTTGCATACTGTAAGTGAGGAAACTTTGTTGCAAAGCACTTTCTTTCGGTGTTAAAATTACGTTTATGTGAAAGATTCGGGGGTTGTAAATTTATGAGTAAACGAGACTATTATGAGGTCCTTGGACTTAGCAAGGGCGCTTCAACAGATGAAATAAAAAAAGCGTATCGTCGTTTGGCTAAAAAATACCATCCAGACGTAAGCAAAGAAGAAAATGCAATTGAAAAGTTTAAAGAAGTACAAGAAGCATACGAAGTGTTAAGTGATGATCAAAAGCGTGCGCAGTACGATCAATTTGGTCATGCTGGTGCAAATCAAGGATTCGGTGGATTTGGCGGCGGAGGAGACTTCGGCGGTGGCTTCGGTTTTGAAGATATATTTAGTTCTTTCTTTGGCGGTGGCGGCGGCAGACGTCGTGATCCAAATGCTCCGCGCCAAGGTGCTGACTTACAATATCAAGTCACTTTAGATTTTGAAGAAGCTATTTTTGGTAAGGAATTAAATGTGGAAATTCCAGTAGAAGATCCATGTGATACTTGTAAAGGTAGTGGAGCAAAACCAGGAACTTCAAAAGAAACATGTAAACATTGTTCAGGCTCTGGTCAAGTGAGTGTAGAACAAAACACACCGTTTGGTCGTATCGTAAACCGTCAAGCTTGTGGTCATTGTTCAGGAACTGGACAAATTATTAAAGAAAAATGTACGACATGTCACGGTTCAGGTAAAGTTCGTAAGCGTAAAAAAATCAATGTTAAAATTCCAGCGGGTATCGATAATGGTCAACAAATTCGTGTGTCTGGAAAAGGTGAAGCCGGCGTAAATGGCGGACCAGCAGGAGACTTATATGTTGTCGTTCATGTAAGAAATCATGAATTCTTCGAGCGTGAAGGAGATCACATTATTTGCGAAATGCCATTAACATTTGCGCAAATGGCGCTTGGTGATGAAGTGGAAGTTCCTACTGTTCATGGTAAAGTGAAGCTGAAAATTCCAGCAGGAACACAAACTGGAACAGAATTCCGCTTAAAAGGAAAAGGTGCTCCGAACGTACGTGGATACGGCCAAGGAGATCAATATGTAGTCGTTCGTGTTGTTGTACCGACGAAATTGACTTCACAGCAAAAAGATTTATTACGTGAATTTGCAGGACAAGAAGAGCAGGATGATAGTTTATTCGGAAAGCTTAAACGTGCTTTCAAAGGGGAATAATGGAAATAAAAAATGGAGTTGGTAAATTGTGAAATGGTCAGAAATTAGTATTCATACAACAGAAGAAGCAGTAGAAGCTGTCTCTCATATTTTACATGAAGCTGGTGCTAGCGGAGTTGCGATTGAGGATCCAGCGGAGTTAACGAAAGAGCGCGAGCAACAATATGGTGAAATTTATGCATTGAATCCAGATGAATATCCGGCGGAAGGTGTATTAATAAAAGCATATTTCCCGCAAACGGATTCTTTACATGAAACGATTGCAGGTGTAAAATCATCTATTGATGTGCTTCCATCTTACGACATTGAAATTGGTACTGGAAATATTACCGTTAACGAAGTCAATGAAGAAGATTGGGCTACTGCTTGGAAAAAATATTACCATCCAGTACAAATTTCTGATACATTCACAATCGTACCGACGTGGGAAGAATATACACCATCTTCTCCTGATGAAAAAATCATTGAATTAGACCCAGGTATGGCGTTTGGTACAGGAACTCATCCAACAACAACGATGTGTATTCGTGCTTTAGAAAAAACAGTACAGCCAGGTGACACTATCATTGATGTAGGAACAGGTTCTGGTGTGCTTAGTATTGCAGCGGCAAAATTAGGTGCGTCTTCTGTTCAAGCATATGATTTAGATCCGGTTGCAGTTGAAAGTGCAGAAATGAATGTGTGTTTAAATAAAACAGATGATATCGTGTCTGTTGGGCAAAATAGTCTTTTAGAAGGTATTGAAGGTCCTGTTGATTTAATCGTAGCTAACTTATTAGCAGAAATTATTCTTTTATTCCCTGAAGATGCAGCGAGAGTTGTGAAGTCAGGTGGATTATTTATTACATCGGGCATTATTGCTGCGAAGGAAAAAGTAATTTCTGAGGCGTTAGAACAAGCTGGATTTACAATTGAAGAAGTGTTACGAATGGAAGATTGGGTAGCAATTATTGCACGAAATGCGTAATATAGATTTTAGTCTATAATGAAAAGGGGAGTCTCTCACTATAAGGTGAGGGACTTGCCGTTTGTTATATGAAAAATGATAATGTTTCGTTCTTTTCGTAAGTGTTGACTTACGAAAGGAACGAAACTCTACTAAGGTGATTATATGCAACGTTATTTTGTAGAAGAAAAACATGTAAGTGAAGCAAAAATTCGCATTGTAGGTGATGATGTACATCACATTGCGAGAGTAATGCGTATGACAGCTGGCGATCAAATTTATTGCTGTGTAAACGGAAAAACAGCAGTATGTTCAATTGATGAAATTACCAGTGAATTTATTAATACGGCTATTGTAGAATGGGTAGAGGCGTCAAGTGAACTTCCTGTTTTCGTGACGATTGCAAGTGGACTGCCAAAAGGAGACAAGCTAGAGTTGATTTTTCAAAAAGGAACTGAGCTTGGGGCAGCTGCATTCTTACCATTTCAAGCATCTCGCTCTATCGTAAAATGGGATGCGAAAAAAGCTGATAAAAAGGTTGAGCGTTTAAGAAAAATTGTGAAAGAAGCTGCGGAACAATCACATAGAAGTGAAATTCCGGAAGTACATGCTCCGGCATCATTTAAGCAACTGCTTACAATGAGTGGTGAGTATGATGTTTGTCTTGTTGCTTACGAAGAGGAAGCGAAACAAGGCGAGAAATCTAATTTTGCGAAAGCTTTAACGACAATGAAACCAGGTCAAAAGCTATTGATTGTATTTGGCCCAGAAGGCGGTTTAGCTGAGGAAGAGATTACAGCGCTTCGTGAACATAAATTTGTACCATGTAGTTTAGGACCAAGAATTTTAAGAACAGAAACGGCGCCGTTATACGCGTTAAGTGCTGCTTCGTATCATTTTGAATTGATGGGGTGATGATCAATGTCAACTGTTGCGTTCCATACGTTAGGTTGTAAAGTAAACCACTATGAAACAGAAGCCATTTGGCAATTGTTTAAACAAGGTGGTTATGAAAGAACAGAATATGAAAAGAAAGCTGATGTATATGTTATTAACACATGTACAGTAACGAATACTGGGGACAAAAAAAGCCGTCAAGTAATCAGACGTGCTGTGCGTCAAAATCCAGATGCAGTTATTTGCGTAACGGGATGTTATGCACAAACATCTCCAGCTGAAATTATGGCGATTCCAGGTGTAGATATTGTAGTTGGTACACAGGATCGTGAAAAGATGTTAGGTTACATCGAAGAATTCCGTAAAGAGCGTCAACCAATTAATGCTGTCCGCAATATTATGAAAACACGTGTGTACGAAGAACTTGATGTACCTTATTTCACGGATCGTACACGTGCGTCTTTAAAAATACAAGAGGGTTGCAATAACTTCTGTACATTCTGTATCATTCCTTGGGCGCGTGGTTTAATGCGTTCTCGTGATGGAAAAGAGGTTATTAAACAAGCACAACAATTAGTGGATGCAGGCTATAAAGAAATCGTATTAACGGGTATTCATACAGGTGGATACGGCGAAGATATAAAAGATTATAACTTAGCTGGATTACTTCGTGATATGGAAGCGGAAGTAGGCGGATTAAAACGTCTTCGTATTTCTTCTATTGAAGCGAGTCAAATTTCAGATGAAGTAATTGAAGTGTTAGATAAATCTGAAGTAGTTGTACGTCACTTGCATATTCCGTTGCAATCTGGTTCTAATACTGTATTAAAACGTATGCGTCGTAAATATACGATGGAATTCTTCCAAGAGCGTTTAGATCGTTTGAAAGAAGCGTTACCAGGCCTTGCGATTACATCTGACGTAATCGTTGGTTTCCCAGGTGAAACAGAAGAAGAATTCATGGAAACATACAATTTCATTAAAGAGAACCGCTTCTCTGAGTTACACGTGTTCCCTTATTCAAAACGTACAGGAACACCTGCAGCACGCATGGAAGATCAAGTTCCTGAAGATGTGAAGAACGATCGTGTTCATCGTTTAATTGAGCTATCTAATCAATTAGCGAAAGAATATGCATCAGCGTTTGAAGGTGAAGTGCTTGAAATCATTCCAGAAGAGCAATTTAAAGACGGCGACCGTGAAGGGTTATATGTAGGGTATACAGATAACTACTTGAAAATTGTATTTGAAGGATCAGAAGAATTAATTGGTAAGCTAGTGAAAGTGAAAATTACGAAAGCTGGCTATCCATATAACGAAGCGCAATTTGTTCGTGTTATTGAAGATGATGTGAAAAAAGAATCAGCAAGCGCATAAAAAAGAGCGTGCAACCGGAAACGGTTTGCATGCTTTCTTTATTTGAAGCGGTTAAGTACTAGAAGGTGGAGAGGCGTTTCGTGCATCCCTGTATGAAAAAAGTTGAAATGATAAAAATATAGTTGTCTTCATGAAAGAAGGATACTAGCTATTTGTATAACTTTTGAAAAGGAAATGCTTCTATTCTTCTTTTATTCTGCCAAATAGTTGACCTGAAGTGATAAAATGTATTATAATCGTAAAAGACATGCTGAAGAAGTGTTTCTTTTTGCATGCTGAAGTTAGTATGTAAGTGTGATGTTTCGGAGGGAGGGAAAGAGAATGTCAAAAACAGTCGTTCGTAAAAACGAGTCTTTGGAGGATGCACTTCGCCGTTTTAAAAGATCGGTTTCTAAAACTGGTACACTTGCTGAAGCAAGAAAGCGCGAGTTTTATGAAAAACCAAGTGTAAAACGTAAGAAGAAATCTGAAGCGGCAAGAAAGCGTAAATTCTAAGAGAGGGTGTAAGTTATGAGTCTTCTCGGTCGTTTAAACGATGATATGAAACAAGCGATGAAGAATAAACAAAAAGAAAAATTAACCGTTATTCGTATGGTTAAGGCTGCTTTACAAAATGAAGGTATTAAACTGCAACATACTCTTACTGAAGAAGAGGAAGTAACAGTTTTAGCTCGTGAAGTAAAACAGTATAAGGACTCCCTCCTTGAATTTAAAAAAGCTGGTCGTGAAGACCTTGTTAATAAACTGCAAAGTGAAATTCAGATTTTAAGCGCATATTTGCCAGAGCAATTAACTGAAGAAGAACTAGTTGATGTAATCAAGCAAGTTATTTCTGAAGTTGGTGCGACTTCTAAAGCAGATATGGGTAAGGTGATGACTGCTGTTATGCCGAAAGTAAAAGGTAAAACAGACGGATCACTTGTGAATAAGTTGGTTATCCAGCTATTAGCATAAAAAAACGTCTCATTTCGTATGAGACGTTTTTTTATTGTTCTTATTAAGGAAAAACGCTATATTGCTTAAAAAGCGTTTCTGTAAGTGATAGAAACGCCTCTGGTATGTAAAAAAAGTAACGGCCTTAGTTATGATTAATCCCACCATAAAAAAAGCTTTTTCGTTTTCTTAATTTCTTCGACTAACTCCTCAATGCTTTCTGTTCCTTGTTCCACTATATCTGGACAAAATTCATACATTTCTTGCGCGAAAGATTGCATTTCTTCGTCTGTAGGTAACGCGCTAAAAATGGCATCAACCCAGTCATGATCTGCACCGATTATGATAAAAGGATAGCGATCATTCCATTTTCTTAGTTTAAAAATAACATCTATATTGCTAACTTCGTAATTAACGCCATTTGTTTGTTGGATTGTAAGGATATCAAATTGGCCATTTCCTTGTGTAATTGCAATTCTACACTCACTCTTACTTCCTTGACTAAAACTTCTTTCGCAAATAAAAGCTAAGTATCCAAGTTTCTGAACCTCAGATTGAAGTTTTATAACTTGCTGTTCAGCAGAATCCTCAAAGGTAACGAAAGAGACTCCGGCTATTTTAGATTTTGAATCAGTTGCATAAAAGGGCTGGATGCTGCTGTTAGTAACTTGTTTTATAACATTCAAAATTTCTTGACTAAATCCAATTTCCTTTCGTATTTCCTCGCTTATTAATTCATTTTTTTGTTTTTTAATGAATCCTAATATTTTTTTGAAATTCATATAACAACCACCTATAAAATATTCTTACTTACACCGCAAAATTCAGAGTGGAGCAATTTCCTTTTTCGGATTTTATCTCATTTGTCTAATGAATGACAACTACTTATTCTATGGTCAGTATGTCACGTCCAGAACGAATTGTAACAGGTTTTTTCAAGTTTCCAACTTCTTGCTAGGCTCAATTTCTTAATTTAACTTGTACTGATATCCCCTGAGGGCGCATATTCTTGTATTAATACTTCTATTATTATGGGTAACATTCCCTGATCCATCATTGTCCTGATAAATATGATTTCATATAGCGACTGTTTTAATTAACATGAGATGAACTCTTACAGAATATAGTTATGTTAGTGAAGTCGTTATAACACGATAGGCACTTGTGAAGAAATGCATATATATGGGATGAGGAGGGGGTCTTTCGAGATGAAGAAATTAGAACAAATGAAAAATTGGTTAACAAAACAAGTAGACCTACCAGTGGATGTATTAATGGATCTGCCTCGGATTACTCTTGTTGGGCAAATACATATTTATATAGAAAATCATCGGGGGCTATTAGTGTTTTCAGATAAAGAAGTGCGATTGCTGTTAAAACATGGTCAATTACTAATTAAAGGACAATCCTTTGTTATTAAAACGATTCTTCCAGAAGAGCTTTTGCTCGAAGGGATAATTGAGCAAGTAACATTTTTAGAAAATGAAAAAAAAGGTGATTGAAGTGAAACTTCCATTTGTGAAGTTTTTCTTCTTTATCCTGTAAAAGTTTCGTTGATAGAGACCGATTACAGTTTTAATTTGTTTCATTTTAGTACGAGCTATTTTAATGCTTCAAATAAAAAGTAGTATATCTACTTTTAGAAAGGCAGTGAAGGTGGTAAATGAAAAATAAATGGTTTATAAAGTGGCTTGGATATGTAAAAGTGCGGATTGAAGGTAGAGGAGCGGAACGGTTTGTTAATGAATGTGTACGGAGGAATTTGTTAGTTTGGGATGTTAAGAAAATAGCTGATGAAACGTTAGTTTTTTGTATGTTGTTACGTGATGTGAAAAAAATAAAACCAATTTATAGAAAAAATGAATGTAAATTATATTTTATTGGACGTTATGGTTTTCCTTTTTGGAATAAGCGTTTAATTAAAAATAGTGGATTTTTAATTGGGTTTTTAATTTTCTTTTTTGGCGTGATTGCAATGTCAAATATGGTTTGGAAAATTGAAATTACAGGAGCAAAACCCGAAACAGAATATATATTGATGAAAGAATTGGATAAAATGGGTATTAAAAAAGGGAAACTACAATTTCAAATGCCGAATGTAGAAGATGTACAACGCCATTTGACAGATAATATTAATGCCATTACTTGGGCGGGACTAGAAGTAAGAGGAACGACGTATCATTTTAAAATTGTTGAAAAAAACGAACCAAAAAAAGAAAAGGAACAAAGGCCGCAAAATTTAGTAGCAAAAAAAGAAGCGATTATTACAAAAACGTTTGTAGAAGTTGGAAAGCCGCTTGTACTGAAGAATGATCATGTAGAAAAAGGGCAGATTCTCGTATCCGGAATATATGGTAATGAGGAAAGTCCGACGATTGTTTCAGCGAAAGGTATTGTGTATGGCGAAACGTGGTATACATCTAAGGTAGATGTTCCGCTAAAGACGCAATTCCAAGTGTATACTGGTAATGTATACAATGAACATTTTCTTAAATTCGGGGATACGAAAATAAAAATATGGGGATTTCAGCATGATAAGTATAAACGCTCTCGTACTGAAAGTGTAAAGCATGATGTGAAATTATTTGGTTTTACACTGCCGATTGCATATGAAAAAGATGTTGTGAGAGAAGAGGAAGAAGCGAATCGAGAATATACAGAAAAGCAAGCGCTGAAAGTAGCGAAGGAGATGGCCGAAAAAGAACTAAAGAAAAAATTGGATGAACATGCTATGATTGTAAGTGATAAGATTTTGAGTAAAGAGGTTGAGGCGGATCAACTAAAAGTCACATTGCATTATACTGTGGTTGAAAATATTGCAGAGCCACAACCAATATCCGAATCCGATATTCAAGGAGACTGAGTAATGGCAGAACAATTAGTAGAAATGAACCAACAATTGGAAAATACTAACGAAGCAATCGCTCTTTTTGGAGTCAATGATGCACATTTAAAAGTAATTGAACGAGAACTGAATGTATCGATCGTAACTAGAGGAGAAACTGTTCATGTATCTGGAGCAGTTGAAACGGTGACACTCGTAGAAAAAATCTTACAGCAATTACTTGTTGTAATTCGTAAAAGTATATCAATTTCAGAGAGAGATGTTGCGTATGCAATTCAGCTCGCGCAACAAGGGAAAATTGCTCAATTTGAAGAGTTATATGAAGAAGAAATTTTCAAGACTGCAAAAGGTAAATCCATTCGTGTAAAAACAATGGGGCAAAGAAGATATATTCATGCGATGAAGAAGAATGATATTGTCTTTGGGATAGGGCCTGCAGGAACTGGAAAAACATATTTAGCTGTAGTAATGGCTGTGAGAGCTTTAAAACAAGGATATGTAAAGAAAATTATTTTAACAAGACCTGCTGTAGAAGCTGGAGAAAATTTAGGTTTTTTACCAGGGGATTTGAAAGAGAAGGTAGATCCATACTTACGTCCATTATATGATGCCTTACATGATATTCTTGGACAAGAATATACGCAGCGTATGATGGAGCGAGGAGTAATTGAAATCGCGCCGCTTGCTTATATGAGGGGGCGTACGCTTGATGATTCATTTGTTATTTTAGATGAGGCTCAAAATACAACGGGTGCTCAAATAAAAATGTTTTTAACAAGATTAGGTTTTAGTTCTAAAATGGTTATTACAGGGGACCCTTCACAAGTAGACTTGCCAAAAGGGGTAAAATCAGGGCTATCTATAGCTGCTAATATTTTATCTGGTGTATCAGGTCTGTCATTTATTACATTAGAACAAACGGACGTTGTGAGACATCCATTGGTGCAACGTATTATTGAGGCATATGATAAAATGGAATGATCCTATTTGTCAGGATCATTTCTTTTTGTATGATAAGGTTGGCGAACGTCATATTTTTTACTATCATGAAAGATAAGGAAAATAAACTATAGGTACTGGTGTGTAAAATTTTGCCTCAAAGTATCGTTGGGTAGAAGAAATGAAAGCTATAAATAGTTTCACTTTATTTCTGGAGAGGAGAAGGTATTGAAATCATGTCAAGATCTCAAGAAATTTCTAAGTGGTTTCGTAATTTACAACATTCGAAAAAACTAAGTTGGATTTCTTACGTTGTGTTAGGAGCAGTGCTGTTTTTTGCGCTTATGAATAATGTAAAACCAGAACAATTAGATGTTAATATGTATTCTATTGCGAAAAAGACAATCCATTCTCCTATAAAAATTGAAGATAAAGTTACAACGGATAAAAAGAAAAAAGAAGCCGCTACAAAAGTTGAAGATCAATATACATATAAAAGTGAGTATAAACAAAACAAAGTTGATATTGTGAATGACGTCTTTGCTAAAGTGGATGAAGTGGTGCAAGAGATTAAAGCTGTTGGACCGGATGATCAAAAAAAGATGACTGATGCTGAGAAAGTGGATAAGTTAAAAAAGAAACTACCCGCTGACTTAACGAAAGAATTATCTGATTCAAACTTACTAAATTTGATTAATGCAGATTCGAGCCAATTAGTATTAGCGAAAGATGCTGCGGTCACAGCGATTAATAGTATCATGACTGAGCATATTAAAATGGACGAATTGAAAGATGCGAAAGAACGATATGTAAGTGAGATGAATAGTGTTAATGTTGATAATGGTTTAAAAGAGTCAATTAAGGCGCTAGGAAGATATGCAATTTCAGCGAACTATTTTTATGACCCGATCTTAACGAAAGAGAAGAGAAAAGCAGAGGAAGATTTAGTTCCACCTGTTTATATTCTTCAAGGACAAGTTCTTGTTAGAGAAGGTGAAACGATTTCAAGTGATGTGTATAATCAGTTGAAATTAGTTGGTTTGTTAGAAAAAGGGAACGGCTTTCAACCTTATGTTGGATTAGCGGTACTTATTGGTGTATTACTATACTTTATGCATAAACAATTTGAATTATTTTTAAAGAGAAAAAGAGAAGATAGACCGTATGTTTTAGCGTATATTACAATTTTGTCTATCACAATCGTCTTAATGAAAATCATTAGTTTGTTTCAAAAACTTGAATACGCAGGGATTGCATATGTTGTCCCAGTTGCGATGGGAACAATACTTGTAAAACTAATGATTGGTGATCGATTTGTCTTTTTAACGAGTATGATTTTTTCTGTATGCGGAAGTATTATGTTTAATGAAGGAGTAACGAGTACATTAAATTATAGTGTAGGGATTTACGTATTGTTAAGTTCATTATCGGTTAGTATTTTCTTGCGAGAAAAAAATCGTCGTACAATGATTTTACAAGCTGGTATACTCGTTTCTGTATTAAATGTAGTCGTATTAGCGGCGCTCTTATTATTACGTAATGGGAATTTTTCGCCTCTTGAAATTGGTACGCAATTATTAATGGCTTCACTTTCAGGGATTATATCATCCGTTTTGGCTATGGGGATTTTACCATATTTAGAAAGTGGACTTGGAATCGTATCAAGTATGAAGCTTATGGAACTATCAAGTCCAAATCATCCGCTTTTACGTAGAATTTTGTTAGAAGCGCCAGGGACATATCATCATAGTGTAATGGTAGCGAATCTTTCTGAGGCTGCTTGTGAAGCAGTTGGGGCAAATGGTGTATTAGCGCGTGTAGGGGCATATTATCATGATGTAGGAAAAACAGTACAACCGCAATTCTTTATTGAAAACCAAATGGGAATTAAAAACCCGCATGATAAATTAGATCCTGTAACGAGTAAAGATATTATAATTGCTCACGTAACGGATGGAGTAAGAATGCTCGAAGAATATCATATTCCACAAGAAATTATTGATATCGCTGGGCAACATCACGGTACAACGTTACTGAAATATTTTTATTATAAAGCTATTAAAGAAGATAAAGAAAAATATACAGAAGAGATGTTCCGTTATCCAGGTTCAAAAGCAACTTCGAAAGAATCGGCAATTGTTGGTATTGCTGATAGTGTAGAAGCTGCGGTACGTTCTATGAATCACCCAACGCCAGAACAAATTAATAATTTGGTGCAAAGTATTATTAAAGATCGACTGCAAGACGGTCAATTTAGTGAATGTGATTTGACGTTTAAGGAACTACAAATCGTTGGAAAAACGTTGTGTGAAACGTTAAATGGTATTTTCCATTCGCGTATTACATATCCGGAACCTCCGGAAGAAAAGGAGAAAGAATGAGTTTGTTAATTGATTTTATTGATGAAACAGAAGAAGTAAAAGAAGAGTATATGAGTTTAATTCGTGAAGTGTTAGAAAAAGCAGCTCAAATGGAAAATATCGAGGATGGTGCGGAGGTATCGGTGACATTTGTAGATAATGAGCGCATTAGAGAAATTAATCGTGATTACCGAGATAAAGATCAACCTACAGATGTAATATCCTTTGCCATGGAAGAGATGGGAGAAGGAGAAATGGAGATTGTTGGTGCAGAGATGCCGCGCATGTTAGGGGATCTTATTATCTCTATTCCAAGGGCGAAAGAGCAAGCTGAAGAGTACGGACATTCTTTCGATCGTGAACTTGGATTTTTGGCGTTACATGGCTTTTTACATTTACTTGGTTATGATCACATGACAGAAGAAGATGAAAAAGAAATGTTCGGAAGACAAAAAGAAATTTTAGAAGCTTTTGGATTAGGACGATGAAAAAAGGAAAACTTATAGATAGTTTTGGATATGCTATAGCTGGTATATTCTTTTGTTTTCGTCATGAACGAAATATGAAAATCCATTATTTAGCCGCAGTCATTGTTATATGCTGCGGCTTTTATTTCCATATTACGAAAATAGAGTGGATGATATTACTTATTGTAATAGGGAGTGTAATGAGTTTAGAGATGGTAAATACGGCTGTGGAAAAAACGGTAGATTTAGCGACTGCCGATATTCATCCGTTTGCAAAAATTGCAAAGGATGTTGCGGCAGGAGCGGTTTTATTGTTTGCAATTATAGCTGTTATAATTGGTGCTATTATCTTTTTACCGTATATGGTATAGTTGCATTCCGAAGCTTTTATTAAGCTTTGGAAGTGCTGTAAGGGCCTTTAATGAGAGAGTGTATCTCTTCATAGCTGTGAACAGGAAGGATGCGGGAATATGAATAGTAAACAATTAATTCTAGAAGCAATCGAAGCGCGTAAACAAGCGTACGTACCATATTCTAAATTTCAAGTAGGTGCAGCATTATTAACGCGCGGTGGAAAAGTATATCGTGGATGTAATGTTGAGAATGCATCATATGGCTTATGTAATTGTGCTGAAAGAACAGCTTTATTTAAGGCGGTTTCTGAAGGAGATAAAGAATTTGTAGCCATTGCGGTTGTAGCAGATACAAAGCGCCCAGTACCTCCTTGTGGAGCATGTCGACAAGTTATGGTAGAATTATGTAAACAGGATACGAAAGTATACTTATCAAACTTACATGGTGACGTTCAAGAGACGACAGTCGGAGAATTGTTACCAGGAGCATTTTTAGCGGAGGATTTACATGAATAGAAAAGGTTATAAATCAGGTTTTGTCTCTATTATTGGCAGACCGAATGTTGGAAAATCTACATTTTTAAACCGTATTATCGGCCAGAAAATTGCTATTATGAGTGATAAGCCACAAACGACTCGTAATAAAATTCAAGGTGTATATACAGAAAATGATGCACAAGTTATTTTCATTGATACACCAGGAATACATAAACCTAAACATAAATTAGGCGACTTCATGGTAAAGATGGCGCAAACGACATTAAAAGAAGTTGATATTGTTCTGTTTATGGTTAATGCAGTTGAAGGATTTGGTCGTGGTGAGGAATTCATCATTGAGAAATTAAAAGAAACGAAACAACCAGTATTTTTAGTCATTAATAAAATTGACCAACTTCATCCAGAGCAATTACTAGAGTTAATTGATCAATATCGTAAACTACATGAATTTGCAGAGATTGTACCAATTTCTGCGTTAGACGGTAATAATGTGGACGCTTTAATTGGAACAATTAAAAAGTATTTACCAGAAGGACCACAATACTATCCAGAGAATCAAGTAACGGATCATCCGGAGAGATTTATTATTGCAGAGCTTATTCGTGAGAAAGTACTACATTTAACACGTGAAGAAGTGCCGCATTCTGTGGCTGTTGTTATCGATGCGATTCAAAAGCGTGAGGGCGGGGCAGTTTATATAAATGCAACGATTGTTGTTGAACGTGCATCACAAAAAGGAATCATCATCGGAAAACAAGGGAAAATGTTAAAAGAAGTTGGTAAGCGAGCTCGTTTTGATATTGAAGCGCTACTTGGTTCTAAAGTATTTTTAGAAGTATGGGTAAAAGTGCAAAAAGATTGGCGTAATAAAATGTCTCAGCTTCGTGACCTAGGTTTCCGCGAGGATGAGTACTAAAATAGAGTAAAGTTGTAATCAGTGGATGGTTGGTTCATCCACTGATTATTGGTTTTTATGAACTTTGATAAATTAGGAAAAATTTTTCTCACATGAAAATGGACAAAATGGGTCAATTTAATAACAACAAAGGAAATTGGTTTATAGGCTACGCTTATTGAGAAAGGTGGATTCTTATGCTAGATTTTACCTGGAAGTTTTTCTCTAAAACAGGAAGCATTGAAACGTACTTGCTTTTGAAAGAAATGGAAAAAGACGTAAACGATGAGATGGATCAACATGAAGAGGAGCTAGCGCATCTAGACTCTCCAATTTCTTGACCCGTTTTGTTCAAACCTTGGATGGTGACGAACATGTTTCAAAAAGTTGAGGGCATCGTTATCCGTACGACAGATTACGGAGAAACGAACAAGATTGTTACAATATTCTCAAGAGAACTTGGTAAGGTAAGTGCAATGGCAAGAGGGGCAAAAAAACCGAAAAGCCGATTAGCATCTGTGTCGCAATTAATGACGCATGGCCATTTTCTTATTCAAATGGGATCTGGGCTTGGAACATTGCAACAAGGCGAGATTATTTCAACTATGAAAGAAATTCGCGAGGATATATTTTTAACTGCTTATGCATCATTTATTGTTGAGTTAACTGATAAAGCAACAGAAGATAAAAAACATAATCCGTATTTATTTGAAATGTTATATCAAACGTTGCATTATATGTGTGAGGGTGTTGATCCAGAAGTATTATCATTAATTTATCAAACGAAAATGCTTCCGGTATTAGGGATGCGCCCGTACTTTGATATATGTGCGATTTGTCATCAAGAAACAGACTTTGTCGCCTTCTCCGTAAGGGAAGGCGGTTTTCTGTGCTCACGTCATGCAGAGCAAGACCCATATCGTATACCGGTAGGAGAAGCTGTTCATAAATTATTACGTCTTTTCTTCCATTTCGATTTACATAGGCTCGGAAATGTATCGGTAAAGGATAGCACAAAAAAACAAATGCGTTTAGTATTGAATACATATTATGATGAATATTGCGGAATTTATTTGAAATCAAGACGTTTTTTAGAACAACTTGATAAGTTTCAAATATAATTTTGGGCCGTATACGGTCCTTTTTACATACTTTCTTTTTCGAATAGCATATTTAGTATATAATATTTAAGAGATAGTATAACTTTTTTCGTTGTGCATTAAAGGTGGTGATTATCATAGAGCTGAATAAACGGCAAGAACATATCATTCAGATTGTAAAAGATCACGGTCCTATTACAGGGGAATCAATTGCAGCGCAATTGGGTCTAACACGTGCGACGCTAAGACCAGACTTAGCAATTTTAACGATGGCTGGTTATTTAGAAGCACGTCCACGCGTAGGTTATTTTTATACGGGTAAAACTGGGGGGCAGCTATTATCTGAAGCTGTTAAGAAAATTAAAGTACAAGATTATCAATCTAGACCGGTTGTAATTGATAAAAATGTTTCCGTATACGATGCAATTTGTACGATGTTTTTAGAGGATGTTGGTACATTGTTCGTTGTAGATCAGATGACTCTATTAGTTGGTGTTGTGTCTCGTAAAGATTTATTAAGAGCGAGCTTAGGAAAGCAGGATTTAACCTCTCTTCCGGTTAATATTATCATGACAAGGATGCCAAACATTGCGATGTGTCGTAGAGAGGATTCTTTATATGATATTGCGATGGAATTAATAGAAAGACAGATTGATGCAATGCCAGTTGTAAAAGATACGAAACAAGGTTTAGAAGTGATTGGGCGAATTACAAAGACAAATATTACACGTGCGTTTGTAAATTTAGTAAATAACGAATAAGTGTAATTTGTTTAAAGTGAGGTAATGTAATGGATAATAAAATCGTATATGTCGTATCTGACTCTGTAGGGGAAACGGCTGATTTGGTTGTTCGAGCAGCAATGGGGCAATTCCCGTTTGCTCCTGATATTAGACGTGTACCGTATGTAGAAGATACAGGGACATTAAAAGAAGTGATTTCGATTGCTAAGAGTAATCAAGCACTTATATGTTTTACGTTAGTTAAGCCTGATATGCGCCGGTATTTAGTAACAGAGGCTGCAAAAGAAGGGGTAGAGGCATACGATATTATCGGCCCTCTTATTGATCAAATTGAAGAAATTACGGGGCAAGTGCCGAGATATGAGCCAGGTGTTGTCCGTAGGTTAGATGAAGAATACTTTAAAAAGATTGAAGCGATTGAGTTTGCTGTGAAGTATGATGACGGCAGAGATGCACGAGGTATTTTAAAAGCAGATATCGTGTTGATTGGTGTTTCGCGTACATCAAAAACACCACTTTCCCAATATTTAGCTCATAACAAACGCTTGAAAGTTGCGAATGTACCACTCGTGCCAGAAGTTGACCCACCTGAAGAACTATATCAAGTGGCAAAAGAAAAATGTTTCGGTTTGAAAATTACGCCAGATAAGTTAAATCATATTCGAAAAGAACGATTAAAATCACTTGGATTAAGTGATGGAGCAACATATGCAAATATTAATCGTATTCAAGAAGAAATTGATCACTTTGAGGAAGTAATTAGTAAAATAAATTGCCAAGTAATCGATGTATCGAATAAAGCGATTGAAGAAACAGCAAATATTATTGTGAATGCAGTGCAAAACCAAAAAATGTTTTAGCACATTTACCAAAGGTGAATGTGCTTTTTTCGCTCGTGTGAAATATGATACCTATGGATTTTGTAATAGATTGTAGTGTAATGGTTATACTTATACTCCTTTGTCTTTTAGTATATTCAAGGTGTGAGTTTGTCATCCTGAAATGTAAGCTGAAAAAATAAAGGGATATGTAGCGTAGTTGAAGAAAATATATTATAATAAAAAATTGTGATAAAAACCTATATTTTACGTTTAGACTTTAATTTTTCAGAATAAACTAGGGATAGGATTTACGAAAAAGACATGTAATTACGTTAAATCGACAAAATCTATACAAGAAAACGCACATTATGGAAGGATTCACAGAAGGGATGTAGAATACAGAAATATGCAAAACATCAACAACATATTAGTTGGTGTAGATGTATATCCCGTGAAGGCTGAAATTGTGCAAGTTGGAGCGGAATTTCATGTCGGAATTTTGTTTGTCGCATCATATGCTCATCCTTTAAGGAAATAGCAAGGCAATTGGATCATTGTAGATACTGAACAAAATGGAGTTGATTGTTATATGGATCAACATGAAAAAGTTACAGATCTCAAGATCAAACAGTATATGTGGCTTGCTACTCTTCTTGTAAAAAGGTGTATATGTATTGTTTCTAAGAGATACATTTGTAACAGATGAGCAAATGTATACAATTTTATATAGCAAGTATGTATATGCGATTTATGCAGATAAAGGACCTATAGGAAAGGTTCAAAATCGTTTATACAATGTAATCGGCAACACTTTCTAACAAGTTTAGAAAAATATTGTCGAATTATAAAGGAATTTTTTAATTTATATCGAATACAAAATACGACACGGAGATGGAGTTATGGGGAACAGAATTCCCGAAGAAGTTGTTGAACAGATTCGGACATCATCCGATATTGTAGAAGTCATTGGTGAATACGTTCAACTTAGAAAACAGGGGCGTAACTATTTCGGCCTTTGTCCATTTCATGGTGAGAATTCTCCTTCATTCTCTGTTTCATCTGATAAGCAAATTTTTCATTGCTTCGGATGTGGAGAAGGTGGAAATGTATTTTCCTTTCTAATGAAAATGGAAGGACTGGCTTTTACCGAGGCTGTTCAAAAGCTAGGCGAAAGAAATGGAATTGCGGTTGCAGAGTACACATCAGGACAAGGACAACAAGAAGACATATCTGATGACACTGTCATCATGCAACAAGCTCATGAATTATTGAAAAAGTATTATCATCATTTATTAGTAAATACGGAAGAGGGAAATGAAGCACTTTCATATTTATTAAACCGTGGTATTACGAAAGAGATGATTGAGAAGTTTGAAATTGGTTATGCATCACCTGCTTGGGATGCAGCGACGAAAATTTTACAAAAAAGAGGTTTATCGCTGTCTAGTATGGAACAAGCTGGCCTTCTAATAAGAAGTGAGAAGGATGGTAGTCATTACGATCGCTTCCGTGGAAGAGTTATGTTCCCGATCTATACGTTACAAGGTAAGGTGATAGCGTTTAGTGGAAGGGCGTTAGGGGATGACACTCCGAAATATTTAAATAGCCCTGAAACACCGATTTTTCACAAAAGTAAATTGTTGTATAACTTCCACCAAGCAAGACCGTTTATTAGAAAGCGTGGGCAAGTGGTTCTTTTTGAAGGATATGCCGATGTACTAGCTGCGGTAAAAAGTGGTGTGGAAGAAGCTGTTGCGACAATGGGAACAGCTTTAACTGAAGAACAAGCAAAACTTCTGCGACGTAACGTTGAAACTGTTGTTCTTTGCTATGATGGTGATAAAGCAGGGCGAGAAGCGACGATGAAAGCAGGGCAATTATTGCTAAAAGTTGGTTGCCAAGTGAAAGTCACATCCTTGCCAGATAAGCTTGATCCTGATGAATATGTGCAACAATATGGGACTAC
The DNA here is from genome assembly GCF_050312695.1 of Bacillus sp. AF62. Taxonomy (NCBI): domain Bacteria; kingdom Bacillati; phylum Bacillota; class Bacilli; order Caryophanales; family Bacillaceae; genus Bacillus; species Bacillus sp. AF62. Next base: position 66,173 of record NZ_JBNPJZ010000084.1, on the reverse strand, counting down.
CGCTTTTGAAAATCTTGTGAAATCAAGTGTGAGTTTTGTTGGTTTTAAAATAAATTATTTGCGTTTAGGGAAAAATTTGCAAGATGAGTCTGGCAAAGAAGAATATGTGAAAAGTGTTTTAAAAGAGTTATCGTTGTTACAAGATGCGATGCGGGCAGAGTCATATTTGAAGTCATTATCGCAAGAATTTTCGTATTCAATGGAAACACTTTTGAATCAATTGCACCAATATCGCAAAGAACAAAAGGTACAGCAAAAACAAATAAAGCAGGTTGCTAAACCGTCTCAAGTCGTTCAAACAAAACCGAAGTTAACAGGTTTTGAAAGAGCGGAAAGAGAAATTATTTACCATATGTTGCAAAGTGCAGAAGTAGCTGTTCGTATGGAATCCCATATAGAAGATTTTCATACAGAAGAACATAAAGGGATTTTATATGAACTATACGCATATTATGAAAAGGGAAATGAACCTTCAGTCGGAACATTTTTAAGTTGGCTCTCTGATGAAAAGTTGAAAAATATTATCACTGATATTTCGACGGATGAATTTATTAATCCAGAATACACAGAAGAAGTGTTGCAAGGCCATTTGGAGACGCTTAGACGGCATCAGGAAAAACTTGAAAAGATGGAGATCATCTTTAAAGTGAAACAAATGGAAAAAACAGATCCTGTAGAGGCTGCTAAATATTATGTAGCATATTTACAAAATCAAAAAGCGAGAAAATAGCTTTTTTGATAAAGTTTTAGTATAATGAATGTTTGTATCTCGCGTAAGGAGGGGAACAGATGGCTGACAAACCAGCTCGTTCTAAACAAATTGAAACTGAAATGACCCTTGAGCAAGTGAAAGAACAACTCACTGAGCTCGGAAAAAAACGTGGCGTTCTTACATATGAAGAGATTGCAGAACGCATGAATGGATTTGAAATTGAATCCGATCAAATGGATGAATACTATGAATATTTAGGTGAACAAGGCATTGACTTAGTTGGTGATAATGACAACGAAGAAGGCCCTAATAATCGCCAAATTACAAAAACAGAAGAAGAGTTTGACCTCAATGATTTAAGTGTACCACCTGGGGTTAAAATCAACGATCCTGTTCGTATGTATTTAAAAGAAATTGGTCGTGTAGACTTACTATCTGCAGAAGAAGAAATTCGACTTGCAACGCGTATTGAAGAAGGCGATGAAGAAGCGAAACGTCGTCTTGCAGAAGCAAACTTACGTCTTGTAGTAAGTATTGCAAAGCGCTACGTAGGCCGTGGTATGCTTTTCTTAGACTTAATTCAAGAAGGTAATATGGGTCTAATTAAAGCTGTTGAAAAGTTCGATTATCGTAAAGGTTTCAAATTTAGTACGTATGCAACTTGGTGGATTCGCCAAGCTATTACACGTGCGATTGCGGACCAAGCGAGAACAATTCGTATTCCAGTTCATATGGTTGAAACGATTAATAAGTTAATTCGTGTACAACGTCAATTATTACAAGATTTAGGTCGCGAACCGTCTCCTGAAGAGATTGGTGAAGAAATGGATCTTGCTCCAGAAAAAGTACGTGAAATCTTAAAAATTGCACAGGAGCCAGTTTCTCTTGAAACACCAATTGGTGAAGAAGATGACTCCCATTTAGGTGACTTTATTGAAGACCAAGAAGCAACATCGCCTGCGGACCATGCAGCCTATGAATTGCTAAAAGAACAATTAGAAGATGTGTTAGATACACTAACAGATCGTGAAGAAAATGTTCTGCGTCTTCGTTTCGGTTTAGATGATGGACGAACTCGTACGCTTGAAGAAGTTGGGAAAGTATTCGGCGTAACGAGAGAGCGTATCCGTCAAATTGAAGCAAAAGCACTTCGCAAATTAAGACATCCAAGTCGTAGTAAGCGTCTTAAGGATTTCTTAGAATAGGTTATTTTTTAAGTTTACTTCACCTTTGTGAAGTAAACTTTTTTATTTTGTTAATTTTTGTTAAAATTTAGCTATCGGCAACGATTACAATTTCTTGTAATTTATTTTACAGAATTGTCTTTTGATTTGCAAATGCTCATTTTTAGATTTTTCGATTAATTTTGTTTATTCCATACAAAAATATATGTAGAAAAGCGAAAAATATGATGAGAAACGTTAATAATTATCGAAATAATAAGCTATATGACAATAAAAAACAATAAACTGAATTTATGGAATATTTTTAACAAGTAGTAGTTTTCTCTTTTCTGATAGAGCGTTTTCAAGTACAATGGAAATGACTGAATCATCTAACTATTTAGGGGTATAGAGGGGGGAGAAGAGATATGAAACGTAATCCGCTGATTCCGTTCGCTCTTATTGCAGCATTGGGTATTATCGTTATGTTTGTATTTTCATTTCAGGGGCTAAATAAATCTAAAGAGTTAGCTGATGCAAAAAATGGCGGGAAGCCAGCACAAACAGCATCAAAACCAGAGGATATTGTGAAGCAAAGCTGTACGAGCTGCCACGGTGATCAGTTACAAGGGGCAGTAGGACCTAACTTACAAAAAATTGGTGGGAAACTTTCAAAGGATGAAATTAAAGAAATTCTTTCGAAAGGAAAGGGCAATATGCCTGCTAATATAGTTCCAGCTGATCAAGCCACTAAAGTAGCTGATTGGTTATCGAAGAAAAAATAAAGTTCCGTATGACAAGTCTTTTGCTTATGCAAAGGGCTTGTTTTTCTATATTTTCTAAAATACGATGAATGATAGAGAAGTGAATTGTTGTTATAGGCTTGCAACAACTACTATAAATTCATTATCATGGAGACAGACTGACAAGAGAAGGAGTAATGGAAATACATGAATGAAGTAAAGCTTTCAAAACGATTAGAAGAAGTTGTGCGTGAAATACCGGTAGGATCTACAGTTGCTGATATTGGATCGGATCATGCGTATTTACCGTGTTATACAATTATAAATAATATTGCTACAAAAGCAGTTGCTGGAGAGGTTGTAGATGGACCGTTTCGCTCTGCACAAGCAACTGTAGCTGAAAGTGGCTTGCAAGATAAAGTAGATGTGCGTAAAGGGAATGGATTAGCTGTTATAGCGCCAGGAGAAGTAGATGTAATTACGGTTGCTGGAATGGGCGGAGCGTTAATTCGTGACATTTTAGAAAGTGGTAAAGAAAAATTAGAAGGTGTAACACGTTTAATTTTACAGCCGAATATTGCAGCACATCATATTCGTGAATGGTTTGTTGAAAATGGTTGGGAGCTTATCCATGAAAAAATCGTAAAAGAAGATGGGAAAATTTATGAGATTTTAGTAGGAGAGCGAGGAAATGTCGAAGCACCTTACTCGGAAAATAAACAAGCGGGATTGTTTATGGGGCCATTTTTAATAAAAGAAAAAAGTGAAGCTTTCGTTGAAAAATGGGAAGGGGAATTGAAAAACTTCCAAAATATTTTAAAACAGTTAGAACGTGCGGCTAATTCTGAAGAAACAAAAGCGAAACGTGCAGAAGTAGAAGCGAAAATGAAAATGATAGGGGAGATTTTATCATGAGTAAAATTCCAAACGGCCATGAAATTATTTCTTTATTTGAAAGTATGTATCCGAAGCATCTGGCGATGGAAGGAGATAAAATTGGTCTGCAGATTGGAGCGCTTAATAAATCTGTACAACACGTATTAATTGCATTAGATGTAACGGAGGAAGTTGTGGAGGAAGCGATTCAATTAGGGACGAATGTCATTATCGCGCATCATCCTTTAATTTTTAATCCGTTAAAAGCGATTCATACAGATAAAGCGTACGGAAGAATTATTGAAACGTGTATTAAAAATGATATTGCCATTTATGCAGCGCATACAAATGTGGATGTTGCCAAGGGCGGGGTAAATGATTTACTTGCTGAGGCGTTAGGGTTGCAAAATACAGAAGTTTTGGCACCGACATATGCAGAAGAAATGAAAAAAGTTGTTGTGTTTGTGCCAGTAACTCATGCAGAGGAAGTACGAAAAGCATTAGGAGACGCAGGTGCTGGTCATATCGGCAATTATAGCCACTGTACGTTTAGTAGCGAGGGTACAGGTACATTTGTACCTCAAGAGGGGACAAATCCTTATGTAGGGGAAACTGGACAGTTAGAGCGCGTAGAAGAAGTGCGGATCGAAACGATTATTCCAGTTTCACTACAACGAAAAGTGATTAAAGCAATGGTAACGGCACATCCATATGAAGAAGTAGCGTATGATGTGTATCCACTTGATAACAAAGGCGAAACATTAGGGCTTGGGAAAATAGGATACTTAAAAGAAGAAATGACACTTGGACAGTTTGCAGAACATGTAAAGCAATCATTAGATGTAAAGGGTGCACGAGTTGTTGGGAAATTAGATGATAAAGTGCGCAAAGTAGCTGTACTTGGTGGTGATGGTAACAAATACATCAATCAAGCTAAATTTAAAGGAGCAGATGTATATGTAACAGGTGACATGTATTATCATGTTGCTCATGATGCGATGATGCTCGGTTTAAATATAGTTGACCCAGGACATAACGTTGAAAAAGTAATGAAGCAAGGTGTGCAAAAGCAATTACAAGAAAAAGTGGATGCAAAGAAACTCAATGTACACATTCATGCTTCGCAATTACATACAGATCCATTTACATTTGTATAAGAAAAATAAAAACCGTTGCTCATATAGGCAACGGTTTTTATTATTGTTCTTTTTTCACTTTTACACGAGGTAATATTTTTTGTAACGGTACTTTTCGAACTCTCTCCCATGTAGCGGGATTCATTGGGTCATATTGATCTAAGAAAGCGATAACTTCTTTTGTAATTGGAGTTGGAGTAGAAGCACCTGCTGTAACAGCTACGTTTTCTACACCTTGTAGCCACTCTAATTTAATCTCACTTACGTCTGCAACGCGGTATGCTTTCGTACCAGCAATTTCTTGTGACACTTGTGCTAAACGGTTTGAGTTGTTACTTTTCGGATCACCGACAACAATTGTTAAGTCTGCAACATCAGCTTGTTTAGCGACAGCTTCTTGGCGAACTTGAGTTGCTAAACAAATTTCTTTATGGAATTCTGCTGTTGGGAATTTTTTTTGAATGTCCTCCATTAAATGTTGAACATCCCATTGACTCATCGTTGTTTGATTCGTTACTAAAATTTTATCTGTTGGGATTTCTAATGTTTTTAAATCATCGGCTTTTTCGATAAGGTGAACGATGTCAGGTGCAATACCAACTGCGCCTTCTGGCTCTGGATGATTTTTTTTACCGATATAAATGACATGATACCCTTCCGCTTTCTTAGCTTCGATAAGGTCATGTGTCTTGGTAACATCTGGACAAGTGGCATCGATTGTTGTTAAACCTTTTTCTTTTGCGCGTTGTTTAACTTCTGGAGAAACACCGTGTGCAGTGAAAATAACAGTACCAGAATCAATTTTATCTAAAATTTCTAAGCGACTTGGACCGTCTAATGTGATGATTCCATCTTCTTCAAAAGCGTCTGTAACATGTTTATTGTGAACAATCATACCTAAAATATAAATGGGTCTCGGCAATGATTTATCTAATGCGGCGTTACGTGCAATTACCATTGCATCGACAACACCGTAGCAATAACCACGAGGGGAAATTTTAACAATTTTCATATGAGTAATCCTCTCCTTCTAAACAAGGGATACTTTTGTGCATAGTCTTTTACATTATAAAGGAGGAGTGGATAGAAAACAAAGGATTGTTACACATATAGTTTTGGTTTTGTTGCTGTTTTTTGAACAGGCTCCTCTCGTAATTCTTTTTCTATGACTGGCTCAATCACTATTTTTTTTCTTTTTCTTTTTTTTTGTGGAGGAGGCGGAGTTGCTACCTCAACCTTTTCTGTTATGTCTTCAGCCTGATTTTTAGTTGAATCTTCTTCCGTACTTTTTCCAGAGGTGAGGATTTTAACAACGCTTGGTAGGTTACGCATAATAGGGCCGTACTGTTCGACGACAGGGCTTACAGATTGAACGACTTGGGATACTTTTTCTATATTGTTTATCATATTAGTTGGATTCGAAATTAAATTCGCAAAAAAACTGCCGATGCCGCTACTGGATGCTACTGTAGTTGTTGCACCGCCGCGCGTTTCGTTTGATTCGTACATTTGAGGGGGAATCATTTGCTCTGGATGCTGCTGCATGTATGGTTGATATTGCTGTGAGTACTGCTGCGGGTATTGCTGTTGATATTGGGGTTGATATTGTTGCCGATATTGAGGTGGCGGTTGCTGGTGCTGGTGCTGGTGCATCATTGGTGGCGGTCCTTCCATTTGTCGATAAGGCGGAACCATTTGCATGTAAGGTTCGGTTGGATCGTGTTTTTTAAAGAGTTTAGCAAGGAACCCTTTCTTTTTTTGTGCCATCGGTGGTAGTTGTGGAATTGGATATGGTGTATAAGGTTGCTGCCCTTGATTTGGATACATTTGTCTTGTGGGGGATTTTGGAAACATGTGAGAAATCCTCCTTTCTTCAGTTAGGTATATACACATACAATATGCAATAAGGGGGAAGAAGGTTAGTTTTTGAAGGGAAAACCTAAACTAAAGATGGATTTTACTTGTAGATTTCGATATAATGTAGACTTGACTGATTTGTGCGCGCAGTAGAAATTTAGAAAGAAGGTGTAACTTATGACACAACAAACTTTTACACAGTATGATTTTAAACCATTTTTAATAGATGCAGTTCGTGAACTACGCTTTACAGAGCCGACAGGAATTCAGCAGAAAATTTTCCCGGTCGTGAAAAAAGGTGTAAGTGTAATTGGACAATCCCAAACAGGTTCTGGGAAAACACATGCATACTTACTTCCTACATTGAACAGAATTAATGCAAGCCGTGAAGAAGTACAACTTGTTATTACAGCACCTACTCGTGAGTTAGCACAACAAATTTACGAAGAGATTGTGAAATTAACAAAATTCTGTGCGGAAGATCAAATGATTACAGCGCGTTGTTTAATTGGTGGAACTGATAAACAACGTTCAATTGAAAAGTTGAAAAAACAACCTCATATCGTAGTCGGGACACCAGGACGTATTAAAGACTTAGTAGAAGAACAAGCATTATTTGTTCATAAAGCAAATACGATTATTGTCGATGAAGCTGACTTAATGCTTGATATGGGATTCATTCACGATGTAGATAAAATTGCAGCACGCATGCCTAAAAACTTGCAAATGCTAGTTTTCTCTGCAACAATTCCTCAAAAACTAAAACCGTTTCTGAAGAAATATATGGAGAATCCAGAGCATATTCATATCAATCCAAAACAAGTTGCAGCTGGAAACATTGAACACTATTTAGTGCCTTCTAAACATCGTAATAAAATTGATTTAGTGAATAAAATGCTACTTCAATTTAAACCGTATTTAGCAGTTGTTTTCACGAATACGAAAAAAATGGCAGATCAAGTTGCTGATGGATTAATGGAACGCGGCTTAAAAGTTGGACGAATTCACGGGGATTTATCACCACGTGATCGTAAAAAAATGATGAAACAAATTCGTGACCTTAAATTCCAATATATTGTTGCGACTGATTTAGCAGCACGTGGTATTGATATTGAAGGAATTAGCCATGTTATTAACTATGAACTACCATCAGATTTAGATTTCTTCGTTCACCGCGTTGGAAGAACAGCACGTGCGGGGCATTCTGGTATTGCAGTGACGATTTATGATCCAGCAAACGAAGAAGCATTAGATAGCTTAGAAAAACAACGTCATATCGAGTTTAAACATGTAGATTTACGCGGAGATGAGTGGGCGGATTTAGGTGAGCGTCGTCGTCGTAAGAGCCGTAAAAAACCAAATGACGAACTTGATGTTATGGCAACGAAAGTTATTAAAAAACCGAAAAAAGTAAAACCAAACTATAAACGTAAACTTGCAACAGAACGTGACAAAGTGAAGAGAAAATATAGCAATAAAAAAAGATAAGGGGTTTCCCTTATCTTTTTTTAATCCCGCTAATTTAAATGAAGAGTATAGTCTGTTTAAATACTCATATAAATTTGTGTAGTGCGTCTTTTGTGAACAAACAATTCACTACATATTTCTACAAATTATGCTATCATTATATCTATTGTATATTGAAGAGGTGATTGTATGTTAAAGATTGGATCTCATGTTTCCATGAGTGGTAAGAACATGTTATTAGCAGCAAGTGAAGAGGCTGTTTCATACGGTGCAACAACGTTTATGATTTATACAGGTGCACCGCAAAATACACGAAGAAAACCAATTGAAGAATTGAACATAGAAGCAGGAAGAAAACATATGGAGCTGAATGGTATTGAGGAAATTATCGTCCATGCGCCGTATATTATTAATGTTGGGAATACGACGAAGCCAGAAACATTCCAATTAGGTGTAGACTTCCTTCGTATGGAAATTGAAAGAACATCGGCATTAGGTGTAGCGAAACAAATTGTTCTTCACCCAGGAGCGCACGTTGGTGCTGGAGCAGATGCTGGTATTCAACAAATTATTAAAGGGCTTAATGAAGTACTAACGCCAGAACAGACGGTTAACATTGCGTTAGAGACGATGGCAGGAAAAGGAACAGAATGTGGTCGTAGCTTTGAAGAAATTGCAAAGATCATTGATGGCGTAAAATATAATGAAAAGCTATCTGTATGCTTTGATACGTGTCATACGCACGATGCAGGATATGATATTGTAAATGACTTTGACGGTGTATTAAACGAATTTGATAAGATCGTTGGTATAGATCGTTTACAAGTACTTCATATTAATGATAGTAAAAATGTACGCGGAGCAGGAAAAGACCGTCATGAAAACATCGGATTTGGTCACATTGGGTATAAAGCGTTGCATCACATTGTACATCATCCACAGTTAATGCATGTACCAAAAATTCTTGAAACACCGTATGTAGGGGAAGATAAAAAAGATAAGAAGCCACCATACAAATTGGAAATCGAAATGCTGAAAAACGGTACTTTTGATGAAGGGCTTCTTGAAAAAATTAAAGCGCAATAAGGAGGGGATTTCCCCTCCTTATTTTAGTAATTGCTGAAATAATGTATTTACTTGTTGGGCAGTGGCAGGGGAAGTTACTTTTGCGATCTGTTTTAAGAGCTCTAGTCGCTCGTTGTTATCGTAAATATTAATATTTTTACCTTTCATAAGTAAAACGATTTGGTCAGCTTGTGCAGTCGTAATAGAAACTTCATATTCTTTGCTATATTTTAATAACTCTTTTGTAGAAATATGATTTAATTTTTTATTAACAATTTGTTTAATGAGGTTCATCTTGTTATCCTCCTTCACGCGTTCTTCTATCGAAATATATGAGCATATAGCTTGTACATATTCGTATAGAGTTTCTTTTTTCATGAGGAAAAGAAGCGTATGTTATAATATAAGGACAAAACTACAGAAAAAGAGTAAAGGGAGGACCTATGGAGCAAAAGCAACATCGAAAAGAAAGTGTTATTCATCTCATTTATCGTTTAGTTATGATTATTTTTGGGGCAGCATGCGCAGCGGTAGCGATTGAACTATTTTTAATGCCAAATAAAATTATTGATGGTGGAATTATTGGTATTTCTCTTATATTAGATTATCTTACTCCTAATATTTGGTGGTTAAGTTTTTCTACTTTAGTCGTTGTTCTCAATATCCCATTTATGTATTCGGGTTATAAGCAAATTGGAAAAACATTTATGTTATCTTCGGCATTTGGTATTGTAGCGTTAGCATTCATTGAGTCAACGTTACATGCGGTGCCACCGTTTACAACAGAGCCTATTTTAGCGACTGTGTTTGGTGGTCTTATTTTAGGTCTTGGTGTAGGACTTGTAATTCGTCATGGTGGATCGTTAGATGGAACTGAAATTATGGGGATTTTATTAACGAAGAAATTACCGTTCTCTGTTGGTGAATTCGTAATGTTTGTGAACTTATTTATTTTTGCATGGGCAGCATTTGTGTTTGGTGTGGAACAAGCGATGTATTCTGTAATGACGTACTATATTGCATTTAAAACGATCGATACAGTAATTCAAGGGCTAGATGAAACGAAAGCAGTTTTAATTGTATCTGATCAATATGAGGAAGTATCAAATGCGATTTTACATCGACTCGGCCGTGGAACTACAAAGCTTGTAGCAAAAGGTGGTTACACAGATAAAGAAAAAGAAGTTATTTATGCAGTTGTAACGCGTCTAGAAGTGACGAAGTTAAAGTCAATTGTGCATGAAATTGATGAAAATGCGTTTGTTACGATTATGAGCACGCAAGAGACAAATGGTGGTAAGTTTAAATCGGCTATTCACTAAACGTATATAGGAATATTTTTCGAAAGCAGAGAATTTTTCTCTGCTTTTTGTTATAATAGTAAGGTTTCTTGAAAAAATAGATATATTTTAGGCAGATTGGTTTACAACTATAATAAGCTGTACTATAATTCAAATAGATATAAATCGGAATCATTCTGAATTAAAATAGGTGAGATGCTATGAATAATATATTAGAGATTGAAGGTTTAACATTCCGATACGAAGATCGGAATGTGTTAGAAAATATTAATTTGCAAGTTCCGAAGGGAGCTTTTTTAGGTTTAGTGGGACCGAATGGTTCAGGTAAATCAACTTTACTTAAGTGTTTATTAGGCGTTTTAAAGCCAAAAGAAGGAAGCATTCGTGTGTTTGGCGTTGATAGTAAGAAGTTTAAGGAATGGAATAAAGTTGGTTATGTATCCCAAAAAGCAAATAGTTTCAATTCTGGTTTTCCAGCAACTGTTTCTGAAGTTGTGTCAATGGGACTTGTTTCGAAAAAAGGGCTTTTTCGCTTTTTCACAAAAGAGGATAAGAAAAAGGTAGAAAAAGCAATTGCTGATGTAGGGATGAGTGAGTTTCAAGGTCGTAATATTGGAGAGCTTTCTGGTGGACAGCAACAGCGTGTATTTATTGCTCGTGCGCTCGTTAGTGATCCTGAATTGCTTATTTTAGACGAGCCTACTGTTGGAATCGATGTAAAAAATGTGGAAAGTTTTTACGAAATATTAGAGGATTTAAACAAAAGGCTCGGGATCACATTAATTCTTGTTACTCATGATATGGGAGCTGTTACCGAAAAAGTAACACATGTTGCATGCCTAAACCAACATCTACATTTCCATGGAAATGTAGAGAAGTTCCGAGAGTTAGAAGATGCAGAAATGTCCGTCTTATATGGACATCATGTTCATCGTTTAGAACACGAACATGAGCATCACGGGAGGATATAATGATACAAGATTTTTTACAATATGACTTTTTACGTAATTCTTTATACGCAGGTATTTTAATTGGACTTGTTGCACCGCTAATAGGTGTGTTTGTTGTTATTCGTCGTTTATCTCTTATTGCGGATGCATTAAGTCACGTGACGTTATCAGGTATTGCAGCAAGTTTATTACTTGAAAAAACCATTTTTACAGGTGGATTTTTAAACCCCTTATATATGGGGATGTTTTTTTCAATTGGTGGAGCGCTATTAATCGAAAAGTTAAGAACTGTATATAAGCACTATCAAGAATTAGCAATTCCGATTATCCTTTCGGCAGGGATGGGAGTTGGAGTTATTTTCATTTCACTTGCAAATGGATTTAACACAGACTTATTTAGTTATTTATTTGGTAGTGTCAGTGCTGTAACAAGTACGGATTTAATTATTATTGGGATTGTAGCAATTGTTGTTGTTGCGACAATTATTTTATTATATAAAGAGCTGTTTCTACTATCATTTGATGAGGAATACGCAGTATCAACTGGTTTAAGAGCGAAATGGATTCACTTTATTTTCATTATATTAGTTGCTCTTGTCATTGCAGTATCAATGCGTGTAGTAGGGGTTCTTCTCGTATCATCATTAATGACGTTACCAGTTGCAGCAAGTATTCGTATTGCTAAAGGATTTAAACAAACAATTTTCTTTTCCATTTTATTTGGTGAAATTGCAGTAATTGGTGGAATGTTTGCTTCGTATCAACTTGATCTAGCACCAGGTGGTACAATTGTTATGATAGCAGTTCTTATTTTAATCGGTGCGATTTTATGGAAGAAGAAAAAAACTGCATAAAGTAGGGATAGGTATGAATCTAACAGAAGCTTTACGCCTAATGAAGGAAAAAGGATACAAACATACTGGAAAAAGAGAAGAGATGCTCAGATTATTTGCAGCACATAATCGTTATTTAACTGCGAAAGACGTTTTAGAGCATATGAAAGACGATTATCCAGGGCTTAGTTTTGATACGATTTATCGTAACTTAACAGTTTTTGCTGAGATTGGTGTTTTAGAACAAACGGAATTAAATGGTGAAAAACATTTTCGTTTCACTTGTTCTATTATGGAACATCATCATCATTTTATTTGTTTGGATTGTGGGGGGACGAAAGAGATTACTTCCTGCCCAATGGATTTTATGAATAAAGATTTTACTGGTTATGAAGTAACGGGTCATAAGTTTGAAATATATGGTCGTTGTCCAAAATGTGCAAAGTAAAAGCTCGTCGGTTATATAACTGACGAGCTTTTTTACGTAGAAAAGAAGGTTGCTCACAAATATTGTGGCAACCTTCTTTTTATTGTTCTTGTGTCTCTTTTTCTTTTTCTCGTTCAGCAGCCATTTCAGCAGCAATTACGTCGATTTCTTTTTTCAGTTCTTCTACCATTGTTTCTTCTGGTACTTTACGAACGACTTGCCCTTTACGGAATAATAATCCCTCTCCACGTGCACCAGCAATACCGATATCAGCTTCACGAGCTTCACCAGGACCATTTACAGCGCAACCAAGTACTGCAACTTTAATTGGTACTTGAAGTGTAGAGATGTATTCTTCCACTTCGTTAGCGATGCTAATTAAATCGATTTCAATACGACCACAAGTTGGACAAGAGATAAGTGTCGCTGCGTTAGAAGCAAGACCGAATGATTTTAATAATTCACGAGCAACTTTTACTTCTTCAACTGGATCAGCACTTAATGAAATACGTAGTGTATTTCCGATGCCTTTACTTAAGATTGCTCCAAGACCAGCGGCACTTTTTACAGTTCCAGCAAACAATGTTCCAGATTCTGTAATACCTAAATGTAATGGGTAATCAAAAGCGCGAGCAGCTTTCTCGTATGCTTCTATTGCTAAGTTAACATCAGAGGCTTTCATAGATACGATAATATCGTGGAAATCTAAGTCCTCTAAAATTTTAATATGATGTAGCGCGCTCTCAACCATACCATCTGCAGTTGGGTACCCGTATTTTTCTAAAATGTGACGCTCTAATGAACCAGCGTTTACACCAATACGGATTGGAATACCGCGCTCTTTTGCTGCATTTACAACAGCTTCTACTTTATGGCGACGACCAATATTACCTGGATTGATACGTACTTTATCGATGCCACCTTCAATTGCTTTTAAAGCAAGGCGATAATCAAAATGAATATCAGCAACAAGTGGAATGTTGATTTGTTTTTTTATATCAGCAATAGCATCTGCTGCGCGTTCATCTGGAACGGCAACACGAACGACTTGACAGCCAGCTTCTTCTAAACGCTTGATTTCAGCAACTGTTGCTTCAACATCATGTGTTTTTGTTGTTGTCATACTTTGTATAATTAATTCATTATTACCGCCGATTGTTAAATTACCGACTTTAACTGGACGTGTTTTTGTACGATGAGTCATTTCATTCACGAATAGATCGCTCTCCTTATAAAAGAAGTTTCTTATTTAGTCCCTCATATCAATAATAGTATACGTGATATAGGGCTATAGAAACCGAAGTGCTCGGTTTCACTTTTACTATTGTATCAGCGCCTTTATGTAATTGACAAGGATTAAGTGATGGCTTATTGATATAACGGGAATTTATAAGACTTTCCAATTTGTATTTTTGTAGCGGATGTACTTTTGTTTAATTGTTTAAAGTCGTCAATGACTTTTTCTATGGAAGGAATTTTTTTCTTGTTAATTTGTTCTGTAATAGAAAGAACTGTCTCGCCAGTTTTTACTTCAATTGTTTTATAAGATGTATCCGTTTCTTTTTCTGTTTTATTCTCTTTATTTTGTTGGCTGTCTGTGTTTTCTTTTTTAATCGTTTGGGCAGCAGTTGTTTTTTTATATGAACTTAACATCGGTAAAGTACCGATTTTTATATCGTAATAAAATATATAACCGAGAACAAGCACGAATAGGAATATACCTAACCTCTTCATATTCTTCACTCCTTTGCTAGGAATATATGCTTGTCCAAAAAAAAAATGCCTATTTAGGCATTTTTTTATTTTTCTTTCGGTTGGGGTACCTCTTTAATCGTTAAGTATAGAACGATTAAAACAACAGCGATATAAATGAATGTTGCCCCAGGTACGACGATTTTGAATAAATCCATAATCATGAAGAAAATGGTTGGGATTGTGTAGCTGTATGCAGTTAGTGTCCAAACTTGTTTATAGGATAGTTTACGTTGACCGCTCATAGCAGAACCGATGAACGCAAGTAAAGTCACGCCTACAAAAGTGATGAATAATTGGAATAGGTACACTAAGAATCCAATAACAAATAATAAAATTGGATAAATATTATCGAATAAAGAAATAAATTCTTGTAGATCTTTTTTCTCAAGAGATGCACCTAACAAATCGTTATAAGAATACGTTTGTGTTTGACCATTTCCCATAGAGACTACTTTATCTTTTAAAACAAATAAACCTGTTTTATTTTGATATTTTTCTAGGTCTGTTGAATTTGGATCAAATACGAAAAGTGCATTTCCTTCTTCTTTTTCAATAGGCTGATCAATATCGGCTTTTAGTTCGCCATTTTCAATTTTAAAATCAGGTAAATCTTTATCGATGACTTGATTTACCATGCCTACACCATCTTGGATAAAACTACCGTACAAAAAAGTTCTTGGAATAGTAGTAATTAAGCAAAGTAGCATAATATACAAAATGGTTTTACCGATTTTTTGAAAACGGAATAGCGCCATATCTTTAGGCGAGTATATGCTTTTTACGAATTGGGTAAATATGGACATAGATTCACTTCCTTTATGTATGTATAAAATCATTGTAACGTAGGAATCTAGAGAATCTCAAGATATATTATATTTACATATAGTGGAGATAACTAAATTTCTTTTTATTAACTTTCTTCTTTTAAATAAGAAAAATACAATTGACACTTTTCTTTTCTATATGGTAAATTTATCTTACATTTCTTAAAGGGCATATCCGATAGGAATTCCTTTATTTGATATGTTGTTACATACATAATTGTGGACCCTTAGCTCAGCTGGTTAGAGCAGACGGCTCATAACCGTCCGGTCGTAGGTTCGAGTCCTACAGGGTCCATATCCATTTCGCATGTTTATTATGTTAGCAGGAAGCTTCCTTGTAGAAGGAAGCTTTTTTTACGGAATATATGAGCATTTTAATTGAAAAGAAGTGGGAATTTTGCTACTTTAATGATAGCAAGACAATGTGATTTATTTGTTTGCACCCTATGGCAATTAGGGTAGAATGAAGTTGTATGTCACTTAAGTGGCAATACATAAACTGGGAGGAATATAACAATGGCAAAACACGAATTACCAAATTTACCTTATGCGTATGATGCTTTAGAGCCTCACTTTGACAAAGAAACAATGAACATCCATCATACAAAACATCACAACACGTACATTACAAACTTAAACGCTGCTTTAGAAGGTCATGCAGAATTAGCTGACAAAAGCGTAGAAGAATTAGTTGCAAACTTAAACGAAGTACCAGAAGCAATCCGTACAGCAGTACGTAACAATGGTGGCGGACATTCTAACCATACATTCTTCTGGACAATCCTATCTCCAAACGGCGGAGGACAACCTGTAGGTGAACTTGCAACTGCAATTGAAGCAAAATTCGGTAGCTTCGATGCATTCAAAGAAGAATTCGCAAAAGCTGGCGCAACTCGCTTCGGTTCTGGTTGGGCTTGGTTAGTAGTAAACAATGGTGAGCTAGAAGTAACAAGCACTCCAAACCAAGATTCTCCTTTAACTGAAGGTAAAACGCCAGTTATCGGTTTAGATGTTTGGGAGCATGCTTACTACTTAAACTACCAAAACCGTCGTCCAGACTACATCGGTGCATTCTGGAACGTTGTAGATTGGAACGCTGCTGAAAAACGTTACCAAGAAGCAAAATAATTGTAATAAATATAGAAAAAAGCTAGGGGAGAACCCCTAGCTTTTTTTCTATGCTTTCCTTTTACATAATTGGGCTTGTCTTTGGAAGACTAGAACATGAAGTAAAGGAGAGTTGTGTATGAAGTGGAAACATATAATTGGTGACGTTGAAGTGAATCGGGATTTAGTGTTATTGCTCCTTATAGGAGGTTTATACACGCTCGCAATTTCTTTATCGAATACGTTTGTAAATATTTATTTATGGAAACAAACACAAAATTATGTGAATCTTGGCTTGTATAATTTGGCCAGCGTTATATTACAGCCTCTCACATTTCTTGTAGGGGGAAAATTAGCGAAACGTATCGATCGCTCGATTTTATTACGAATAGGAGTAGGAACGCTCGCAATTTTTTTTATTGTTGTCTTAGTAGCGGGGAAAAGTGCTTCTCAGTATATTTTATTAATGGGGGCTCTTTTAGGAGTAGGATACGGTTTTTACTGGTTGGCTTTTAACTTATTGACATTTGAAATTACAGAACCAGAAACAAGAGATTTCTTTAATGGGTTTCTTGGACTTCTTACATCCTTCTCTGGGATGATCGGACCAATAGCAGCAGGATACACAATTTCACGTATGGAGAAATGGAGTGGTTATACTGTTATATTCTTTCTTTCATTAGTTCTATTTGCAATTGCTGTCGTCTTAAGCTTCTTTTTATCTAAAAGAGAATGTGAAGGGCGTTATGAAATCGTGCAAGTATTGAAAGAACGACGGATTGATAAAAACTGGGGAAAGATTACACGAGCTCATTTTTTCCAAGGATTGAGAGAAGGAACGTTTATTTTTGTCATTTCAGTATATGTTTATTTAGCAACTAATAGTGAGTTCGCATTAGGGAAATATAGTTTAGTGAACTCTGCTGTATCCTTTGTATGTTATTACTTAGTTGCTCGTATGTTAAAGAAGGAGTGGCGAAAAAAAGCAATTTTACTTGGAGGCATTATTTTATATGCTGTCGTCTTTTTAGTTATTTTCAATGTTACATACACGAAATTACTTATTTATGCGGCATGTATTGCGATTGCATATCCTATTTTACTTGTTCCGTACGGATCAATGACATATGACGTAATTGGTAGAGCGAAAAATGCGAGAGAATGGCGTGTGGAATATGTCGTTGTTCGGGAGCTGTGGTTAAACGCCGGAAGAATCTGTTCCATTTTAAGTTTTTTATGTGCTGTACTATTCTTTCCACCTGAAAAAAGTTTACCTTACTTATTATGTATTTTAGGTGCTGGACATTTTCTTATTTATTTTGCAGTTAAAAATGTCAAATATGATGAGGGAAATGCGAGTAAAACAAGTGTTGTAACGCAAGGAAACGCGCAAAACCAAACTGAACCAGAAGGTTAACTTCTCGTTTGTTTTATGCTAGAATAGAAAAAGATGTAAGACAGCAGTGAGGACACCTGTATGAAGGTGTCCCTTTCACATTACATAGCTGTTGGTAGAGGGGGTTTGTATGAGCAAGAAGCAGAAGCAAAATAAGAAAAAGACCCACGTTCCTTTTCGGTTAAACGTGCTGTTTTTCTGCGTGTTTTTAATGTTCTCCGCGGTTATTGTAAGGCTCGGATATGTACAAATTGTTCGCGGTGAAGAATATAAGAATGAAGTGGAGAAGAAAGAAAACTCAACGATAAGTAATCCTGTACCGCGTGGGAAAATATTTGACCGTTATGGGCGACCTGTAGTAGATAATGCAGCCATTCGTACTATTACATTTACAAAAATGAAAGGATCAACTGCAGAGGATCGCTTAGAAACAGCGAAAAAGCTAGCAGATTTGATTGAAGTACCGACAGATAAATTAACAGATCGCGATAAAAAAGATTATTGGCTTGCTATGCATAAAGAGGAAGCTAAAGAAAAAATTACGAATAAAGATCGTCAAGAGTTTAAAGATAAAAAAATTGATGATAAAGAATTAGACGAGCGTCAGCGCAGTCGTGTAACAGAAGAAGAGATTAATCAATTATCCGCAAAAGATCTAGAAATACTAGCGATTAAGAGTAAGATGGATGGCGGATATGCAATGACACCTCAAGTTCTTAAGAAAAATGCAACAGATGAAGAATATGCGATTATTAGTGAAAATTTAGCACAATTGCCGGGAGTAGATACAAGTGTTGATTGGGAACGAAAATATGCATATGATGGTGATTTGTTCCGAAGTGTACTTGGTGGTGTAACAACTTCTGACGAAGGTTTACCAAGAGAAAGACTAGATTACTATCTTGTTCGTGATTATAATCGAAATGACCGAGTAGGAAAAAGTTATCTTGAACAACAGTATGAAGATAGTCTGCACGGTACGAAAGCAGAAGTTAGAAATGTTACAGATAAAAACGGTAATATTTTAGAAACCATTAATGTATCAAAAGGACAAAGTGGTAATGACCTGAATTTAACGATTGATATGGAATTACAAAAGCGCGTGGAGGATATTCTTACGAAGAATTTAATGAGATTTAAAGGAAGCGAACCTCTTTTAGATCGCGCATTCGTTGTAATGATGAACCCAAAAAATGGTGAAGTTTTATCTATGGCTGGGAAACAATTAGTTAACGAAGATGGTCAAACGAAAGTAAATGACTTTGCATTAGGTACCATGACAAGTTCTTATCCGATGGGATCAACTGTAAAAGGTGCAACAGTACTTACTGGATATCAAACTGGTGCGATTCAACCAGGATCGGTGCAATTGGATGAACCAATTAAATTAAAAGGTACACCTACGAAGTCGTCTTGGAAAACGATGGGATACATTAATGATCTTACAGCTTTAAAAATGTCTTCTAACGTTTATATGTTTAAAACAGCGATGAATATCGCCGGTGTTCAGTATGTGAGAGGTGGTACGTTAGATATACCTCAAAAAGCATTTGATACGATGCGTTATTATTTCGGACAGTTTGGACTTGGTGTAAAAACAGGAATTGATTTACCGAATGAATCTGCTGGTCAGATGGGTAGAAGTAGTCAACCAGGTTTCTTACTAGATTTATCAATTGGACAGTATGATACGTATACACCGCTTCAATTAGCGCAATATATTTCGACGATTGCCAATGGCGGATATCGTATGCAACCACAAGTTGTAAAAGAAATTCGTCAACCGGCAGTGAAACCGGATGAAGTTGGGAAAGTTGTTCAATCTATGGAACCGAAAGTATTAAATCGTGTTGATATGCCAGAATCGCAAATTAAACGTGTTCAAGAAGGATTTAGACAAGTGTATAATGATTCAGGTGGTACAGCTACAAAATACTTTACAGGTGCAAAATATAAAGCGGCAGGGAAGACAGGTACCGCGCAAACTGTGTATGGCGGAGATAAAGAGATTGGTAGAAAGGCAAACGGTGAACGTGTGGAAACATATAACTTAACATTAGTAGGTTATGCGCCACTTGAAGATCCAGAAGTAGCATTCTCTGTTGTCGTTCCGTGGGTACATGATGATAAGACTGGTATTAATGGATATATTGGTCGTGAAATTATGGACGCTTACTTTGATTTGAAAAACAAAGAAGTAAATGGTGAAGCTCCAAAAGATGATAAAGACAATAAAAATAAAGAGCAAGATGATGAATAAAAAAGTTGTAAAAAAGCACACTATCTGAAAAGATAGTGTGCTTTTTTTTATGGTTTATGCATATCGTGTAATAAATGTGGACAAGTATACAACATTGAAAAAACGCGGCCGTATAAATGATACTTGTATATGGTGGGATAGGGGATAAATATTTTATAGGGGAATCATCAGAGGAAATGAATAGCTACTACTGAATTAAAATTGTATCCCGCTATTAACGGGCAGTAAGACTCCCATCTCAAAATTCAGCGAAAGCAAAGAAGTTAGGTGGGGGTCGGGCTGTCCGTAAAAGTCCGATTGGTGAGGGCTGATTAAAGTTTCACTTTATCGTATGTTGATTTTTGTGGAACTTTACAAAACTTTTACAAACAATTAAAACCGAATTAATAGTTTAGCAGTATTCTTATATCTGTAATCCTGTTATTTCCGGTTACTTCTAGGAGGAAGAACACGTGAAATGGATGCGTACACCGATTATAATTTTCGTACTATCGATATGGTTCCTCTGTTTTGAAATGTCTACTGCATTTGCTTTAAATGATATGGGAGAAGTGAGAGTTGATGGATCCTCAACGGTTTTTCCTATTATAGAAGCAGTAGCGGAGGAATATACAAAGGTGCATCCAGACGTGAAAATTTCCATCAGTGTTTCTGGAACTGGAGGAGGATTTAATCGTTTCAGTAAAGGAGAAGTAGATATAAATAATGCTTCGAGAGTAATGAAACAAGTCGAGAAAAATGAGATGAAGAAAAACTCTATTCAGTTCACACCTTTTGAGGTCGCTAACGATGGTCTTACAATTGTTGTGAATCGGCACAATACATGGGTAGACGATATGTCAGTAGACGAGTTACGTTTACTGTGGAGTGAAGATGGAAGAGAGAAGCGATGGTCACAAATTCATTCAACATGGCCACGTGAACAAGTGAAGTTTTATGCACCAGGCGTAGACTCTGGTACTTATGATTATTTTCAAAATGTCATCTTACAAAATCATCGCATTGTAAAAAAAGTCTCTTTGTCTGAAGATGATCAAGTTATTATGCAAGGGGTAATGAATGATAAACATGCCATTGCTTTTGTAGGATATGCTTATTATATGGCTAATCGAGATAAGGTGAAAGCAATAAAAGTGAATGGTGTATTTCCGACGAAAGAGACCATTCAGTCAGGGAAGTATAAGCCGTTATCTAGGCCGCTACTTACTTATGTGAATAATGCATCTATCCGAAATAAAATGAATGTAGCAAACTATGTTGAGTTTATGATTCAGCATGTTGGTAACCTCGCTGAAGAGGTCGGGTATGTAAAATTACGAAAAGAAAAATACAATGAACAGCTGCGTATGTTAACAGAAATAATAAGGTAATGTCAGGGTGGAAAGGGGTTTTCATCTTTGGCTCATAATGACAAAAGTCAAATTACATTTTCTGTACAACATTTGATTGAAAGAAATACAAAACAAAGAAAAAAAACGCAGCGAATCAATCGAATAATGCCTTTGTTACTAAAAATAATTGCTAGCGTTTCTATTGTTACGACACTTGGAATTGTTTTTACGCTCTCTAATGAAACAATCATGTTTTTTCAAAAAATATCATTGTACTCCTTTTTGACGGAGAAAGAATGG
The DNA here is from genome assembly GCF_050312695.1 of Bacillus sp. AF62. Taxonomy (NCBI): domain Bacteria; kingdom Bacillati; phylum Bacillota; class Bacilli; order Caryophanales; family Bacillaceae; genus Bacillus; species Bacillus sp. AF62. Next base: position 44,670 of record NZ_JBNPJZ010000084.1, on the reverse strand, counting down.
TTACCGTTTTTTGAAAATCCTAAATTCGGTATATTACCACTTATATGTGGAACGTTCCTTGTAACAGCAATTGCTATGTTTGTAGCAATTCCTATTGGTTTAGCGTGTGCCGTATTTTTAAGCGAATATGCTTCAAATAGTGCACGGAAAATATTAAAGCCGATGTTAGAGCTATTAGCAGGTATCCCGACAATTGTATATGGTTTTTTTGCATTAACAATTGTTACGCCGCTTTTACAAAGGATTATACCAGATTTACAGTTTTTTAATGCGATTAGCCCAGGAATCGTTATCGGATTTATGATGATGCCTACAGTTGCATCTCTATCTGAAGACGCGATGAGAGCTGTGGCGAAAGGGACGAAAGAAGCTTCATTAGCACTCGGAGCGACGCGGTTTGAAATGGTAAAACAAGTGGTGTTTCCGTCCGCTTTTACAGGGATTATGGCAGCAATTATATTAGCGGCTTCGCGTGCAATTGGTGAAACGATGATTGTTGTAATTGCGGCAGGATCCACACCAAATGTATCGCTTGATCCGACACATTCTATTCAAACGTTAACAGCCTATATTGTGCAAGTAAGTTTAGGTGATGCTCCGCATGGAACGATTACGTATTACAGCATGTATGCTGTAGGTGCAACATTATTTTTGTTTACTTTTATTATGAACATCATTTCGCAGTCAATTATGCGCCGTTTTAGGAGGATGACATAATATGCGGATGTTGAATCATAAAAAAATACAAAAAAATATGGCATCACGCTTTTTAAAAGATCGAATTTACAAATTGTTATTTTATATAGCAATTTTATTTTCAATCGTAATTTTGTTTGTGTTACTGTTTCAAATTGTTGAAAAAGGTATAAGCTATCTTTCAATAGATTTCTTTACAAATTTCGCTTCGCGTAATCCGAAAGAAGCTGGTATTGCTGCAGCTTTGTCAGGGACAATATTATTTATGAGTATTGTTATACCTGTTTCTTTTATATTTGGAGTTGGAAAAGCTCTTTATTTAGAGCAATATGCGAAGGAATCTCTATTTAAAAAAATAGTAGAGATTAATAATCAAACGTTAGCAGGAGTACCATCCGTTGTATTTGGATTGCTTGGTTTAACTATTTTTGTATATGCTCTTCATTTAGGAGAGAGTATAGTTGCAGCAGCACTGACGATGAGTTTACTCGTCTTACCAACAGTTGTTGTGGCGAGTCAAGAAGCAATCCGATCAGTACCAAGTGCATTATTAGAGGGTTCTTACGGATTAGGTGCTACGAAGTGGCAAACGATGTATCAAATTGTATTGCCATATGCTTTCCCGGGGATTATAACGGGCTGTACGTTAGCGATATCAAGAGCAATTGGAGAAGCAGCACCACTATTAGTTATTGGGGCACTTGCGTTTGCAAATTATGTTCCATTTAGTATGTTTGATAGATTTACAGTTTTACCAATTCAAATTTTTAATTGGATGAGTAGGCCACAAGAAGAATTTCAGTATGTAGCAGCAGCTGGGATGATTGTTTTGTTAGGTTTGTTGCTATTTATCAATATATTTGTTTTATGGTTACGAAATCGAAAATAAGTTGGAAGTGGATGAAAGGGGAATTCAAATGGTAGCAACAGTAGTAAATGTACAGGTGAAAAACGAAGAGAAAATCGAGACTGCGCCAAAGAAAGTAGTATTTGATACGAAAAACTTAAATTTATGGTATGGGGAAGACCATGCTTTAAAAGATATTAATTTAAGTATTCATGAGAATGAAGTTACAGCAATTATCGGTCCAAGTGGCTGTGGTAAATCAACGTACTTAAAAACGTTCAATCGCATGGTAGAGTTAGTACCGATCGTTCGAACTACAGGTGTAATTGAATATAGAGAACGCAATATATTTGATAAATCATATCCAGTTGAAGAATTAAGAACGCACGTAGGAATGGTGTTCCAAAAGCCAAATCCATTTCCAAAATCTATTTATGAGAATGTAGCATACGGTCCAAAAATCCATGGTATTCGTGACAAAAAGACATTAGATGAAATTGTTGAGAAAAGTTTACGCGGAGCAGCGATTTGGGATGAGTTAAAAGATCGTTTGCACGATAATGCATACGGTTTATCTGGTGGACAGCAACAGCGTCTATGTATCGCACGTTGCTTAGCTATTGAGCCAGACGTTATTTTAATGGATGAGCCAACATCGGCACTAGATCCAATTTCAACATTAAAAGTAGAAGAATTAATTCAAGAGTTAAAAAAAGACTTTAGTATTGTTATCGTAACGCATAATATGCAACAAGCAGCGCGTATTTCAGACAAAACCGCTTACTTCTTAAGCGGGGAAGTTGTGGAGTATACAGATACAAACAAATTATTTACGACGCCTTCAGATAAGCGTACAGAAGATTATATTACAGGTCGCTTTGGTTGATATCGTTGCAAAGCTAAGAGAAAATGCCCTCTTAACAGAGGGCATTTCTTATTTTTATCTCACTTTAATAGGGAAGTAATACCTTCTCTTTATCTTAAGGTTTATTACAAGCGTAAGAGGTTATGTAGGAGATTTATCCCGCTATTTGCGGGCAGTAAGACCCCACCTCAAAATTCAGCAAAAGCAAAGAAGTTAGGTGGGCGGGTGGCCTGTAAAAGCCCGATTGATGAGGGGTGATTAAAGTTTCACTTTGTATATAATGGCACATAATATTGAGGGGGAAGAAAAAATGGTAAGAGAACAGTTTCAAGGTGATTTAAAAGTGTTACAGCAAAAGGTGATTGAGCTTGGCGAATTAGCGAATGCGGCTTTATTGATTGCTATGGAAGGTCTGCATACAAGGGATGTAGAGAAAGCGTTAGAGGTCATTGATGGTGATTACCGTATGGATAATTTAGAAGAGGAAATAAACGATCTTGCGCTTATGCTCATTACGAAGCAGCAACCTGTAGCAAGTGACTTAAGAAGAATCTTTATTTCAATTAAAACAGCGACAGATTTAGAGCGTATTGCAGATCATGCTGTTAATATTGCAAAGGCTACAATTCGTCTTGGGGAAAAAGAAGTGGCTGTTAGTTTGCACAACCTGGATGAAATGTTTGCGGTTGCAAATAAGATGTTGCATTTAGCGTTAGAAGCATATGAACAAGAAAATTTAACTTTCGCGAAACAAATTGCTGAAATGGATGATTCCGTTGATGAAATATATGGAAAAGCAATTCGTGAGTTTATATCTTCAGTTCCGCAACAACCAGAAGCAATTACGCAAATTACACAATTATCATTTGTGGCGAGATATATTGAGCGTGTAGCAGACCATATTACAAATATTGCTGAAAATGTATTTTATTTAGTAAAAGGAAAGCATTATTTATTGAATGAGTAGGAATGAAAGTAGGTGATGAGAAATCACCTGCTTTTTTTAGTCAAAACATGACAAAAAAAGCTCGTTGTTTCCTTTAGTTTATGATGATAAGATGTATCATAATGTAATGGGAAAATTAGTATATATGTTGTTCGTTAATAAGTATTATTTATCAATTAATAGTAAGCGCTTTCTTGTCGTTTTAAACGTACGTTTTTATAGGTGGGAAATTTAATTATAGGGTCTTTTAAATGAGGATTCGTTTAACTAATCAAGTTTATGCTGCTAGTTCATGTGGGATAGAGAATATACATATGGTATATGGAGCTACTGAACATTATATAAGTGGAGGCTGAAGTATATGAAGGGGGTTATTTTAGCTGGAGGAAAAGGAAGACGCCTTAGACCATTAACATGTAATACTCCAAAGCCGATGTTACCATTATTAGAAAAACCAGTTTTAGAATACAATATTGAGTTATTACGCCAGCATGGTATTCGTGAAATTGCAATTACTGTTCAATATATGAGTACGACGATTAAGCGATATTTTGGTGATGGTAGTAAATGGGGAGTTAACTTGTATTATTTTGAAGACTCTCCTCCGCTTGGTACAGCAGGGAGTATTAAACAAGCAGAACAATTTTTAGATGAAACATTTGTTGTAATAAGTGGGGATGCATTAACTGACTTTCAATTATCAGAAGGAATTAGGTTTCATGAACAAAAGAGAAGAATGGTAACAATGTTTGTGAAAGAAGTAGAAAATCCACTCTCATTTGGATTGGTTGTAATGAATAAAGACCAGGAGGTTACACGATATATAGAAAAGCCGGGCTGGAATGAGGTAGTATCTAATGTTGTGAATACAGGCATATATATTATGGAGCCAGAAATCTTTTCTTACATACCGCCTAGACAATTTTTTGATTTCAGTCATGATGTGTTTCCGTTATTGGCAAACAAAAATGTGTTATTCGCATATTTGTCAGAAGGTTATTGGTTAGATATCGGCACATTTAATCAATATCGACAAGCACAATTTGATTTGTTAACGAAAAAGTTACAAGTACCTATTCCTTATACGGAAGTATTACCGATGGTATGGATGGGAGAAGGGGTGACGATTGGGAAAGGGACAAAAATTCATGGCCCCTCTTTCATTGGAGAAGGAGCAAAGATTGGTACAGGAGCTGTAATTGAGCCATATTCTATTATTGGAAAAAATAGTATCGTTTCAAATTATTCTCATCTTCAAAAAAGTATTGTTTTTGCAAATGCCCATATTGGAAAGTATTGTGAACTATTAGAAACGACAATAGGAGAGCGTACAATAGTTGAAGATGACGTTACACTGTTTCAAAAAAGCATTGTAGCGGATCACTGTCATATCGGGAGAAGTACGATAATTAAGCAAAAAGGAAAACTATGGCCTTATAAGGCGATTGATAGTCATTCGATAGTAGGAGCGGCTGGTATTCAAGAGAGTGAAATGAGTGCAGGGTGGTTACAAAAAAGCCGCATTGTAGGAAGAGGGAATGTTGAAATTACTCCCCAGTTTATCGTGAAGATTGCGATGGCGTATGGCTCTCTTTTTACAAAAGGAGAAAGTATATTAATTGGAAGTCAAGAAAATATAGAAACAACCTCTTATAAAAATTTATTTTTACATGCTATTCATGGTATAGGGATTCATACGATGGAATGCAAAGAAATGAACGAGTCACTTTTTCAATATAGTGTTCATCATTTGCAATGTGCAGGTGGGGTTTTCATTCAAGTGGAGAATGAGAATGAGATTGTTATAAAGTTGTATGGTCAAGCTGGCATGCCGTTAACGTATAAGCAGCAAAAAGAGATAGAACAAGTATATATGTCCGAATTGTTTTATTACGTGCATGAGAAAGAGATGGGGCGAAATAAGCTGGTTCATGTTTCTATGAATGAGTATATAGAAGTTATATTGGGGCATATTGATATCGAGAAAATACAGATGCAGAAGTTTCATCTTCTTATTAATAAGAGAAATGATACGTTGCAACATTTACTTATGCTCTTTCTACAAAGACTTGGTTGTACAGTTACATGGATTTATGCAAGCGAACAAAAAGATCATGTGAAAGCTTTGATGAAATCAAGTAAAGCGAATATGGCTCTTATGTTTTCTGAGCAAGGAAATCATTTCGAGTTATACGATAAACATAGTAATATTTACCAGGGTACAGATTTGGAAGAGGTAGATATTCCAGATTTCTTACTCGAATCTACAGGAAATATTTACCCAATGTCTTTGAAATTAGGAGAATGTTATCTTCTGTTTTATACGCAGGATGAAAGGAAGTCGTTTCAAGTAAGGTGGAAGCGAGATATTTTATATCGAATTGGAAAATTATTTGAGCTAATAGCATTGCAAGGAAAAACGTTTCTGAGCATAGTAGAGCAATCACCTCCGCTCTATTTACTTTATGATGAAGTGGTATGTTCATGGAATGAAAAAGGGAAAATTATGAGGAAATTATTGGATGATATTGAAAGGAAGGGAGAAGGTATATTTGAAGGAGTACAGTTCAAATATACTGAAAAAGAGTGGTCTTATATCGTTTCTGACACAAAACAACCAAAATTTTTAGTGTATTCACATGCTAGAAACCCAGTAATAGCAAGGGAAAACATGAAAAATCTTATAGAAAAAATTAGACAATATCAAAAGGTGTAGAATTTTTATTTTAAAAGTGGTATTATAGTATAGTCTGATTTAAGTTATTAGTACTGGAGGGAAATAAGAATGCGTGTGAATATTACTCTAGCATGTACAGAATGCGGAGATCGTAACTATATCTCAAAGAAAAATAAACGTAACAACGCTGAGCGTATCGAGCTTAAAAAGTATTGCAAGCGTGACAAGAAGTCTACGTTACACCGTGAAACAAAGTAAGCAGTAGGAATATTTTCCTACTGTTTCTTTTTTTATTCGATTCCTATGTTAAAAGTGATACACTATCATCATAGAGTAAAGTGTCACTGTAAGGAGGAGAATGTGTGAAAGAAGAGAAAGTGCGTTTGCGTAAACAAATAATAGAACACATGAATTCTTTATCAGAAGAACAATATACAACTTTATCAGAACAGATTGCATTTTCGTTGTATGCGGAAAAAGAGTGGGTTGAAGCTAAAACAATTGGAATTACTCTCTCAATGGAAAATGAAGTGAATACATATCCTATTATCGAAAAAGCTTGGGAAGAAGGAAAGAAAGTTGTAGTTCCTAAGTGTAATAAAGGAACAAGAACGATGTCCTTCCGGAAAATTAGTGGTTTTGATCAATTAGAAACGGTGTACATGAATTTACGTGAACCGATTCCTGGACTTACGGAAGAAGTGAGTGCGGATGACATTGATCTTCAAATTGTGCCAGGCGTAGCTTATACAGAGCGAGGAGAACGGATTGGATACGGCGGGGGCTATTATGATCGTTATCTCGTGCATTATAAAGGGAAAACGCTATCATTAGCATATGATTTTCAAATGGTAAAACACATTCCGGTAGAGTCATTTGATAAAAATATAGAAAAAATTATTACAGAAAAAGGAACAATGCTTATAAATGAGCTTGTATAGACAAATAAAAATTGACGAGACTTTTTCTTCTTGATTATAATAAAATATGTGAACGTTTTCTTATTATAATTTTTATAGTAAGTGAGCATAGAGGGTGATGAAATGGTATCTATTTATGATATTCAGCAATTGCTAAAGAAATTTGGTACGATTATTTATACGGGAGATCGAATTGCAGATTTACAATTAATGCAAGATGAATTGCGTGAATTAAATCAATCACAGCTAATCGATCCACAAGACTATCAAACAGCTTTATTTTTATTGAAGCAAGAAATTCAAAAAGAGCTAAATAAGAATTAGATAAAGGTAGGTAAGCAACATGGAAGAGAAATGGTTAGTTGGTGTTGACCTTGGTGGTACAACGATTAAATTAGCATTTATTAATGTATACGGCGAAATTTTACATAAGTGGGAAATCCCTACAAATACAGGTGAGCAAGGAAAACATATTACACTTGATGTTGCGAAAGCAATTGATAAAAAGCTAGAAGAATTAGGCGAATTGAAGAGCAAGTTAATTGGTATTGGTATGGGAGCTCCTGGCCCTGTACATGTGGCATCTGGAATGATTTATGAAGCGGTTAATTTAGGGTGGAAAAACTATCCGCTAAAAGATTTATTAGAAGTAGAAACAGGATTACCTGTTGTTATTGATAATGATGCAAACTTAGCAGCGCTTGGTGAAATGTGGAAAGGTGCTGGTGAAGGTGCAAAAGATTTAATCTGCATGACACTTGGTACGGGCGTTGGTGGTGGTGTAATCGCCAATGGTGAGATTGTACACGGCGTGAGTGGTGCTGCTGGTGAGATTGGACATATTACAGTAGTTACAGAAAATGCTTTCCCATGTAATTGCGGGAAGTCTGGTTGCTTAGAAACAGTAGCATCTGCGACAGGTATTGTACGTGTTGCTATGCAAAAAATACAAGAGACTAATAAAGAAAGCATGTTGCGTTCTATGTTAGCTGAAGAAGGACGTATTACATCAAAAGATGTCTTTGAAGCACTTGGACAAGGTGATGAATTAGCAGGCGAAGTAGTAGAAAAAGTAGCTTCTTATTTAGGGTTAGCTGTAGCGAACCTATCTAGTACGTTGAACCCAGAGAAAATTGTTATTGGTGGAGGCGTGTCTAAAGCTGGAGATGCGCTATTAGAACCAATTCAACGCTATTTCGAGCAATACGCTTTCTCACGTGCTGTAAAGAGCACGAAGTTAGCTATTGCAACACTTGGTAATGATGCAGGTGTTATCGGAGGAGCTTGGCTTGTAAAAAAGCACAAATACGAAGCGAAGATGATATAAGTTTTGAAATATGAAAAGAGGAAGGGGGAACCCTTCCTCTTTTTGTGTGAAATCTCGATGAAGAATAAAGTGTAAACGAATTAAGCTGCTGGTGGATACCCGTTATATAGAACAGTCATGATCGTAAACCATCCGAAAACGAGTACAGTTGCAATTGCAAAGCCGCTCGCGAAAAAGTTTTTTTCACGAAGTGTTCTAAGCGTAGCAAATACAGCTAACAGAGTGACAAGTGTAAAAATAATAACAAGGCCCATGCAATATCCTCCTCTGTCTACCCATTTCTTATTATGAGTTTTTGGAATATTTACTCTTTTATATTGTACATGTTTTAAAAATGATTGTCGAGATAGCATCCTTTCTTTTCCTAAGAGAAAGAAATGTTGTATCATTAAAAGTAAGTTTAATAACTGGAGGAGATTTTCATATGAAATGGATACAAATGCCGTTAGGCCCATTACAAACAAATGCTTATATTTTAATGAACGATCAAAAAGAGTGCATTATCTTTGACCCTGGTCACGAAGGTGAAAAGCTCGTTACATATTTACAAGAAGAACAATTAAAACCATTGGCTGTTTTATTAACGCATGCTCACTTTGATCATATCGGTGCTGTTGATGCGGTAAGAGACGCTTTTCATATTCCTGTATACGTACATAAAGAAGAAGCAGATTGGTTAGGAGATGCAACTGTAAACGGCTCTCAAATTTTTATGATGAACCGCAGTATTACAGCAAAACCAGCGGATCATATTATTGATGCAGAAGGTACATTAACAATTGGATCATTTAATTTTGAAATTTTTGAGACGCCAGGACATTCTCCAGGAAGTATTTCTTATTATAGTAAAGAGGCAAATGCTGTATTCTCAGGAGATGTATTGTTCCAAATGAGCATTGGAAGAACAGATTTGCCTGGTGGAAGTTTTGCTGAATTAATTGGAAGTATTGAAGAGAAATTATTTGTATTACCAGATGAGACAGCGGTGTTATGTGGACATGGTCCAGAAACAAGCATTGGTTTTGAAAAAGAAAATAATCCGTTTTTACAATAAGGAATCATTATGGGAATGGAGCTCATTTTAAGAGAATGGATGAGGAAAGAAAAGGATTATTCAATTTCATATAGTACGTATATGAACCTTGTATTGTATACAGAAGGTCATGGATATTATATGAAAGAACGTGAAAAGATTGGAAGACAAGGGGATTTTTTTACAAGTAGCAATGTATCCTCTGTTTTTGCAAAAACTTTTGCTAAACTTTTTATTCGTCTTGTTGAAAATGGTGAAGTTGCTTCGAATATTTGTGAGGTTGGTGGGGGAACTGGAAAGTTCGCCTATGATGTTTTACAAGAATGGAAGCAATTATCTCCAAAAACCTTTATTGATTTAAACTATTCAATGATTGAAGTGAGCCCTTTTCATAGGAAATTACAGCAGGAGCACCTTGGCTCATTTTCTAATGTATCGTACTATACCTCTTATAGTGAAATGGGAGATTCTTTCGAGGGAATTCTTTTTTCGAATGAGTTGTTTGATGCATTTCCTGTTGAAATAATTGAGAAAAGAAATGGTATGTTGTATGAAGTGCGTATTACATATACAGAGGAAGGAAGTCTTTCAGAAATATGTAGGCCGTTAGATAAAAGAATTGGTCGATATTTATTGAAATATAATATTCATATTGCTGAAGGGCAACGTTTTGAAGTACCACTTGTGATGGAGGAGTATATAAAAGAAATTGCGAAATGGTTTCAAAAAGGTATATGTATTACAGTTGATTACGGATACACAAAAGAAGAATGGATGCATCCAGCACACCGTGAAGGAAGTTTGCGAGGTTATTATCAGCATAAGCTAATACGTAACCCACTAGCGCATCCAGGTGAAATGGATCTTACTACTCATATTCATTGGGACGAGCTAAAGGAGATGTTTAGTCTGCAAGGAATGAGTGCAGTATGGCATAAGAAACAATCTGAGTTCTTGTTAGCTGCAGGGATATTAGAACAGCTTACGAGCCATCAAGATATGAATCCTTTTTCTGAAACGCAAAAACAAAATCGAGCAGTTCGTTCTATGATTTTGAATGGAGGAGTAGGGAGTGCGTTTGATGTTGTTATACATACAAAAGATATGCAACATTTACATTTGGAGCGGTATGTAACAATATAAAAAACAAGACACAGTATATACTGTGTCTTGTTTTTTAATACGACTTATGTAGTATTATATATTTCCTCTCATGATATATATTTATATTAAAGATATGAGATAAAAAATATAGAATACGTTCTTTTTCTTCGATTATTAGTCCCTAACCTAATAATACGCGAACGAGTTGAATTATTGTTTCGTTCTCTACTTTGTAATAAATTTCTAATCCTTTTCTTTCACTAGAAACGATTTTAGCGCTTTTTAATTTTGCTAAATGCTGTGAAATTGTAGATTGTGGCATGTTTAAGCCAGTGTACATTGTAGAAACGTTGCTTGGACCGCGCTCAATTAATCCTTTTACGATACATAAACGAACAGGATGAGCCAGCACTTTTAATAATTCTGCATTACTTTCATATAGTTCTAATTCTTTTTGAAAGGTTTCTAACATGTTCTTTTCCACCTCCGTGTGAGCTATTATACCAAACTATACATACCAAAAATTTAAAGAAAAGAAAATAGTTGTTGCAGAAAAAAAGTCCTAAAGTAAAGAAATTGTAAGAAAAGAGACCATGATGTAAATAAAATAGGTAAATTAGCACGTTTTTGTAAAATGACATTTTTGGGTGAAAATTTCGATGCGTTTTAAAAATTGAAAGATATAGATATATTTGTAACACAATTTTATCATGATTTTCTTATTCTTTCAAATGAATATACGAAATTTTTAAAATAATATGACAAAGGAATTATAATGATATATATAGAATATAAAACAGGTTAAAAGAAAAGAAGCTGAATGTAATTCGCTTCTTTATGGTGATCATGAAATATTTGATTACGGCTGATAAATCTTAGGATAATCAAGTCATTAGTCATTTATTCTAAAATTCATCTTTTAGCAACGTTAAAAATCTGTGATTCCATATGTTCTCGTAAAAATCAATTGTCTCTTTTGCGGACATAAAAGGATTATTCAACGTAGAGGTTGTTTTCTGTACCATAAAGTTTTCGTATCCCAGTCCGTGGGCAAACTTAATCGTAGCATCCATACAGTACTCTGTTTGGGCACCGCAAAATTCAATGCGATTTACAGATAATTGATCTAAAATTTCTTTTAAGTTTGTTTTATAAAATGAATTTGCATGTGTTTTTCTTACAAAAAAATCTTGTTCTTGAACATCAAGATCGGTATGAATAGCCCAAAGTTCTTTCTCGGGTACTAAATCATCATCACAATGTTGAACAAAAAGGATTGGTTTATTTAATTTTCTGTATGAAGAAATTCTTTTATTTACTTTTGTTAGTAAGTTCTGTAAATCAAATAAATGCTCTCCGCCATAACATACGCCATTTTGTAAATCGATAACGATTAAAATATCTGCACAAGTATCCATTATTTTTACCCCTTTTTTATTTCTTAATATATCAATTAATCCATTATTTAGAAATAGATGATATACTTTTATTTTTTATGGACTATAAGAAAAATTTCAAATGACTATAACTAAATCGCATAAAAAGAAGATATGAAAACCTATTCTCATATCTTCTTTTTTCTCTATGCATTTACAGGTTCTTCTACATAAGAAAGGGCATTTTCAAAATCGGATATTAAATCGTTAACATTTTCAAGACCGACTGATAACCGAAGTAATGAATTAGAGATTCCTCTTTCATCACGAGCTTCTTGCGACAGTGCTGCATGTGACATTTTTGCTGGATAAGAAAGAATTGACTCTACAGCTCCTAAACTAACTGCAAAAACAGGTAATTTTACTTTTGATAAAAATTGGCGGAGTGCATCTTCTGACTGCAAAGTAAATGATAAGACTGCTCCAGCTGATGTTGCTTGAGATTGTTGAATATCAAATCCGAGATGTGTTTGTAATCCCGGATAATAGACATTTTGTACTTTAGCGTGCTCTTGTAAATAATGTGCAATTTTATTGGCATTTTTAGCTGAATGCTCGAGGCGTACATGTAATGTTTTTAGACCGCGAAGTACGAGAGAACAATCTTGAGGTCCTAAAATAGCGCCGAATGCATTTTGTAAAAATCCAAGCTTTTGAGCGAGTTCTGCATCTTTTACTACTGCTAATCCGGCAGTAACATCACTATGCCCAGCAATAAATTTTGTGGCACTATGAAGAACAACATCAGCTCCAAGTTCAAGTGGTTTTTGGAATAGTGGTGTCAAAAATGTATTATCAACAAAAGTAAGAGCCCCAATAGATTTTGCAAGTTTAGAAACCTCGCGAATATCTGTCACCTTTAAAAGTGGATTAGAAGGTGTTTCTACATAAAAGAGCTTTGTATTTGGTTTAATGCTTTGTTTTATTTCTTCTAAATTGGTCATATCAACAAATGTATGTGAAACACCGTAACGGGAGAGTACCTCAGTTATCACTCGGTAAGTGCCTCCGTATACATCTTCTGAAATGAGTACGTGATCACCTTGTGAAAGAAGGAGGAATGCAGTGGAAATCGCTGCAATGCCTGATGCAAAGGCGAATCCCTTTGTTCCACCTTCTAATAAAGCAATGATATCTTCAAGAGCTTCACGAGTTGGATTTCCTGACCTGCTATAGTCATATTTTCCGAACGTATCTACATCAAACTGGTGAAAAGTTGATGTGTTATAGATAGGAACGTTCACAGCTCCTGTTTGCGAGTCATGTTTATATTGGTTGTGTAGTAAGAGTGTATCTATAGAATAACTCATATTCTTACACCTTCTTTTACAAGTTTAATGGCTTGCTTTAAGTCTTGAATTAAATCGTTACTATTTTCAATGCCAACGGAGAATCGAAGAAGACGATTACATACACCGTTTGCTGTTCTAATTTCTTCAGGAATATCAGCATGTGTTTGCGTTGCTGGATAAGTCATTAAACTTTCTACACCACCAAGACTTTCGGCAAATGTAATTAAGGATAAAGATTGTAAGAATGGATTAATCCAAGCTTCATCTTTAAGGCGAAATGAAATCATGCCGCCTCTTCCAGGATAAAATACATCTGTCACCCCGTCTTCATCATTTAAATATGCAACAACTGCTTTCGCATTTTCTTCATGCTGTCTCATGCGAAGCGCTAACGTTTTCATACCGCGAATTAATAACCATGAGTCAAATGGGCTTAAAACTGCACCTGATGCATTATGATAATGAGCGATTTCTTCACAAAGTTCCTTTCCTTTTGCAACGACAAGTCCGCTTAGTACATCGTTATGTCCCCCTAAATATTTCGTTGCGCTGTGAAGTACAATGTCAGCACCTTCTGTTAATGGTTGCTGTATATAAGGTGTGTAGAATGTGTTGTCTACAATAAGAAGTAGTCCGTGCCTTTTCGCTACAGTTGCGACAGCAGCAATATCAGTAACTTGCATTAATGGATTAGTTGGAGTTTCTATGAAAATAGCCTTCGTTTCAGTTGTGATAGCTTGCTCAATTTGTTTAATAGATTGTGTATTTACGTATCTACATCGAACATTCCACTTTTTTTCATGTTCAGAAAATAATCGATACGTTCCACCGTATAAATCTTCAGATACAATAAGTTCGTCTCCAGAGCGGAATAGAGAAAGGACGAGGAGAACAGCCGCCATCCCTGAACTACAGGCATAACCTTGTTCGCCATATTCTAAGTCTGCGATTGCCTGTTCTAAAAGACCTCGAGTTGGATTGCCAGTTCGTGAATAGTCAAAGCCAGTAGATTTACCAATTCCTTCATGACGATAAGCGGTTGATAAATAAATTGGTGGATTAACCGTTCCAGTTGTAGTTTCACTGCGATTGCCGATTTGTGCTAGTTTTGTTTCGATTGTTGACATGTGAAAATTCCTCCTTTTTAAATTGAAACATTAAGTGAATATAAAATAAAAAAAGCCTTCTAAGAAGAAGGCTTTCGGTTTGAATAGAGTCTTCTTCTCATCTGTCAAATCTTTCACAATTTGCTGGAATTAGCACCTTATTAACAAAATGTTAATGGTTGCTGAGGCGTCACAGGGCCAGTCCCTCTACCTCTCTAGATAAGAATGTTCGTATGAAATTTTTATTATGTTTTTAACTTTACAACAAAAGATAATCGAATTGCAACTTTATTTTAAATATTTTTTATTTTTCCGCAAGTGTCATTGACTTTTACTTTTGTGCATGCTAAATTTATTAAAAAATTAACAAACATTGTTAAAAGGGGAACGCATTTCCTTTTAGCTACATAAATAAAATAATAAAGACAACTCTTATTGAGAGCGGTGGAGGGAAAGGCCCTGTGAAACCCGGCAACCTTCAAACGAAATGTTTGAAACGGTGCTAATACCTGCAAAACGAATGTTTTGCATAATAAGAGGAGGAACGATTATGTCCCCCTCTTCAAAGTGAAGAGGGGGTTTTTATATTGATAGAAATGAGGGAGATTCGTGAAATTACTAGATTTATTATCAAAAGGAATTGTAATAGGTGATGGTGCGGTTGGGACGTTATTGCATTCACATGGCTTGCAAAGTAGCTTTGAAGAATTGAATGTATCTGATCCAGACTTAATTATATCGATTCATAAACAATATGTAGCTGCTGGAGCAGATGTAATTCAAACGAATACGTATGGAGCAAATGAGGCGAAATTACGTATGTACGGCTTAGAAAATCAAGTTACAGAAATTAATAGAGCGGCAGTAAAACTGGCGAAAGCATCTGTTACAGATAAAAATGCAATTTTAGGAACAATTGGTGGTATGAAACATATCGGAGCCGTTACAACGACTGATATGGAAAGGGAGTTTATGCTACTTGAACAGGCAGGGGCTTTACTAGAAGAACAGGTTGATGGATTACTATTAGAAACTTTTTACGATGAATTTGAATTACTTCATGCTGTTAAAGTATTGCGTAAGCAAACGAACATTCCAATTGTTGCTCAATTAGCGTTACATGAAGCAGGTACGACTCAAAATGGAAATGATGTCAATGAAATATTAAAGCAACTTATAGATTACGGTGCAAATGTTGTTGGATTAAATTGTCAACTAGGGCCGCTTCATATGACGGAGGCTTTCAAAATGATATCGATTCCGCAAAATGGCTATTTATCAGCATACCCAAATGCAGGTCTCCCGAATTATGTGGAGGGACGTTACGTATATGAGGGAAGCCCAGCTTATTTTGAGGCGATGACGCCGAGATTTATTGAGCAAGGTATTCGGTTATTAGGTGGTTGTTGTGGTACGACTCCAGAACATATTCAAAGTATGAAGCACGCTGTTGCGAATGTTACACCTGTAATAGAAAAAGACACCATTCAAAGGCCGAAAGTTGTTCATACGCATGAGAAACGTTCGAAGGCTCACGTCACTCTAGCAGAGAAAGCGAAAAAACAAACGACAGTTGTAGTGGAATTAGATCCACCGAAAACGTTAGATACACAGCGGTTTTTTGAAGGAGCAAGAGCTTTAAAAAGAGCGGGAGCAGATGCTATTACTCTAGCAGATAATTCATTAGCATCGCCTCGTATTTCTAATATGGCAATGGGTGCGTTATTAACGAAGCATGATATCCCGGTATTGACACATTTAACGTGTAGGGATCATAACGTCATTGGACTACAATCTCATTTGTTAGGTTTATCGGCGTTAGGGATGGAAGAAGTGTTAGCTTTAACTGGTGATCCAGCGCGCGTTGGTGATTTTCCTGGTGCAACTTCTGTATACGATTTGTCCTCTATTGAGCTCATTAAAATGATTAAAGAAATGAACGATGGACGTTCAATTTTAGGGAAATCAATTGGATCGGCGACAAGGTTTTCTGTAGGCGGCGCATTTAATCCTCACGTGAGGCACTTAAAAGCAGCGGTTAAGCGAATGGAACGAAAAATAGATGCTGGAGCGGAATATTTTTTAACTCAGCCAATTTACGATATCGCGTTAATTGAAGAAGTGTATGAAGCGACAAAGCATTTGGAACAACCTATTTTTATTGGAATTATGCCGTTAGTAAGTAAGCGGAATTCAGATTTTCTTCATTTTGAGGTACCGGGTATTACTCTTCCAGAAGAAATAAGAGAGAGAATGGATGGACACGAAACGAAAGAGGCGGCAATTGAGGAAGGGATTCGCATTTCGCAAGAATTGATCGACGCAGCGATGAAATATTTTAATGGTATTTATCTTATTACACCATTTTTAAAATATGAAATTACAGAACATCTTGTTAAATATGTAAGAGAAAAGCAAGAAGTGAAAGAAGGTATTAATTGATGAAGTGTATAGAAGAAAAATTACAAAATAGCATTTTAATATTAGATGGTGCAATGGGAACAATGATTCAGCAAGAGGATTTAACTGCTGAAGATTTCGGAGGAGAAGAGTACGAGGGCTGTAATGAATATTTAGTAGAAACAAGACCAGACGTTATTTTAAAGATTCATAAAGCTTATATTGAAGCTGGAGCGGATATTATTGAAACAAATACATTTGGGGCAACGAATATTGTACTAAGTGATTATGAGCTGTCTCATTTAGATGAAGAACTAAATGAAAAGGCAGCACTTTTGGCGAAGCAAGCTGTTAAAGAAAGCGGTAAGGAAGTATATGTTGCGGGAGCGATGGGACCAACAACGAAAGCAATTAGTGTTACTGGTGGTGTGACTTTTGAAGAATTGATTGAGGCTTATACAAGGCAGGCACGAGGATTATTAAAAGGAGAAGTTGATGTATTACTCGTTGAGACGAGTCAAGATATGCGTAACGTGAAAGCAGCTTATATTGGAATTCAAGCTGCTTTTGAAGAACTGAAAAAAACGGTTCCTATTATGATTTCAGGAACGATTGAGCCAATGGGAACGACTCTGGCTGGGCAAACAATTGAAGCTTTTTATTTATCAGTAGAACATATGAAACCATTATCTGTTGGGTTAAATTGTGCGACTGGTCCGGAGTTTATGAGGGACCATATTCGTTCACTATCTGATTTATCGGAGTGTTACATTTCTTGTTATCCAAATGCAGGTCTTCCTGATGAAGATGGACATTACCATGAGTCTCCATCTTCTCTCGCTGAAAAGGTGAAGCGATTTGCTGAAGAAGGATGGGTTAATATTATCGGTGGTTGTTGTGGCACGACACCAGAACATATAAAAGCAATGAAAGAAGCACTAGCATCTTTTAAGCCTCGTGACCATCATGAGAGAGAAGGACATGGAATTAGTGGATTAGAGGCACTGCAATATGATGAGTCTATGAGACCGTTATTTGTAGGTGAAAGAACGAATGTTATTGGATCACGTAAATTTAAACGATTAGTAGCAGAAGGGAAATTTGAAGAGGCTGCTGAAGTGGCAAGAGCGCAAGTGAAGAAAAATGCTCATATTATTGATATTTGTATGGCAGATCCTGATCGTGATGAAATAGAAGATATGGAGAAATTTTTGACAGAAGTTACGAAAGTGTTAAAAGTACCGATTATGATTGATTCAACGGATGAAAATGTTATGGCAAGAGCACTTACTTATATTCAAGGAAAAGCTGTTATCAACTCTATTAATTTAGAAGATGGAGAAGAGCGTTTTGAAAAGGTAACACCGCTTCTTCGTAAGTATGGTGCTGCAATTGTAGTTGGTACAATCGATGAAGATGGTATGGCAGTAAGTGCTGAAAGAAAATTAGAAATTGCAAAAAGAAGTTACGAATTATTAACGACGAAATATGGGATACGCCCGTCAGATATTATTTTTGATGCACTTGTGTTTCCAGTAGGGACAGGTGATGAAGAATATATTGGTTCAGCGGCAGCGACTATAGAGGGCATTCGCCTTATTAAAGAAGCGTTACCAGAGTGTTTAACGATTTTAGGTGTAAGTAACATATCATTTGGTTTACCACCGGCTGGACGTGAAGTATTGAATTCCGTCTTTTTATATCATGCTACGAAGGCTGGATTAGATTACGCGATTGTTAATACGGAAAAATTAGAACGCTATGCGTCGATTCCAGAGGAAGAAAAACACCTTGCAGATGCATTACTGTTTGAAACGACGAAAGAGACGTTAGAAGAATTTACAAACTTTTACCGAGTCGCTAAAAAGAAAGATGTCGTTGTGCAAGAAACGTTAACGCTAGATGAACGACTAGCAAATTATATTGTAGAAGGTACGAAACAAGGATTACACGAGGATTTAAGTCTTGCACTTGAAGAAGGAAGAAAACCTCTTGATATTATTAACGGTCCGCTTATGACAGGGATGGATGAGGTAGGACGACTATTTAATAATAATGAACTTATTGTTGCTGAAGTATTGCAAAGTGCCGAAAGTATGAAAGCTGCTGTAAGTTATTTAGAGCCACATATGGAATCTAGCGATAGTGCAAAAAAAGGGAAAGTATTATTAGCAACTGTAAAAGGTGATGTGCATGATATTGGGAAAAATCTCGTTGAAATTATTTTAGCGAATAACGGATATGAGATTATTAATTTAGGAATTAATGTACGTTCGGATCGAATTGTTCAAGAAGTACAAGAAAAGAAGCCGGACATTATAGGCCTTTCAGGTTTATTAGTAAAATCAGCGCAACAAATGGTAACGACTGCTGAAGATTTAAAAGCAGCAAATATTGATGTGCCCATTGTTGTAGGTGGTGCAGCGTTAACGAGAAAGTTTACAGATAATCGAATTTCACCATCATATAAAGGGCTCGTTTGTTATGCGAGTGATGCGATGACGGGGCTCGATATTATTAATAAGCTTCAAAAAGAAGAAGAGCGTGAGAAGATGAAACAGGATAAAAAAGAACGTCATCTTCATATCGTAAAAAAAGAGGAGAAGAAAGTAGAAATTCCAGCAGTAATTGAGCCATTACCGAAGGCTGAGGTTATGGTGCCTGATTCAACAAAACGAATTGTATTACGCGATATTCCGGCTCTTCATCTCGCTCCATTTTTAAATAGACAAATGTTACTGGGGCATCACCTTGGATTAAAAGGAAATGTGAAGAAGCTTTTGAAAGAGGGAGATAAGAGAGCACATGAATTAAATGATTTAATAGATGAATTATTGCAGGAAGGACAATCTTGGTTAAAGCCGAAAGCAGTGTATCAATTTTTCCCAGCGCAAAGCGACGGACAAAACATTGTAATATATGATCCAGAAGATCATACGCGTGTTATAGAGCGTTTCACATTCCCTAGACAAGGAAAGGCTCCCTATCGTACTTTAGGCGATTATTTGCGCCCAATTGGAGATGAGATGGACTATGTTGCTTTCTTATCTGTTACGGTTGGGGAAGGAGTTCGGGACATTGCTGAAGAGTGGAAGGCGAAAGGTGATTACTTACGTAGTCATGCCATTCAATCGTTAGCGCTTGAATTAGCAGAAGGACTTGCTGAAAAAACACATATGCTCATTCGTGACCGCTGGGGCATTCCAGACTCACCTGAACTGACGATGGAAGAACGTTTCCGTACGAAATATAGAGGAATACGCGTGTCATTTGGTTATCCGGCGTGTCCAGAACTTGCAGATCAAGAAAAGCTATTTCGCTTAATTCATCCAGAGGAAATAGGTATTTCATTAACAGAAGGATTCATGATGGAGCCAGAAGCGTCCGTAACGGCTATGGTATTTTCTCACCCTGAGGCAAGATATTTTAGTGTATTATAGTCTAGAAGGGGGAGACGTATGAAGAAAATAGTCTTTACAGGTGGCGGTTCGGCAGGACATGTAACACCTAATTTAGCCATTATCCCATATTTACAAGAAGACAACTGGGATATCTCTTACATTGGTTCTCATCAAGGTATTGAGAAAACGATTATAGAAAAGGAAGGCATTCCCTACTATAGTATTTCGAGTGGAAAGCTACGTCGTTATTTTGATTTGAAAAATATAAAAGATCCTTTTCTTGTAATAAAGGGTAACTAACTGTTACGATTTATTTAACCAATTATAACGAAAGTTAATTAAATATATCAGTAAGCCCTGCTAGTCAAGTGATTGGCTAGTAGTGAGGGTTAACTGCGGGCAATCCCTAAAGCTGATTGAACTACAACGTGGCTAGAAATGGCGAGCGTGAATGTTGCGAAAGCAGAAAAAATCAATCAGATCGTGCAAGGTTAAATCCTAAACACTAGAACAATGGGTCTTCCGCCTCGAATCATCTAAGTCAAAAGCGATAAGATGAACGTTCAACGACTATCTCGTATAATTGACGAGAGTACATCACAAGCCTATGGTGATGGAAAAATCCTCTATCTCTAAAGAGATAAACATATAGTCTGCGCTCATGTGAAAACATGAGAAGTTCATAAGAGAACTGGCTAAGGAATTGCGCCCTTAGTTGAACGAGATACATTTAATTAAATCTATCAAACCTCATTGAATCTATCGAACGCATGTGCTATTGTGGGTTCAATGAGGTAAGAATAATAATGAAATTTTCACGAGTTAGTCAAGTATCAGAATTAACAGGTTTGCATCCGAGTAGTCTTACGAGAATGCTGGTGGAACACGCTACGATTCAGAAGAACAAATCTTTCATTAAAGGAGTTACATTCTGATGATATTAGCGAAGAAAGTCAGAATGATTCCAACGCCTGAACAAGAAAAAGTGCTTAGAAACCATGCTGGTGCTGCAAGATTCGCTTATAACTATTGTAAAAGAATGAGTGATAGGTATTATAAGCTATTTGGAAAATCTGTTTCACAGTTAGCTTTACAGAAACGATTTACAAAGATCAAGAAGCGAAAGAGATATGAGTGGTTAAATGACATCAACGCACAAGTTCCCAAACAGGCTTCAAAAGATTTTGATACGGCGAGAAAACATTCGTTCAAAAAGTACAAAAATGGTTATCACACTTCTTATAAATCCAAAAAAGATTTAATCCAAGGATTTTATGCCAATTATGAAAGACTGGTTATAGGAAAGAAAGTAGTTCATATTCAGTCTATTGGAGAAGTGAAAACAAGCCAACAACTACCAAGGAATAAAAAACCATCCAATCCAAGAGTTACCTTTGACGGTCGTCACTGGTGGATGAGTGTAGGGTTCCAAGAAGACTTTGAATCACAAGAATTAACCGATGAGTCGATTGGTGTGGATGTTGGTTTAAAAGAGCTTTTTGTAGCTTCTAATGGTACGAAAGAACGAAATATAAACAAAGATGCCAAGGTTAAAAAATTTTTGAAAAGGAAAAAGTCAGCGCAAAGAGATATGTCTAGGAGATTTAAAAAAGGTGTGAAAATTCAATCTGCTGGATATGAAAAAGCGAAAGCTGAGCACCTGCGGTTATCTAGGAAAATTATGAATATCCGAAATAACCATATCCATCAAGCAACAGCTAAATTGGTGAAAACCAAACCAATGAGGATTGTTGTGGAAGACTTATCTATTTCAAACCTGTTAAAAAACAAAAAACTATCGAAAGCATTTTCATTTCAAAAATTAAACTTCTTCTTTCAATGTTTGTCATACAAGTGCGAGAAGTACGGCATTGCGTATGTAAAAGCTGATAAATGGTTCGCTTCAAGCAAGATTTGCTCATGTTGCGGAGTGAAATACGACCATTCAGTTCAACCAGAAGGACAGTGGAGTTTAAAGATTCGTGAATGGCGTTGTGCTTCATGCAATAGCTATCACGATAGGGATGTAAATGCTGCGATAAATTTATCAAGATGGGTAAAATAAATGCTTGATAATAGGAGGTAACGATACTGCCTCGTGTGGAGTGTTATACCCCTCGTCCCTTTGGGGCTGCGAGAACACGATGAAGCACTAACTCGTGTAAATTTGATTGAATTGTATAGATTTAGTTAAGTTTATCGTATCGGTGTTATGGATGCGTATGTAAGGATTCGAAAACTAAAACCAGATGTGATTTTTTCAAAAGGCGGTTTCGTATCTGTACCAGTCGTAATTGGAGGATGGCTAAATAGAGTACCAGTTTTATTACATGAATCTGATATGACGCCAGGACTAGCAAATAAAATTGCGCTTCGTTTTGCTTCGAAAATATTTGTTACATTTGAAGAAGCAGCGAAACATTTACCGAAAGAAAAAGTAATATATACGGGATCTCCTGTACGTGAAGAAGTGCTGAAGGGAAATCGAGAAACAGGTTTAGCATTTTTAGGTTTTTCACGTAAAAAGCCAGTTATTACGATTATGGGAGGTAGCTTGGGCGCGAAAAAAATTAATGATACGGCTCGAGAAGCATTACCAGAACTTCTTAAAAAGTATCAAATTGTTCACCTTTGCGGAAAAGGTAACCTTGATGAAAGTTTACAAAATAAAGAAGGATATAGACAATTTGAATATGTACATGGAGAACTGCCAGATATATTAGGGGTAACAGATTTTGTTATTTCACGCGCGGGTTCCAACGCAATTTTTGAATTTTTAACATTACAAAAGCCGATGGTTTTAATTCCATTATCGAAATTTGCAAGCCGTGGAGATCAAATATTAAATGCAGAGTCCTTTGAAAGGCAAGGGTATGCCTCCGTATTATATGAAGAAGATGTAACTGTAAAATCTCTTATAAAGTATGTCGAAGAATTGAATCAAAATAATGAGAAGTATAAAACAGCACTAAAAAAATACAATGGAAAAGAAGCAATTAAAACAATTATTCAAAATATTTCAGAGGCATGATGAAACAATCATGCCTCTTTTAGTAGGGTGAAAGATTCCAAGAATTGATATTTTTATGTTACAATAAAGTGAAACTTTAATCAGTTGGGGGCATCCTCCATCTAACTTCTTTGCTTTCACTGGAATTTGAGGAGGGGGTTTTACTGCCCTCAAATAGCGGGATAACAAATGGGTTAATAGGGAAATTCCAATTAATGAAGCGTGAAAATACGAATGGATTAGGAGTGACTGTGTTGGAGCTAAGTCTCTATGAAAATACTGCACTTATTATATGCTTTGTGTTGTACGTTGGTAGTGTTATTGTTTATATTTCAAGGAAATTTTCGCAAGAAAGAGAGCTTGAAAAATCAGAGATAACAGCTGAACTAGAAATGTTAGCTGATGAAAGTTATAAAAAACAAAAAATAAAAGAAGACCATGAAGCATCCCATCATTTAAACGCAAATAAGTTTTAAAGATGGGGATTTTTTTTGAAGTTGTTATTTATTATAGCTATAACAAATAACGCTAAAAAGGAGTTTCCCTATACATAATGAAGGAGTGTATATAAATGAATTTTTATATCGCCTCAGGTTTCCAAAATAAACATCTAGTATGTTCCGTAGCAAATGAACTGAAACATGCAGGATGGCACCATACATATGATTGGACCAAAAACGAAAGAGCAGTGAATCAAGAACAATTAAGAGAAATTGGTCAGGCAGAAAAAAATGCTGTAAAAGAAGCGGATGTGTTTTTACTTATATTAGATGGCGGAAACGGGAGCCATACAGAGTTTGGAATGGCGATTGCACTAGAGAAAACGATATATGTATATCATGCAGGAAACCCGCTCCAAACAACGTTCTATCACTTGCCAGAAATAAATATTTTTGAAGGAGATGTAGCTGAGTTTGCATCTTATGTTATGAATCATGTGAAATAATAGTAACTACCTAAAAGGTTATAAAAGTGATCTTTTGGGTACAGTGATGATAAGAAACGTATATAAAGGAGTACATAATATGAAATTAGAAAATGGATGGGAAACGAGCTTTTTAGAAGTCGTACAAAATAGTGAATTTAAGAAAGAGGCACTTCTTAGTCAATTGCTTTGTCAGGATAGTGAAGAAGTAGAAGAGCTTGTGGATGATTACGGCTACGAAGAACTTGTTGAACGTGAACATGATGATGAGTTAGCTGAAATCTTAGGAGAAGAACTTTTTAGTGAGATGGAACGCCAAGTATTCTTATCTTCAAACCCAGAAGAAAAACTTATTGCATTCGTCAATGGATTAGGTTTTCATGTGTTAGATTGGATCGTTCTTCTTGAAACAGAATTTGGCATTGATAGTGCAAACTTTACATCAGATGCTGTAAAGGTGTTAGAAAAGCGTTTCAGACAGTTTCCGTACATAGAGGACAATACAATTTTTGATATGACATTTGGAGAATCGATGGATGTATTAGAATCTGTTACAGGATTACAACTAAAGGAAAAGATGAACATATAATGAAAAAAGAACGTGATTCAATCACGTTCTTTTTTTACATAATAATAATTTTATCATCTAGTTTTGTCTGCCCGGTAAGAAGTGCGTTTAAATATTCCACTTTTCTTATACAAGCTTGTATATGTCTTTCAACCTCTTGTAACTCTGCTTGGTGATGTGTTTCAATTGGATGAATTTGTACGTTGAATTTTTCAAATTGACTACTATATGTTATTTCTGCATAGCCGCTCATAATATCGGTTTCGTTATGAAATAAAAATTGCCTCGTTTTGTCACAGAATGATACATCCTGAAAGCCATATACTTTTAATGCTTCAATTACTTTTTTAATCATTTTTGTATTCATTTTTTTAACCCTCTTTACGAAGTTCTACTTTTATATTATAACATAAAAAATTACATAGAAAGCGCTTCCAAGTGTATTTTATTATAAACTTTACGTTTCAATCACAAAAATGAAACAAAGAAAAAATAATTGTAAAGAAGGAAGGACTCTTTTATTGTTTCGTCATATATATAGAGAAATAGTGCAATGAAAGGAAATTTTCCGAGGTGGAGATCGTATTTCCAATTTGAGCGCAGTAAAAGAGGTGAGAATCTTGAACTTTGATATTGTAGGACAAAAAGCATATATAAAAGATGGACCGCATCGGAACCGAATTGGAATTGTAAAGAAAAACGAGACAAAATTAGCATCGCAGTTTGCTATTGTAATTGGAGAACAAATTATTGATGTAGAGCTAAAGGATATCGTGTTAGTTGGAGTAGACGTAGGACAATTTCATAAATGGTGCGAACAAAATGGTTATTTGTGAAAAGGACGGGCTGTGAGATAATGAAATATATTTGAGGAAAGAGAATATATTATTGTATTCTCTTTTTCTATGTTTAAGGAGGCGAAAATGAAATATAAAGAACAGGAGTTTACGTTGGAGTTAAAAGAGAACATTCAATGTATGGAGAAGGAAATAGAGCGAATGTCACTTAAATTGTATAAAGAGTATTCGCATTTATACATAGAAAAAAACATGGAATTAGATATGGGATTTGCAAGAGAAAAAGAGAATCCCTTTGAGGTGGGTTATTATTCAACAGTTGCTATAGCTATATTAGATGAAGAAAAAGAGATGATTAAATTTCACAATATTCCAATTTAGGAATGTGAAAGAATCTTTTTAGGAATGCCAATTCAATCAAACATTTTGGGTAGTAAGAAAGTAGGAGAACTCGCTGATGAATCTTGTTATGAGATTGAGGAAGAGTTAAAAGAGCAATTAGAAGAATACTTGGAGTGATAATTCTCAAGATAAGATTTATAAAGAGGGAACGGAATAAAAAAGACGCTAACAATTGTATGTTAGCGTCTTTTTTTCATTATGAAGCAATTTCACCAGTTTTTGTATCATCTTGATTGTACGTATCTTGATCTAATTCACCAAGCCATTTACTTGAAATAAGACCTGCTGTCATAGAACCACTTACGTTAAGAGCTGTACGACCCATATCGATTAATGGCTCAACCGAGATAACTAGAGCAACAATACCGATTGGTAAGTTCATTGTAGATAGTACGATTAAAGCTGCGAATGTTGCACCGCCACCAACTCCGGCAACACCGAATGAGCTAATAGCAACAACAGCGATTAAAGTTAAAATAAATTGTGGTTGTAATGGATCAATTCCTACAGTTGGAGCGACCATCATTGCAAGCATTGCTGGATAAATACCTGCGCAACCGTTTTGTCCGATAGATACCCCAAATGAAGCTGCGAAGTTTGCAATTCCTTCGGAGATACCAAGCTTTTCTTTTTGAGCTTCAATATTTAATGGCATCGCACCAGCACTAGAGCGAGATGTGAATGCAAAAGTTAGTACAGGGAACACTTTTTTCAAATATTGAATTGGATTTAAACCAGACAATGCAATTAATAATAAGTGAATGATAAACATTACGATAAGTGCTACATAAGAGGCTAACACAAAGTTACCAAGCTTTAAAATAGCATTTATATCGCTACCAGCAACTGTTTTTGCCATAAGAGCTAATACGCCGTATGGAGTAAGGCGTAAAATTAATGTTACCATACGCATTACGATTGCATATACAGCATCAAGCATTTTCTTAAATAGCTCTGCTTGTTCTGGATATTTTCGTTTTACACCTATAAAGGCAATGCCGATAAAGGCTGCAAATATTACGACAGAAATTGTTGATGTTGGACGAGCGCCTGTTAAATCAAGAAACGGATTTGTAGGCAATAGCTCTAATAATTTATCTGGAATTGTTGTCTTTTCAATAGAAGTAAATCTTTCTTCAACTAGTTTCAGACGAGCAGATTCTGCATCACCTTGTTGCAAGCCTGTTGCAGATACATCAAATCCTGCACTTGCAGCGATACCGACAGCTGCAGCGATACCTGTAGTAAGAATTAAAATTCCTATAATAAGACCACTAATTTTACCAAGGTTTTTCGTTAACTGTAATTTTGTAAATGCTGAAATAATAGATACTAAAATAAGTGGCATAACGATCATTTGAAGTAATTTCACATAACCGTTACCAATTAAGCCAAACCAAGTATTTGATTCAATAATTACTTTAGAAGTTGGCTCATAAATGAATTGTAATATAAGACCGAATAAAATTCCGACTCCTAAAGCGGTAAATACACGTTTATTAAAAGATACATGCTTACGTTGCATATAATATAATACGCCAACTAAGATGAGCATGACTGCAACGTTAATTCCGACAAGCAGTGTATTCATGTTGATTCCCCCTAATTCCAATCTGTTATATAGAATATAAGGTAATAAAACCTATAAGTCAACTAGGAAATTCCGGGATTAAAAAAAAGATGGCAAAATGCCATCTTTTAATGTCCAGCCCCAGGGACAAGTAAAAATGTCGTGTAGTATGTAAATCCTATGAAGAAAACAGTTAAATATGCCCCGAATACGTATATATACATACGCTCTGTTAATTTTAAATAGCTTAAAAGTACGAAGAAACCTGTTTGTCCTAAAAATAGTAGTGCAGCCTGTTGCATATCTCCTACGTAAAACATAACCGAGAAAATTCCAGTCCAAAAGCCGAGAACGCGAAACATGCGATCCATGCTATTTCCCTCCTTTTCTAGAAAAAGTAAAACCTCTTTTCATTATAGTTTATTTTTCTTACTATTGTAAATATTCGTTCATATAAAAAGAAGCCAATTATTATTGGCTTCTTTTTATATGATAAATTAAATTGTTAGTTTATAATTACAAGATTTACATCCATCTAATAGACTATCATGTCGAGTTAATTCCATGTTAGGGAATAGGATTTCAAAAATGCCTTTCATCATATCTCCGTGCATGTTACAAATTTCAGTTGGATGATGAACAGCAACTTCTTTAAATGGACAATTGTGTACATCATAGAAAATTTTTGTTCCATCTGCACTTAATTCAAATGCAGGTGATAAGCCGGCTGTTGAGAAAGCTTCTTTTGCAATTTGAACTTTTTGCTCTACTGTTAAAGCATCTTCACTCACATTTAAACGTTGCATATGTTGTTGCATTAATTCGGCCCCGAATTGTTTTCCTGTTTCGTATAGCGCTTTTTCACCAGCAGCGCCAAGGCTAAGTAAAGAATTAAATGCGATTCTTGCTAACAATTGATAATCACGGAATGGAAATTGTAATTGGATAACATCTTCAGATAAGACATACAATCTGCTCGGTCGTCCGCCTTTTCCAGTTTTCTTCGTTTCCGATTTTAGCATATGAACATCTTCTAGTTTAGATAAATGTAAACGCGCTACGTTTGGATGAATGTCAAACTCATCTGCAATTTCTTGTACCGTTACGTAACTATGTTTTTGCGAAATATATTTATAAATGTAATAACGAGTTGGGTCAGATAATACACCTGTAATTTTTAAAGCTTGTTCCATGAGGATCTCCACCTTTATCACTTTATCCAAGATAATAACATTATAATACAGATAAACATGAGTATAGGTAATTTCAGACAATAATTCGGAAATTGTTCATAATTTCACAAACATATTTTTCCTTTTTGTTCTAGTCAAAATACAAAATTCCAAATTTTTATTGTGCATGTTTTCATGCTATATACATAGTGAGGAGGGAAAAGTGATGAATGGGATTGAAATTTTTGCGAATACAATTTTAAAAGAAGCGTGTAGGGTACAAGCGTCAGATTTACATATTGTGCCCCGGCAGAAGGATGTAGCGGTGCAACTACGTATAGGAAAAGATTTAATGACGAGACATTGTATTAAAAAGGAGTTTGGAGAAAAACTTGTCTCACATTTTAAATTTTTAGCATCTATGGACATAGGAGAGAAACGGAAGCCACAGAATGGTTCGTTGTATTTGCAAATTGATGGACAAGAAGTGTATTTACGCCTTTCAACACTTC
Source organism: Bacillus sp. AF62 (assembly GCF_050312695.1). Taxonomy (NCBI): domain Bacteria; kingdom Bacillati; phylum Bacillota; class Bacilli; order Caryophanales; family Bacillaceae; genus Bacillus; species Bacillus sp. AF62. Next base: position 15,664 of record NZ_JBNPJZ010000084.1, on the reverse strand, counting down.
CAACAGTATATCAAGAAAGTCTCGTTATTCGCCTTCATTTACAAGCATCTGTGCAGCCCTTATCACATCTTTCGTTATTTCCAAGTACGGCAGCAAAACTACTCTCGTTTTTACGCTATTCACAGGGGCTACTCGTGTTTACTGGACCGACTGGTTCTGGGAAGACAACGACAATGTATGCATTATTAGAGGTAATTAGAAAAAAGAAAACACGTCGCATCATTACACTTGAAGATCCGGTTGAAAAAAGAAGTGACGATGTATTACAAATTCAAATAAATGAAAAAGCGGGTCTCACATATGAAACAGGATTAAAGGCTATTTTACGTCATGATCCAGATATTATTTTAGTCGGTGAAATCCGTGATGAAGAAACAGCAAAAATAGCTATAAGAGCAAGTTTGACAGGACATTTAGTCATGACAACGCTGCATACGAATGATGCGAAAGGAGCAATCATTCGTTTCATGGATTATGGTATAACGAGGCAAGAGATTGAACAGTCTTTATTGGCTGTAGCTGCACAGCGACTTGTCGAATTGAAGTGTCCGTTTTGCAGAGGAAAGTGCTCAACTTTATGTAAATCAATGAGGCAAGTAAGGCAAGCAAGCATTTATGAGCTGCTATATGGATATGAGTTAAAACAAGCGCTTAAAGAAGCAGATGGAGAATGTGTTACTTACAAACATGAGACTTTAGAATCGTCAATAAGAAAAGGATATGCTTTAGGTTTTTTAGAAGATGATGTTTATGTTTAAGAAAACTTGGAGTTTAAGTGATCAAGTAGTATTGTTGAAACGTTTAGGAGAATTACTAGAAAAAGGCTACTCTCTTTTACAAGCATTAGAATTTTTACAGTTTCAATTACCTGTAGAAAAGAAAGTACAATTGCAGCACATGATTGAGGGGTTAAAAGATGGGAAAAGTCTACACGATTCTTTTCATCAGTTAAAGTTTCATCAGGACATGTTAAGTTATTTATTTTATGCCGAGCAACATGGTGATATTTCTTTTGCTTTGCAACAAGGAAGTGCACTTCTTTATAAGAAAGATAAGTATAGGAGAGACATGATGAAAATCATGCAGTATCCTATGTTTTTAATGTTTTTTCTACTAATCATGCTTTTTATTTTCAACCTCATTTTATTACCTCAGGTTGAAATGGTTTATAGTTCGTTCGGTTCTAATACACCACTACTTACAGAACAAATTTTAAGTGCAATAAAACTGCTACCTTACATTATTTTAACCGTTATTTTAACTGTTATTATTGGATGTAGTTTGTATATGTTGTATTTTAGGAAACTTCCACATATTAGCCAGGTAAAAATCATGCTTCGTATGCCCCTCATCAAAACATTTCTTATTTTAAAGCATTCACATTATTTTGCTACTCAGTTGAGTGGTTTATTAAATGGTGGACTATCAGTATGCGAAGCTTTAACAATAATGATGGAGCAAAGATATCATCCGTTCTTTCAATATGAAGCGAGCCGGATTGAAAGACAATTAATTGGAGGAGAACGGTTACAATCTATCATTGCTAAAAGTGGGTATTACGAGAAAGAACTTTCTTATGTTATTACGCATGGACAAGCAAACGGCAATTTAGCGATTGAATTAGGTGACTATAGCGATCTTATTATGGAAAAGATGGAACGGAAAATTAAACATATGTTAGTTATCATTCAGCCTATTTTATTTACATGTATTGGAGGAATCGTTGTCCTTATGTATTTAGCGATGATTATGCCAATGTTTCAAATGATGAATTCTATTTAGGGGGCATTTGTATGCAGAATGAGGAAGGATTTACTCTGTTAGAGATGCTATTAGTAATGGTTGTCATAACTATATTATTACTATTAATTATTCCAAATGTAGTTACACAGCGTTCATCGGTCCAAGGAAAAGGGTGTGCAGCTTACGTGAAATCTATAGAAGCACAAATACAAGTATATCAATTACAACATAATAAAATTCCATCGTTAAAAGAACTGACAGATGAAAAGTATATTACAACTGATAAGTGCCCGAATGGCGAATCTATTCATATTTCAGATGATGGCGCAGTATCAATTAGGGCATTGTGAAACAACAGGGGTTTACTTTTTTAGAAATGTTACTCGTTTTATTTGCTATTTCTGTATTAAGTGTAGTTACGTATTTTAGTGTTCATTCCTTATACGAGCGACAAAAAGTTGAACAATTTTTGAGACAGTTTTCAAATGATATTTTGTATATGCAGCAATTAGCGATAAATCGTCAAAAGCACTATACATTACGTTGGCATAAAGATAGAAATATGTATGCTATAAAAGAGTCAGGTACAAAGTATTATATCGTCAAGCGGGAGTATGAAGAAGATATACAAATTGATTTGCATACGTTTCCAAATCCGATGACATATAATCCAAGTGGAAATATTAATAGAGGTGGTACGATTATAATTTCATATCGAAATTATAAATATGAAATTGTATTTCAGCTTGGAAGAGGGAGATTTACGTATCGTGAAATGTCAAAAAGGATCCATAATGGCTGAAATGATTGTATCGTTAAGTATTTTAATGATGGCTGTATCGTTACTACTACCGCAAACAGTATTAGTTATGCAAGAAAGAAAAAATATACAAATTCGTTATAAGGCATCTGGATTATTAAAAAAGGAAGCAATTATATATATGTATGGAAATGAAGAAAAGCGAATAATAGAAAAGAATATAAATGGAATTGTGTATTACACATATTGGGGAGGCAATGAAGTTTGTACCATGTGGAGAGATGTGAAAGACAGAGTGATGGAACAATGCTTTTATGTAGGAGAAAAAATAAATTAGAATTTGGTTTTTCATTAATAGAAATGATTGTATGTCTGTTTCTATTATCAATATTTTTTTGCTCTTTCCCCGCCTACATTTCATTGAAATGGAAAATAAACAGTCAAAAGGATTAAATGATTGGGAGTGGGATGTATTTTTAGGTCAAATGCAATTGGAGTTTCGTGAAGTATCATCTGGAGAACAGCTAGCATTTGAAAATGGAGAAAGTATTTTACGATTTCGATCGCGTAATGGGAGTGAAGTATCGTATGAAAAAGAGAATAGTCGTCTTATAAGAAAGGTAAATAGGCGCGGGAGGGAAGTTGTTTTACAAAATATTGGAACGGTTTCTTACAAACTAACACCTCATGTACTCATTATAAATGTGAAAGATACTAGCGGAAAAATATATGAAGGTGTAGTTATGCGATATAGTGAAATGGAAATGAATGTATGAGAGGGCAAAATGGGTTTACAATGCCTGGAACACTCATCTTTCTTATTTTATTAACTTCTTTTTTTATATACGAAACAAATATGTTGTTTACAGATAAAAATTTTTATATAGAAATAGAACAAAAGTTTTTACTGGATGAACTACTTAACCGATCTATTACAGATATAAAAAAAGACTTACAGCAAAAAGAAAAAGAAGGTGCATTTTTCTTTCAGTATGAAAAGGGAGAAGTGAGTGGAAATTATATCTTTGAAAATGATTTAATTCTCGTTGCGTTGCATTGTACACTCAAACAGGAAGCTTTCTATACGGTGAGCTTTCGGTATAGAAAGAAGGATGGAAAAATAGTCGATTGGATAGAAGGATAATATGTAAAAATAAGAAGAAAAACCAGGGATTTCTATTGTAAATTGAATTGATTTTTTAGAAGAAATGGATAAATATAACGATTAAAAGTTTAAATTTTCTCAAAAAAGAGAAAGGTAGAAAGAATGTGATATATTCATGCTATCCAATCATTATTTTTAGGGAGAATAGGGAAATGACAAACAACAATCAAATAGGTGAAAATAAGGAACAAACTATTTTTGATCATAAAGGAAATAAGATTATGACAGAGGATAGAGAAATACACATTATTTCAAAATTCGAAGAACCTCTTATTGTCGTATTAGCAAATGTACTAAGTGATGAAGAGTGTGGTGAATTGATTGAAATGTCTAAAAATAAAATGAAGCGGTCTAAAGTTGGTTCATCACGTGATGTAAATGATATTCGAACAAGTAGCGGTGCATTTTTGGAAGACAATGAACTTACTTCAAAGATTGAAAAACGAATTTCATCTATCATGAATGTTCCTGCGTCGCATGGTGAAGGATTACACATTTTAAATTATGAAGTGGATCAACAATATAAAGCACACTATGATTATTTTGCGGAACATAGTAGATCAGCTGCTAACAATCGTATTAGTACGCTTGTAATGTACTTAAATGATGTAGAAGAAGGCGGGGAAACGTACTTCCCGAAATTAAATCTTTCTGTACATCCTAGAAAGGGAATGGCAGTATACTTTGAGTATTTTTATCAAGATCAATCACTAAATGAGCTTACGTTACACGGAGGGGCACCTGTAACGAAAGGCGAGAAATGGATTGCAACGCAGTGGGTGAGAAGAGGTACTTATAAGTAAAAGCGAGTGTTACGTTTTGTTCTTCATAGTATAAGAACAAAACGTTTTTTTATTAAACAAAGTAGCATCTTTCGTTATAATAACAATTAATAAATGACGATTGAGAGGACAGAAAATGAAATCTATATACATAACCGGCTACATGGGAGCAGGGAAAACAACAATTGGAAAAGCGTTAAGTAAAGAACTTCAAATGGATGTTGTAGATACTGATCAAAAAATCGAAGAGAAGCAAGAGAAGGCAATTCGTGATATTTTTGCCGAAGAAGGCGAAACGGCTTTTCGGGAATATGAAAGCGAAATGTTACGTTCGCTACCAGTCCATAATGTCATTATTACAACTGGTGGGGGAATTATTGAACGAGCGGAAAATCGCAAGTGGATGAAAGAGAACGGAACTGTCGTGTATTTATATTGTGATCCGCATGTAATTGCAGAAAGGCTTCGTGAAGATACGAAACGTCCATTATTTCAAAAGAAAGATATAGATGCATTTGTAACGAAATTTGAATTACGCCGAGCTTATTATGAAGAGGCTCATATTCATATCGATACGACAAATAAGTCTGTAAAGCAAATTATGAATGAATTAAAGGAAAAGATTAATGTATAAAAAAGTGGACATACTAATCAAGTAGAGGTGATGATAATATGTCTACTAATGATTATGTTCGCTTTGTGACGCAGCAGTTTGTGTCGTATATGGATGCTCCAAAAGAAGATCGAAAACAAAAGAAAGAACAACGCCGTGCTGAAAAAGAGCCATTTATGAATAAGTGGTTTGGTGTTATGCCGCTGAGTGCTGCTTTGTTTTATCGAAATGTAAAAAGTAAAAGAAAAAAATCAAGTTAAATTTTAGTTATATGTCTAGCAAAATAAAGATGCCCTAGTGTCGTAATACACTAGGGCATCTTTGTTTACTGCACGGATTCTTGTTCTTCCGTAACGGCATGTATTTTATTGTTCACCCATACGAACCCTATTCCGATACAAATAGAAATGCCCCAGCCGACAGCGGTCATAATCGCTCTCATTTCACCATAGCCATCTACACCAAAAACAGAGATGAAATAAATTTTTAAAAAGCTTTTTAATATAAATTGTAGCCCGAAAAATAACGTTAAATATTGCAGTGCTGGATAGATACGACTATCACGATAAAGCTCACGACTTTTATCACGGTCATGACCTTGAAGTGCGGCAATATCTGCTGCGAAATATAACATAAGTGGTTTTTTTATAAAAATTGTACATATGACGATAATACCGAGTACGATGTGATAATACGCATCGTTCCATAACATTCGTTCAGCTGACCCAGATAATAGATCTACCGTTGTATTAGAAATGAGTGTAATTAAAATAAAGAACCCTGTCACGTTAAACTGTTTTTCTTTTTTAAAGGTATACAGTGTATAAATAATCCCCGGAACAGAGGAAAGTAACATCGCGTAATAAGGATCGATATAAGGTTTTGCAAATTTCCAAATGAGGAATGGGATTACGAGATAAAAGACAAGATCTAATATAGCTTTTTTATTTTGATTCATACAAAGCCTCCTTAAGTCATACATATATTTTATAATATAATTTCTGAAAATTGTATAAGGTTTAATGGGAAAAGAAAAAATATATCAATTTTTGAGGGATTAGTAGATTGAAAAAAATTGCCCCTAGCGTAGTAAGTTTTTTTAGTATATAATAAAGGAAACGCTTTCATTTTTAGTTTGTTCACAAAATGGACGGAAAATCACATATTTACTATCGATATGTTGCTTTATAATGAAACTAATTAAATATACATGCATACAATATTGTGAAATAAATAACATAAATAATCTATATAAATGTAAACGTTATCAAAAGAGAGAGGTGGAGACAATGAGTAAATTTTTCTTCAATCATAATCCAGCAACAGTAGAGGATGGAAGGCTTGTTAAATATGCTGAAATTATTTATGGAGAAGGTGGCCGTTCTGTATTAGAAAATTTAATGGTGAAGGCATCTATCAGATTGCGTGATCGTTATCCGAATAAATCTGACGAGCAGATCTCGAACCTAGTAAATAAAGGCATCCATGATATGTTTCAAAAATATGTGAGCGAGTAAGAGTAGCCAATGGCTGCTCTTATTTTTTTGTATAAGGATTGTAACTCTAGCTGAAAATAAACATGTATTTTGAAAAACGCAAAAAGGAGTGGGAAAGATGAGCAATGGAATTGGACGTTCGAAAGAAAATCTTCCAACTGATGCAAATCATGTGAGCGCAAAGGATCGTGCACAGCAGAAACGTATGGCACAGAAAAAACAGCAAGAGCGTAGTGGCGATAGCGAGTAGGGTAGAAAATAGCTCAAAAGAAGCTCCTTCTAAAGCAGAAGGAGCTTCTTCAAGATAGAAAATGATTCGCGGTAACATAAAAAAGGCCACCGTTAATAATTTGCACTGTAATACGTGGTTCATACTGTTCTTGCAGAGCTTGTTTTTCAATTTCATAGCTCTCAGGAAGTTCGTCACTTTCTTCATAAAAACGGTTTAAAAGGTCTAGATCATGATTCCAACGCACTCTTGCTTCTTTTGCCCACGTATGGTCATCTTCTGCAATTATATTTTTTAAAGCGTCTTCTATGCGTTGTAAACCACTTTGAGGTTTAATGATGGGCGAGAGCGTAAAACAAAAATCAGGTATTTTTGGTGTAAGTTTAATGTTTGTTAATGTTTCATGAAAGTTTGCCATCATTGTTCCAGAAATGAGATGAATGCCAATCGAGTGAAGGATGTCTTTTTTTCGATCACATTGATAGGAAACTTTTATATTAATACCGAGCCAAGGGTGGAGCGGTGTATGTGTTGCCCCATTATGTCTTACATCCTCATATAAACGTATGTAAGAGCCTAATTCTTTTGTCGTTTGGAAAATTTGATGTAGACGTGGTGAACCGTAGTGAATAAGCTCACCATCATTTTCTTCATTTTCTGGATTTGTAATAAGAGTAAGGCGCATCGGATTCGGTACGCCTCCTGTTTTCTCAAGATAGTGCCAATAAAAAGGGCGATTCATTAATAATTTATCCATCTCAATTGTTAACTGTACATCTAATAAATGAGGAGAACGTTCTAAAATTTCACAGTTATTCGCCTCAAAGAAATTGTATAAGTAATTATGAATTTCATGTTGCTGCATAGCCTTGCACCTCAGCTTCATTTCGTTTCGCAAAGTCGATAATAGATGTTAAGTTTTCCATCTTAATTCTAATTTCACCTTCGCTTTTTGATTGCGCGAAAATTTCTTGAATGTGCGCGTCGATGTTTTTCATATTAATTCTCGTTAAAATTTCATCGAGTTCACCGATAACACGCTCGAATAAGTTGATTTTTTCATATAACAGTTTCAGAATATGTTCTTCAACAGTATGCTTTGTAGCTAAGTTATAAATATGAACATCATTCTTTTGACCGAGACGGTGAATACGTCCGATTCTTTGCTCAAGACGCATTGGATTCCATGGCAAATCATAATTGATCATATGGCTACAAAACTGTAAGTTAATGCCTTCTCCGCCAGCTTCCGTTGCAATTAACACTTGGGCACGATTTTGGAAAAGTTCCTTCATCCAATCTTTCTTCCCGCGTTTAAATCCGCCGCGGAATGGGACAGAAGAAATACCGTGTTGTTGTAAAAACCATTGTAAGTACATCTGTGATGCTCGGTATTCCGTGAAAATGACGACTTTATCGTCAATTTCTTTTATAAGCTCTAGAGCTTTAGTTGCTTTCGAGTTGAAAGGAATATGATTAATTTTGTCCATTAGCACATCGATATGTGGATCTTTTATATAATGTTCATTTTCTTTCTGTCTTTTTTCTACATGCTTTTTCAATGAATAGTAAACAGCCTCACGACTACTGCACGCTTCCCGTTTTAAAGTTAACGATGAGAAAGCAGATGTGAAGGCGTCTTGCCCTCGCCAATTTTCGATATCATTATATAGAGCTTGTTCTTGTTCATTAAACTCAACAAAAATTGTACGTACATGTCTCTTCGGCCAATCGATACCGGTATTATGTCGTCTATTTCGCACCATTACTTTGTTAATGAGAGCTTTTAAGTCTTCATCTGATTCGGCTGAACGATTTTTGGAAGCGTAATATTCTTCAAAGTTGGATTGATTGCCTAGATGTCCTGGTTTTAATAAAGAAACAAGGTTAAAAATTTCATCAATTTTATTTTGAACAGGAGTAGCGGTTAGTAATAAACAAAACTTCTTTTTTAATCGTTGTGCAAATTCATAGTTTTTTGTTTTATTATTTTTCAGTTTATGTGCTTCATCGATAATAATAAGGTCATATTCTAAGTTCAACACGATATCGCGATGTGGTGAACGTTTCGCAGTATCAATTGATGATACGATTACGTCAGCTTGTTCCCACGAGTAGCTTTTCTTTTGTGCTACAGCGGGAATGAAAAACTTTGTATTCAGCTCGTATGCCCATTGTGATACGAGAGAAGCTGGGACAAGTATAAGTACCTTTTTCACAAGCCCGCGGACCATGTATTCTTTCAAAATAAGTCCAGCTTCGATTGTTTTTCCAAGACCTACTTCATCTGCTAGAATCGCTTTACCATTCATTTGTTCAATCACATTTTGAGCGACTTCTAATTGATGCGGAAGCGGTGTGAAATGGGATAAATGTTTCGGTGCTTGTAGTCCATCAAAAGTAGGAACAAGTAACGATTTTTCTGTTTCATAAGCTAAGTGATATAAATCCCAGTTTGTCCAAGGACCATCTTCATCAATTCTATTTAAAAAATTGTTTTGCCACGTCCGATCTACGGAAATATCGACATTCATTACGACTCTCCCACCTTTTATAAACTAAAGTAATTATTTTTTAATGTATGATGATTTGCCTTAAAAGAAGGCATAATTATCGTTATTAAAGGCTATATGATAGACAATAATAAAGTATTAAATCTCAAAAGCTGTATTTATTGTGTTTTAACATAAAAAATTCTAAATTATTTTTTATGCTAGAATATTGATGAAATATAGCGAATGATGTTAGGATAATGGTGTGAAATGTGTGGAATCTTTCGTATTTTATCCAAGAAAGTGATTTTTTATTTACGCTTTCATAAAAAAATATAATGAGATTCCGTATATCCTATCTTTTCAGAATGAAAATGTTTAGAAAAGGGAAGCAACTTTTATTGATTTGTCAAAGCATAAGGGGGAGAGAGCATGATTACATTACAACGTACACCGTTATTTGATGTATACGCGAAGTATGGTGGGAAAACAATCGACTTCGGTGGTTGGGAATTACCAGTTCAATTTTCAAGCATTAAAGAAGAACACGAAGCTGTACGTACAGCTGCAGGTTTGTTCGATGTGTCTCATATGGGAGAAGTTGAAGTAAAAGGTGTAGATAGTTTAGCATTTTTACAACGTGTTGTTACAAATGACGTATCTACCTTAAAGGTAGGGGGCGCACAATATACAGCTATGTGCTACGAAAATGGTGGTACAGTAGATGATTTATTAATCTACAAACGTGGTGAAGAAGACTATTTATTAGTAATCAATGCATCAAATATCGAGAAAGATTACGAATGGTTAGCAAGTCATGTAATTGGCGATGCGACAGTAGTCAATGTTTCTAGTGAAGTTGCACAGCTTGCAATTCAAGGACCAAAAGCAGAAGGCATTTTACAAAAAGTTGTGTCAGAAGATTTGAAAGAAATTAAGTTCTTTAAATTTAAAAACGATATTCTTGTAGATGGAATTCCAGCACTTGTATCTCGTACAGGTTATACAGGTGAAGATGGATTCGAAATTTACTGTAAGAGTGAAGATGCTGCAAAACTTTGGGAGAAACTTCTTGAAGTTGGAGCAGAAGAGGGCTTAAAAGCATGTGGTTTAGGTGCTCGTGATACACTTCGATTCGAAGCAACATTACCACTTTATGGACAAGAATTATCAAAAGATATTACACCGATTGAGGCTGGAATTGGCTTTGCGGTAAAAACAAATAAAGAAGCAGACTTCTTTGGAAAAGCAACGTTAAAAGAGCAAAAAGAAAACGGTGCGCCTCGTAAATTAGTCGGCATCGAAGTAATCGAACGTGGAATTCCTCGTACGCATTACCCTGTATTTATTGGTGAAGAAAAAATTGGGGAAGTAACGAGTGGTACACAATCTCCAACGTTAAAGAAAAGCATTGGTTTAGCACTAATTGATGTAAAATACGCAGCAGTTGATACAGAAGTAGAAATTGAAATTCGTAATAAACGCGTCAAAGCAGTAGTTGTTCCAACACCATTTTACAAACGTTCAAAGTAACGGGGAGAGGGGTAGATTTCATGTTGCATCGTTATCTTCCAATGACAGAAGAAGACAAAAAAGAAATGTTACAAACGATCGGCGTTCAAACGATCGATGAATTATTCTCTGATATTCCAGAGAGTGTTCGTTTTAAAGGGGATTTAAAAATTAAAGAAGCAAAATCAGAGCCAGAGCTTTTAAAAGAGCTATCTCAAATGGCTAGTAAAAATGCTAACTTAAAAGAATACGCTTCTTTCTTAGGAGCAGGCGTATACGATCATTATGCTCCAGTAATTGTAGATCATGTTATTTCTCGCTCAGAATTTTATACAGCTTACACACCATACCAACCGGAAATTTCACAAGGGGAATTACAAGCAATCTTTGAATTCCAAACAATGATTTGTGAATTAACAGGAATGGATGTAGCAAACTCTTCTATGTATGACGGGGGTACAGCTTTAGCTGAAGCGGCAATGTTAGCAGCTGGCCATACTCGCAAAAAGAAAATTCTTGTATCTAGCGCGGTTCATCCAGAATCAAGAGCAGTACTTGAAACGTATGCAAAAGGTCAAAATCTTGAAGTTGTTGAAATTAATCATAAAGATGGTGTAACAGATTTAGACGTATTACAAAGTGAAGTAGATGATACAGTTGCTTGTGTAATCGTTCAATATCCAAACTTCTTCGGACAAGTTGAAAAATTAGCTGATATTGAAAAAATCGTTCATCAACAAAAATCATTATTTATCGTTTCTTCAAATCCATTATCATTAGGCGCATTAACACCACCAGGGAAATTTGGTGCTGATATTGTAATCGGTGATGCACAACCATTCGGTATTCCAACGCAGTTTGGTGGACCGCACTGTGGTTACTTTGCAACAACGAAAGCATTTATGCGTAAAATTCCAGGACGTCTTGTTGGACAAACTGTAGATTCAGATGGTAAACGTGGATTTGTATTAACGTTACAAGCACGTGAACAGCATATTCGCCGTGATAAAGCGACGTCTAATATTTGTTCAAACCAAGCGTTAAATGCATTAGCAGCTTCTGTTGCAATGACGGCACTTGGCAAACAAGGTGTGAAAGAAATGGCACGTCAAAACATTTCTAAAGCACAGTATGCAAAACGTCAATTTGAGGCGAAAGGCTTCACAGTAACATTTGCTGGACCATTCTTCAATGAGTTTGTTGTAGATTGCAAACGTCCAGTGAAAGAAGTAAACGATGCATTATTACAAAAGAATATTATCGGTGGTTACGATCTAGGCCGTGATTATAAAGAGCATGAAAACCATATGCTTGTAGCAGTAACTGAGCTTCGTACAAAAGAGGAAATTGACACACTTGTAAACGAAATGGGGGCTATCCAATGAAGAATCAAGACCAAGCACTTATCTTTGAAGTGAGTAAAGAAGGACGCATAGGATATAGCTTACCCAAATTAGATGTAGAAGAAGTGAAACTAGAAGATGTGTTTGAGAGCGATTATATTCGAGTAGAAGATGCAGAGCTACCAGAAGTATCTGAACTTGATATTATGCGCCACTATACAGCACTTTCAAACCGTAACCACGGTGTTGATTCTGGATTCTATCCACTTGGATCTTGTACGATGAAATATAATCCGAAAATTAATGAGAGTGTAGCTCGTTTCGCAGGATTTGCAAATATTCATCCACTGCAAGATGAAAAGACAGTACAAGGTGCAATGGAATTAATGTATGACTTACAAGAGCATTTAATTGAAATTACAGGTATGGATACTGTTACTTTACAACCAGCAGCTGGTGCACACGGAGAATGGACAGGTTTAATGTTAATTCGTGCATACCATGAAGCGAATGGTGACTTTAACCGTACGAAAGTAATTGTACCTGACTCTGCTCACGGAACGAACCCGGCATCTGCAACTGTAGCTGGTTTTGAAACAATTACAGTAAAATCAAATGAAAATGGCCTTGTTGACTTAGAAGACTTAAAACGTGTTGTAAACGAAGAAACAGCAGCGCTTATGTTAACAAATCCTAATACATTAGGTCTATTCGAAGAAAATATTTTAGAAATGGCAGAAATCGTCCATAATGCAGGCGGTAAGTTATACTATGATGGTGCAAACTTAAATGCGGTATTAAGCCAAGCACGCCCAGGAGATATGGGATTTGACGTTGTGCATTTAAACCTTCATAAAACATTTACAGGTCCTCACGGCGGTGGTGGCCCAGGTTCTGGTCCAGTAGGTGTGAAAGCGGATTTAATTCCGTACTTACCAAAACCGATTTTAGAAAAAACGGAAAATGGTTATCACTTCAACTACGACCGTCCAGAAGCAATTGGTCGTGTGAAGCCATTCTATGGTAACTTCGGAATTAACGTTCGTGCATACACGTATATTCGCTCTATGGGTCCAGATGGCTTGCGTGCAGTAACTGAGTATGCTGTATTAAATGCGAACTATATGATGAGAAGATTAGCGCCATTCTACGATCTTCCATTCGATAGACATTGTAAGCATGAATTTGTATTATCAGGTCGTCGTCAAAAGAAACTTGGCGTACGTACATTAGATATTGCAAAACGTCTGCTTGATTTCGGTTACCATCCACCAACAATTTACTTCCCATTAAATGTGGAAGAATGTATTATGATTGAGCCGACAGAAACAGAATCAAAAGAAACATTAGATGGTTTCATTGATAAGATGATTCAAATCGCTAAAGAAGTAGAAGAAAATCCAGAAGTTGTACAAGAAGCACCGCATACGACAGTCATTAAACGTTTAGACGAAACGATGGCTGCACGTAAACCAGTGTTACGTTATGCAAAGCCAGCTCCTGTACAAGTTTGATTAGAATAACAAAAGAAGAACTCGCTGCGGCGGGTTCTTTTTTTGTATGGAGAATTTGTGCAGAAATAGTGAAGAAAATGTTAAAAAATTATATTTTTTGTTTCCTAATGGTGTAAAGGTGTAGTTTTATAGGTAGTTTTGTTGAAAAAGTCGGTTTGATAAAAGTATTTATTTTTGTTAGAATTTTATTGAAATTAAGAAGATGTGATGAGGCAAAAATTACTCATTTTTATGTATATGTGAAAAAACGAGCAAGACGGGGGTGAAAGTGTGGGATATCGATGTTATAGAATGGTATACCATTTAGAAAATGGAGAAACAATTAAAGATGTAAAAGAATTTTGCTATCGAGACCAAGGGAAAGTGTTAGAAAGAGTAGCAAATCGTGTAATGGATAATAGAGAAGTGACGGCGATTGATAAACAAGGAACAATCATTTCAATAGCATGTGAGGACATTGTAAAGGTGGAACTTGATTACATAACAGAAAGTTAACCTTGAGTCATATCGAATTATTCGATAAAATAAACTGTTGAATGGTGAAGTGAGAAGAGAGGAGTTTATCATGGGTAGTACAAGACACTTTTATATGTTTATCTTAGCGTTTGTTCTTGTTGTGGCATTAACGATTTACTTAATCGTTGACAGCAGCTGGTACAACACGGTTCATCCGGCATTCCTTCTGTTTATGTATATAGGAATTGCAGTAGTAAGTTTCGGAATGAGAGACGAGATGTTAGATCGCTTTGAAAAGTGATACATATACGAAAGACCAACAGGAAAATGTTGGTCTTTTTTTCTTGCCAAAAATAGGATGCTGTGTATATACTGTATATATAAGGTATATACAGTATATACACACACTGGAGGAAAACATGAATATTATTATTTCGAATTTTTCCCAAGACCCTATTTATGTGCAAATAAGAAAACAATTAAGCCAGCTTATTTTAAATGGTGGTTTAAAGGGTGGAGACCAATTACCGTCTATTCGTAGCTTAGCGAAGGAATTGCAAATTAGTGTAATTACAACGAAGCGTGCGTACGAGGAGCTTGAAAAAGAAGGATATATAGAAACTGTTGCTGGGAAGGGGACTTATGTTTCACGTAAAAATAATGAACTATTAAAAGAACAGCGGCTACGTCTATTGGAAAGTAAGGCTGAAGAAATCGTAAAAGAAAGTAAAGTTTTGCAGCTTTCACTTGAAGAATTGCAGCAGATGATTGCGTTTTTATATAAGGGGGAATGAGAGAGATGTTAGAGTTAAAAAACGTTTGTAAAAGTTATGAAGATTTTGCAGTGAAAAATATAAGTTTTGCATTATCACGAGGATATATTATGGGGTTTGTCGGACCAAATGGTGCTGGGAAAAGTACAACGATCAAAATGATTATGAATTTAATTAGAAAAGATAGCGGCGATATAAAAATTTTTGGTAAAGACAATAAGAAAGCCGAAAAGGACATAAAACAAAATATTGGTTTTGTATACGATGAAAATCATTATTACGAAGATTTAACGTGTGAACAAATGAAACGTATTATTGCACCGTTATATAAAAAGTGGAACGAAAATCAATACCAATCGTATATGCAAAGATTGCAAGTTCCAAAGTATAAAAAAATTAAAGAGCTATCTAAAGGGATGAAAATGAAGTTTGCGATTGCAATCGCGCTTTCACATCATGCCGAATTTATTATTATGGATGAACCGACAGCAGGATTAGATCCAGTTGTTCGGAGCGAATTACTTGATATGTTGCAAGAAATTGTAATGGAAGATGAAGTATCTGTATTATTCTCAACCCACATTACAACGGATTTAGAACGTATTGCAGATTATATTACGTTTATCAACGATGGAGAAATTATATTTACTGGTGAAAAAGATGAATTAATGGAGAACTACGTAATCGTAAAGGGAAGCAATGATTTATTAGAACCTGTTTAGAATCTATGGTATAATCTGTACAAAAAAGGATATTTTCTATGATACATAATTATACAAGTAACGT
>NZ_JBNPJZ010000062.1:0-33431 GCF_050312695.1 Bacillus sp. AF62 | reverse complement strand
TTGAAAATAGCAGACAGAGTTGCTTATTGGCAGGTGTAGCGATTTTATTAAAAAGATTTTAAACAGGTTCTAATATTTTTAGGAGCATCTTATTTCATCCTCGTGATATTACACTAATTGAATTTAAAACACATCCGTATGCTATTTAGTAAAATTTACGATTCGAGACATAATTATTGCAGTAGCCAAGATAATAATAGCGGTTATCAAACCAGATTCTCCAATCCAAATCTCAGTTTGATCTCCTGTACTTGCACGTGCGAAAGGTCCTTGAATAATGGCATTCCAAGTAGTATGAATGATAACCGAAGGCCAAACGCTTCCTGTGATAAGTCGTAAATAAGCTGTAATATAACTGAATGGCACAATACAAAAATAGATGCCAAGTACTGAAAGTAGGGCAGATGTTCCCTCTACATATAGACCAGCAATAACAATTGGAACATGCCACGTTGCCCAAATCAATCCGCTAATAAGGATTGGGCGTGAAAACTCTGCATCGATTAGTCTTGTAAGCATATAACCTCGCCAACCCATTTCTTCTCCCATAACTGGAATTAAGTTAAGCAAGCTACCTAAAACTCCGCTCAATACTACTATAAAAATGAAACTTAATGGTATCGGTAGATACTGAAATCCAAGTATATTGTAAATAGGTTCTAGCATACCACCTTGCGGGGGCTGAAACCTCGCAATTCCGCTCAACCAGGCGATAGAATAAGTAATTCCACAAATAATCATAGGTATTAGCAGAGCAAAACCAATCCCCTTCCATATCTTTAAGTTACCGAGACTAAAAGATACATCTTTAAACCCTTCTTTCAATATTATGCGAGTCAAAATAGAAGAAAATGCTGGGGTAAACATATATACCACAATAAGCGGCATACTTTTAGTAATCATTACTACTACATTTAGAATAATAGAAGTAATGGTTAAGATACTTAGAAAGAGTTGAAGTCCTATTTTAGCACGTTGGATTTTATCTTTATTGTGGAATGCTTCTCCGTGTAATAACATTGTAATCCGCCCTTCCCCTTTTATTCATTTGTTTATCAAATTTACTTCCTGTCATTTCAACAGCTACAACTTAGAATAAAAATATTTTGACATACAGATCATTCATCTTTAAAATCCCTCCCAAATTCATAATCTAGTCTTACTTGCGATTCAACAATTTAATTATTATTTATAAACTGTCATAGCCGATAGTACAAAAGTGTAATGATTAACCTATGACTTGTGTCAATTAATCTTATGACAATATGTAACTAGAAAATATGATATGGAATAAATAACAATTGAATTAAGGCAATTGATTCGTGCAAGTACATGAATCAATCTTGCTTTTGAAAATAATTCAATTGAGGTGGGCAAAAATGAATAAGAAAAGAATGATTGCAATGGTTAGTACAGCTTTATTAGTCACAGGATGCGCGGAAGTAGGAAACGCTCAAACGGTAGCAATCGAAAATTCAGGTCAATCAATCCAAAAAAATATAGTTAAATCAATACAATCACAGGCTAACCCATTAAAAACGATAGAGCCGTCAAAACCATTTGAAGATTTAAAACCACTTAAGAAAATGATTGGGAACGCACAATATGTAGGATTAGGAGAGAATACCCATGGAAGCTCTGAAATTTTCACTATGAAATTTCGCCTTGTGAAATATTTGGTTACTGAGATGGGTTTTACAAATTTCGCACTGGAAGAAGATTGGGGAAACGGCTTAAAGCTAAATGAATATATCCAAACAGGAAAAGGAAACCCTAGGGAATTTTTAAAATTGTTATATCCTACTGATGAAATCATAGCCATGATTGAGTGGATGAAAGATTATAATGCTGATCCATCCAATAAAAAAAAGATCCAATTTATTGGACTCGACTTAAAAACGTTGGACCAAGGTAGCTTTAATAAAGTAATTGATTATGTAAGGGTGCATCGACCAGATTTGCTGGCAGAAGTAGAAGAAAATTATAAAGAATTATCATCTTTTACCGGAAGTATACAAGAATATATGAAACTTACTCCTGAATTGAAAGAGAAGTTCAAAGCAAACGCTGAGAGAGTAGCCCGATTACTAAATGATGAGAACGAGCAAGCCAACACAGAAATAATTCCATCCGAGTACATCTGGGCGAAAGCAACGGCAAGTGCAATAGAGAAATTTACCACAATGCTACTTCCTAACGACTATCCAAGTATAATAAAACTACATGAACAATACTTGGCCGATCATGCAATGTGGGCACAAGAGACATTTGGTGGTAAAACGATGGTATGGGCACACAATATTCATATAGCTAAAGGAATTATCGATGAGAAATTATACCCTTATGTTGCGGGGCAGTTTTTGAAGGAACGTTTAGACAATAATTATGTCACAATTGGTAGTACAACTACGGAGGGAAATTTCACCTTATATAGCGAATATGATCCTTCCGCTGGAGGTAAGATTACAACAGACACTATTCCACAAGATGTAAAAAGTTTCAATTATACTCTCGGAAAAGTGCCATATAAAATGTTTTTATTGGATAACCGTCACCTTAAAGGACAAGCAGAAAAATGGGTTAAAGCAAAAAGACCATTACTAAGTATAGGGGGACAAATCCTCCCGAACAGTTCGGTGTACTTTGATACTTCATTGCTTGAGCAATTTGATATTATTTTTCATATTCGAAAAACAAGTCCATCTCATATTAAATAAAAGTACAAAACAATCCCGTTCTTGCAGATGTAAGAACGGGATTGTTTTGTGGGGATTAATAAAGTGAAACTTTAATCAGCAGGTTTTTGTTCATCCCCCACTGATTATTAGCCTTCACCAATCGTGCGTTTACCGGCAGCCCGCTCCCCACCTAACGCTGAATTTTGAGGTGGGAGTCTTACTGCCCAGTAAATAGCGGGATAAAAGCATCTTTTTAACCAAAAATAAGCTGCTCTCCCCTTTTTAACATCATTTAGAACTGTCATATGACACTTTTACACTAGTGAGAATGACAAAAAAAGCAGTATGATTCGGTTATTACATAGATAGGAGCGATGAACTTTATGAAATCAAGATTCATCCAGAATGGTTATTTTTTATTGCTAACTTTCGGTACAGGATTTTTTTATTTTTGTTTTTACCTAATAGCTCTGCTATTTAGTTTAACCCTTTCATTTACTGTTGTTGGGATTCCATTAATTATGCGCGTACTACATACTACCACACCCTTTATCCAATTCGAGCGCATACAGACGAAAATTTATACAGATATTTCAACAGACTCTTACGATAGAAGTATAACAATGGATACATCGAACTGGGCTCAGGTGAAATTAGTGCTAACAGATCGTCGCACTTGGTGTGCTGTCTATTGGTTAATGCAGAAATTTGCGATTGGCATCTTCAGTCTCATTAGTGCAATCATTTTTTATGTAATGCCACTTATGTTCCTGTTGGCACCACTACTGTATCGATACATCGATATGAATATTATATTTATACAAATAGATACTTTTGCCAAGTCACTCTTTGTAATGTTTATGGGTATAGTATTTACCGCCATAAGTATTAGAATAGTCGATGGTTTGACAAAGAAAATTGGGGGCTATACACGTAGTATGATTCGGCAACTAAATCAATAGAAGTTTGCAGTCTGTGAGTAGTATCGTAGTTTTAAATTAAAAAGTATAATAAGGCAGGAAGGATTAAATTATAATATAGGAAGTAAAATGGTAGGCTATTTAGGGGGTAAAGGACTTGTTAGATATGGTTAAGTATTGGTTTTGGTATGATTGGATTATGTTAGGGGTACGCCTACTTGCTAGTGTGTCTATCATTCTAGCTACATTAAATTTTCAGGATGGTTTAACATTACCACTTTGGATTATTATTCTTTGGGAAATTATTGCCTTCTCTGTTCCATGGGTAGCCTTACTATTCAATTATAAATATTATTTGTTCACAGAAATACTGCTGTATGGTGGACTATGTATATATTTAACCTCATTATTTCCAGGGGCTTACAACACATTTCTTATATCAGTGTTTCTAATTGCTGCGAATAGTAAGCATTTGTCCTATTATTGGACAGCTCCAATAACAGTTTTTATAACAACTGGAATTTTCTATGCGGTTGCGCCAAGTAATAGCTATTGGATTATGGTCACCTATTATGGATTCGCATATGTAATGGGCTTCGCTTTTCATTTATTAATCGTCAATCATAAACAAAATGAATCAATTCGTAAACAAAACGCGGTACTTGAGCAATATATGTCTCAGATTGAACGCATTACACTGGCGGAAGAACGAAACAGACTGTCGAGTGAGCTTCATGATACAGTCGGTCACGCTTATACTTCTATTATTATGGGGATGGAAACGTTGCGCACCGAACTTGCTACTGAAACGGGTATACAGAGGCTAGATTCTCTGCTTGAAATGGGACGTAAAAGCATCGAGGACGTGAGAGGTTACCTACATCAAATGGATTCTCCGTGTCAATCGCCTTCCTTGATTCAATCTCTACAAAATCTTGGAGCCGAATTTCAGGAGCACGCTCAGGTAAATGTAAGTTTTCGGGCATACGGAGAGGAATATGAATTATCTCGGCAAGCGAAAATCGCGTTCATTCGCTGCTTACAAGAATCTCTTACAAATGCAGTACGTCATGGTCAAGGGACTGAAATTATAGTTACATTGCAGTTTGAACAACAATATACGAGATTAGAAGTTCAAGATAATGGAAAAGGAAATGTAGAATGGCAAGAAGGCTTCGGTATGAATGCGATGAAAGAGCGGGCAATGAATTTGCAAGGTCAATTGTCTGTATATACAAAGCCAGATGAAGGAATGCTTGTTACATGTACCATACCGCGACAAACTGAAATAAAAGATGGACTTATTCGTTTGTTAATTGTAGACGACCAGCCGTTTGTTCGGGAAAGTTTGAGGACACTACTCGATAGATATGAAGATTTAAATGTAGTCGGTTTGGCCGAGGATGGCAATGAAGCCATCGATTTGTGTGGGCGCCTTCAACCTCATGTTATACTTATGGATTTAGATATGCAACACATGGATGGAGTCGAAGCAACCAAAAAGATTAAGCAACAATGGCCACATATCCGCATATTGATTTTTACAACTTTTCAGGATACCGAACAGGCGTTGGAATCGCTTCGCAACGGTGCGGATGGTTTTTTACTCAAATCTATTGAAACATTGGAGCTAGCTAATACGATCCGACTTATTCACAAAGGTGGGACACTGATTGATCAGGGAATGTCTCACAAAATATTTGAGAAGTTTGATGCGCCAAAAGAGACACCACAATCAAAAGCAACCGCTTATGAGCTAACAGCTAGGGAGATAGAAATATTGCAGCTAGTAGCAAAGGGACTTCGATACACTACCATAGCATCAAGGTTATATTTATCGAATGGTACGGTCAGAAATTATGCTTCCACAGCTTATACAAAGCTGGGAGTCCGTAACAAAGAAGAAGCTGTTCAAAAGGCTCTAGAAATTGGAATTATTGAATAAGAAAAATGTTTTTTTGTTTCTCTACAGCAAGGCAAAATGTAGTTACAAGGTACAGTAAAAGATAAAGTGAAACTTTAATCAGTGGGGTTTGTTCATCCCCCACTGATTATCAGCCCTCACCAATCGTGCTGCCCGTTAATGCGGGATAAACAACATCATTACATTAATCTTTTTTAGGGAGTACAATTCCTTTAAATAATTGAACAGTAATCCAGTAATACATCGAGTAAATTACTACAAAAATAACAAGTGGTAACCAAATGCGAGAGTACGGATCGATTACAAGAGGGCTAAACATGTTCATACCAACTAATATATGAGTAATCCCTACAATTGCTGGGAATAAGAATATGAAGAATAACTCTTTATAGATTGATTTTGTTAATAATTCTCGGCGGACACCAATTTTATGAAGCATTTGATAACGTGTTACATCTTTTGATGCTCCCGACAGAACTTTAAACATTAAGCAGCTTGCCATCATTGCTAAAAATGCAATTCCAACGAAGAACCCCATAAACATTAGTCCGCTGGCAAAATCATGACTCATAATATATGTTTGATACTTACTACCCAATTCTTCCGCTTTCACATTTTTATATTTTGCTATCTGTAATTCATCAAGTTTTTTCCATTCTTTTATGTATGATCCAAAATCATTTGTTTTCCCCATAAACACAATACTTTCTTTCCCCTTCAATCCATTGTATATGTTATAATCTACAATTTTCATTTCATAATCAGGATATAAATAATTTGGCTGGATCGTTCTGAAAACCTGAATCCATTGTTTTGTGTCTGTCTCTCCTTCAGCCCGTTTTATTGAAAATGCACCAATTGGTATTTCCTCTGAAGCTTTCTCTATTTTCATACCTTGCAAGAAAGAGCGATTTTTCTCTACATCTTCTTTAAGATAATAAACATATCTATCATCAACTTTGTAATGATATTCAAGTTTTTCTTGAAATAAGATACTACCCAAAATTGTCTTTTCTTCCACTGTTGGATTATGAATGACTGAATCGTAAATTTGTATTTGATCTGTAATTTTTAGGATGTTGTTTTTAAATGCCATACCACAAGCAATTCCACCAGCACCAAGAGCCACTAAAATTGCTACTGTTGCAAGCACATTTGTTAGACTATTAATGCGGAAATTTAATTGTGCAAAAGTAAAAGCATTGAGGCCTTTTTCACTACGTTTTTTATTACTCTTAAGCTTGTTAATCATAACTGGAAGAAGTGATCCAAATATAAGGTAAGTACCCACAGTTGCTGAGATTAATCCAACGGCCATTAATCCCAAAACAATTAGCGAATTTGCATATGATATATAAATAAGTGATGCATAACCAATACCCAATAAAAGAATACCAAGGAATGCAACTACAACTGGCATTTTTCCTTTTATGGCAACACTTTCTGTTTGTTCATCAGCATGTACAAGTTGCAGTACAGAAATACGAGATAATTTAATACTATTCATAATTGCAGATAATACAAAGAGTGCAAAGAAGAAGATGCAAGTAATAGCTATAGATGGCAGATAAAATGCTTTATAACCTTCGCCAGCAAACTCGAGTTGTTTCATTAATAGCTGACCGATACCTTCTGCAAGTCCTACACCAATTGTAATTCCAATCAAAAGAGAGGTGGCACCTAATATGATTGTTTCGATGAACATAAGTAAGGTAACTTTATGCTTTTTTGCTCCTAACATCATATACATACCAAATTCTTTTTGACGAAGAGCTGATAAGAAAGAGTTTGCATATAAAATATAGAAAAATGTGATAATCGCTAACAAAACGGAACCAATTTTAAAGACAGCCACAATATCCCTAATAGAAGAGTTAGATTCAAGGAACGTTTTATTGGATGCTAGCGTTTGAAACATATAAAAAGTTGAAATAGAGACAATAAGACCAACAAGTAAAACAATGTAATCTTGCAACTTACTTTTTAGGCCTGACATAGAGAGCTTAAATAACATGATTGAACTTCCTTCCTTACGCTTTTTGTGTGCCTAAGTTTGCAAGCACATCTAAAATTTCTTTATAGAATTCTTCACGGGTACTACCGCGATGAATTTCTTTATATAACTCACCATCTTGAATGAATAAAATACGTTGACAGTAACTTGCGCTGTAAGGATCATGCGTAACCATCATAATAGATACACCTTGCTCTTTATTTAAGCTTGTCATGGCATTAAGTAAACTCGTTGCATTTTTAGAATCTAGAGCTCCAGTCGGCTCGTCTCCCAAAATAATTGCTGGTTCATGAACTAACGCACGTGCTGCTGCGGAACGTTGCTTTTGTCCACCAGATACTTCAGAAGGATATTTTTGAAGTATAGCTGTAATGCCTAACATATCAGCTACTTTTTCTACTTTCTTTCCAATATTACGAGATGAAACACCTTGAAGTGAAAGTGGGAGTGCGATATTTTCATAGATAGATAAATTCTCCAATAAGTTAAAGTCTTGGAAAATGAATCCTAACTTTTGTGAACGAAAATCAGAAAGTTCCCCCTGCTTCATCCTCGTAATATCCGTTCCTGCAATTTCAACAACGCCGCCTGTCGCTTTATCTAACGTTGAAATTACATTTAATAATGTTGTTTTACCAGAACCAGAAGGCCCCATAATACCAACAAACTCTCCCTCTTGAATTGAGAATGATACACCTTTTAATGCGTGTGATTGATTCTCACCTTTTTTACCGTACAATTTTTGAATGTTTTTTACATCTACAACTGGCTTTATCATTTATATCCTCCTACATTTTTTTATTTCATTACAATAAGCTACAATGAAATCTTTCCTTTTATCTTCTTTGCTCACCTCATCACTTTGAATACACCCATGATAAACTATGAAAATTAGGAAACACCCCGTAAAATCCTTAAGATTTCTTAAGTTTTAAAAAAAGCTTATGGAACCTGTAGTTCCATAAGCTTTCTATCTAATTGAATGTTCAACAATAAAAGACATCCAACCATCTTTATATTCTGCATGTATATTACCATGATGAAGTTCAACAATTCTTTTTGCGATAGCAAGCCCCAGTCCATTTCCCTGGTCATCTTTTCTTGCCTTGTCCCCTCTGAAAAACCTTTCAAACAATTTATTTGGATCGCTAACAGGCGGTCTCTCGACTTTATTTGATACTTTCAAAATTGCCTTGTTACCTATTAGTTCAAGACATATAGATAATTCGGATGGTTTCATGCTGTACTTTATCGCATTCATAAAAAGATTTTCATAAACACGTACCATTTTTTCTACATCTATGAAAATAGGTATTGTTTCTTGCGTAATTGATTTTTGAACGATTAAACTTTCCTTTTCAAATATAGGTATGTATTCTCCAACTATTTGTTCCAACAAACCTGATAAATCAACTTCATTAAGGTTTAACTTAGCATCTATACCTGATAAACGAGTATACTCAAACAGCTCATCAATTAAATATTTCAGTCTCTGTGACTTTGAATACGTGGTTTCAAGGTATTCCTGTAATTGTATGTTACTGTTGTATTGCCCTCTTTTTAATAAATCTATATAGCCAATAATAGATGTTAAAGGTGTGCGTAAATCATGAGATACATTGGTGATAAGTTCATTTTTTGTACGTTCTAATTGTCTTTCTTGTTCAAATGTATTCTCCAATTCCTTGGACATATAGTTGATATTTTGAGCAAGTTGGGTCAATTCGTCCTTTCCCTTAATCCCAATTGTTAAACCCAGTTTTCCATTTGCAATATCATTCACATTTTCCGAAATGAGCTTCAAATATACTATTTTCTTTCGAACCAATAGCAAAAAGATTACTATAAAGTTTAAGATTGCGAACGTAAATAAGAACAACATTGCGAGTCTCACTTCAAACATGCCAAAATCTTCGTGTTTTATAAAAAATGGATCTATGACGTATTGCACAATGAGGATTGTTAAACCAAATGAAATAAAAAAACTAATTGCAACAGCACCAAGAAGTTTTATAATAATCTTATTTCTGAAACTAATATTTTTCATATTTTATACCCAATTCCCCAAACAGTTTTAATATAAATAGGATGTTTAGAATCTTCTTCAATTTTGTCTCTTATTTTTGTGATATGCACCATGACGGTATTATCTGATTTATAAAAAACTTCTTTCCAAACTGCTTCATATATTTTTGCTACACTCAGGACAATCCCTTTGTTACGGGCAAGTAATTCGAGAATAGCAAACTCTTTTGGAGTTAACCTTGTTTCTTTTCCCCTTACCCATACTTGACGAGTATCTGTATTTACGGTTAAGTCACCAATTTCTAGAATGCTTTTATTATGTTCTATGGACGTATTGTATTTTTTAAATCTTCTTAATTGGGATTTCACTCTAGCGATTAATTCTAATGGGTTAAACGGTTTTGATAAATAATCGTCTGCACCAGAGGCTAGGCCCTGAATTTTGTCTATATCCTCAGATTTTGCAGATAGCATAATGATAGGCATATTGCGATCTTCCCTAATTTTCATACATGCTTCAATGCCATCCATATTTGGCATCATAATATCTAAAATAATCAAATCAAATTCCTTTTCTTCTAACAGTTGTAAAGCTTGTATAGCATCTTCTGCCTTTTGAGTTTTTAGGTCTTCATTTTCCAGATATACCGAGATAAGATTTCTAATCTCTTTATCATCATCAACAATAAGAATTTTCGACTCCATTTTATTCCTCCACATTAAATGCAATAAGTATTCAATAAAGCATATATTTGTTGTTACTTAGTTAATAAACTTAATAGAGATGATTTCTATCTTCTTTCTTTACTTAAGACGATCTTTTGTAAAATACACAAAAAGACCGTCACAGTATTGTGACGAAAAAACAAGAAAATTTCAATAACTAATACTATTATTATTTATTTTTAGCTTTTAAGACACCCAGCGCTCTTTTGGTTGCTTCTGCAATAAGCTTATCATCGTATTTAGCATCCTCTTTATCATGATTAGAAAGTATCGCAAGAACAATTGGCTTTTTATTTGGTGGCCAAATAATTGCGATATCATTTCTGGTTCCATAAGATCCCGATCCCGTCTTATCAGCTACTTCCCATCCTCCTGGAACTCCAGCACGAATTAAGTTGTCTCCCGTAGTATTCCTTTTCATCCAATCTATTAATAAATCCCGTTTCTCAGTTGAAAGTACATCTCCTAGCGCAAAAGCCTGAAGACTAGTAGCTAATGCCTTTGGGGTAC
The DNA here is from genome assembly GCF_050312695.1 of Bacillus sp. AF62. Taxonomy (NCBI): domain Bacteria; kingdom Bacillati; phylum Bacillota; class Bacilli; order Caryophanales; family Bacillaceae; genus Bacillus; species Bacillus sp. AF62. The sequence goes on along the minus strand of NZ_JBNPJZ010000062.1, from coordinate 22,634 downwards.
TAGTATCATGTACGTCTTCTGGATGCACTTCGTTTAACTCTGGTTCAAAACGTTCAGGATTTGTAACGGTATCTCCTATTTCTCTCAGTGATTTTTTGAATTCACTAGGTCCACCTAATTGTTTAAGAATAAGATTTTGCGCAGTATTATCACTATATCGAAGGGAAGCATCTGCAAGCTCTTTCAGAGTCATACCCCTATCAACATACTTTTCTGTAATTGGATTGTAATTAACAAGATCTTCACGAGTATACAAAACTCTTTGATTTAGATCTTCTATTGATTTCTTTTGTAAAAGTACTCCCACAGCTAAAGCTTTGTGGGTAGATGCGTACGCAAACCGTTTATCTGATTGATACGTAACGGTTTGATTCGTATCAGTGTCCAATGCATAAATACCAAGTTTAGCATCAAATTCTTTTTCAAGTTTAGCAAAAGAATCATTACCAGTAGTTTCTTGTTTGGTTTGATTTGTTTGTTTTGTTTGTTTAGGTAATTCAGACTGAGTATTGCCATCAGAACAGCCTATAAGCGTTGCACATGAAAGAAATACTACAGGTACCATCTTTTTGTAATGTAAAATGTTAAAAAACTTGTTTAAGACTATCATACATTTTCAACCTCTTTCAAGAATATATAGTTTTTCTAGGTGTTATACATATCGATACAATTAAAGAGTGTATCGGATATCACTCTTCTTGCATCTCACTTTTCATAAAATGATTGAACTATCATGAACACCTGTTTTATACGTATACTTAATAGACAACCTAAGTAACAAGTTTGTTCCATTTTTATCAGTAGTCGTATCTAGAAACCTAAAAAAGTCCATTTAGAAGATTTAAATGGACTTTTTCACTCATATAATACTATCTATAGTTAAACAAATAAGATTAAATACATTTAAATTTTCTTGTTTTATCTACTAAACTGTTTAGGCATTTCTTTAACGTGCTTATCATCATCACGCCAATCATAGGTTTCTTTCTGCGAAACATCTAAAGTTTGATCTCCAATTCTAACAATATTCTTATTTACCCATTCAATATATGGATCGGTATCTGGATAATTCCAATATATATTTTTCTCTGAATCTGTATCAAGGTTAACTAATTCACCCCTAACAGCATCCGCACTTAATGATCCTGCATTATGAAAATAAGTCTTGATGAGATATTTTCCATCTGGAGATTTCACTGTTCGAATTAATTCCCCTTTTGGAACACCTTGCAAACTAAAAAGTTTCCAATATCCAAATCCAATTATAATTACTAACATAGTAAGTATAGTTAGTAATACTTTTCTTTTTGTTTTTTTAATTTCACCTTTTGTATATATAATACTCATTCAACTCCATTCCATAATATATCAAAAATGAAAATTCCCCTTTAAGAAAAATATAAAAAATCAGACAGTATACTTGAATTGCTCTTCGCATGAGAATATACTAATAAAGCAGGCTATGACGTTCCTTCCTTCTAACTTCTTTGGCGAAATAGGGATGTTACTTTCCTGCTAAACACATAGGCTATGACAATTCTTCCTTCTTTGTAGAAATTTCAAATTGTTTTAGAGTTGTCAATTTCCTATGAAAATAATTAGACTATAAAACCTCTTTCTTCTTTGGGTTTGAATAAACTTTAGTTTATCAACCATTGATGTAGAGGTTTTCTTTTCTTAATTAACAAATTACCACTTAACAACTAAATGTTATACCCCTAATTTTTCACTAAAAAATAGCTTTATACCCTCAGTGCATTTCTCTACAATTAGTGTGTTTATGCATGTAAAAATAAAAATCTACCACTGAAAGGAGGACAGTCGGACTATTCCCCTCTTTTATAAGGAGTGAATAATCGGCGTTCTCATGAAAAATTCTATTTACATAAGAAGAAGTTTGAAAGTAATTATAAAAAGAGAAGAAAATAAACTACCGAACATTTATTTAGCCACTGTTTTAAAAAACTTGGAAAGTTTAGGATTTACTTTTTCTGAGCCTTTAATAGAAGAGTTGCAAACACTTTCGGTTGATGCATTCACATCGTTTTACAAAGAGTTGGTAAAACATTTAAAAGAAATGGTTGGTGCACATATTCAGTTTACTCCTATGTATCCAAACTTTCCGCAACAAATGATGGATTTAAGTGACGCTGATTTATACATCAATGCCGTTATTCATTATGTGACGTTGCGCCTACCTGTATCAAAAGTAGAAGAACGACTTCCTCTTTTAGATAGCGTTGATTTGAAAGTTATTGACTTAGGAAGTGAAGAAGATTTCAATCAAATGATTTCTCAATTGATTAGTGCAAACAGCTCTATTTCCTCAACTGATAAGACAGATGTAGAATGGGCTATTACACACACTGAAGATGTTTCCTGTTTTCTACCTAATGTAATTCCTCATAAGGAAAATATGTCTTTTATAATTGGGGTTTTATTAATAAACAGAAAAATATCAGCCGATGCTGCTGCAAAGTATTTTAAAACAGCAACTGATGTTCTTCGCCTTGCAGTTGCTTTATCTGAAGGTGATGTGAGTTTAGCATCCTCCGTTCGATTCAAGAAATTTAACCGAGCCGAAAGACGCTTCCTTTTAGGATTGTTAGAGCAATGCGGAAACATTACCGAAGATATGATTCGATACAAAAAACGTTGGATTCGTTTAGGTGAAATTCTTCATCCAGCAGAATATCATACTCGTTTCCCAAAAACCCACCGAGCATTTGAGATGCTTCGCAACAACATTAAAGTTGAAACATTTAATGGAAAAATAGAAGCAGCTTTGTTGAATCGTGATATCATGACAGCGAAAAATCTTTTAAAAACTCGCCCAGGGGAATTTGCCAGACGTTTGGATCATTTAATCCGTTTATGTAGTAATAAGTCAACAGATGTTTTCAATATTCTCGAAGATTTTTTAAGTATAATAGGAAACGTTTCTACTCCTGTATTACTTCAACTCACGGCTCATTTTAAGCATCGAAATGATAAAAATGAATTTCGTACCTTTTTTCCAAAGGGAAATGTAGCAAAAGCTATAGGTATTGAAAATACACTTCCATTTATCTCAGAGGATATTTGTTTAATGATTGTAAAAATGTGTGAAGATACTTTAAAAAATCGCTTCGCAGAACTTCCAAGTCTCGGAAAAGTATTTTTGGATGAACAGTTAAAAAATCACTTAGTTCCCTTCTCTCAACGTTCAGCCAGCAAATCGCTTCGCACATTATCTCGAGGGAGTAAAGTAGATTTGCCAGAAGGAGATACGATTCGTTTTTTCCTATGGTGGAAAGAAGGCTATGTGAATGGACAACATACAGGACGCGTTGACATTGATTTATCTGCTGCAATGTACGACGAAGATTGGCAATACAAAGAACATGTCTCCTTCACGAACTTACGTTCAAAAAATTTCAAAGCCTACCATAGCGGAGATATTACTTCTGCACCAAAGGGGGCATCTGAATTCATTGATTTCGATATTCCGTCTGTGCTGAAATATGGTGGACGCTATGTAGTCATGACTTTGCTTTCTTACACAGATCAACCATATAAAGATTTACCAGAATGCTTTACTGGTTGGATGGTTCGTCAATATCCTGGTTCAGGTGAAATATTTGAACCTTCTACTGTTCAAGATAAAGTGGATATTACTGCCGACACCCAAATCTCTATTCCAGTTATTTTAGACTTAAAGGAACGAAAATTGATTTGGACAGATTTGTCTCTTACAAGAGATCTAACATATGATAATACCATCGAGGCTAATCAAAAAGGTATGATACTAGTTGGAAAGGCTTTAACTAATTTAGTTAAACCGAATTTATATGACTTGTTCCGATTACATATTGAAGCTAGAGGTGAACTCGTTCAAGAAATCGAAGAAGCAGAAAGCATTTTTTCTTTGGATAAAGGGATTACTCCTTTCGATATCGAAAAAATAATATCTGATTTTATTGCTGACCCAAAAGGCTAACTACATTACAAACATTGATAATGTGTGGAAAATATCCATGTATAATGTCTATGTGAAACAGGACCTGATAGATGCATATCAGGTCCTGTTTTTTATTTAGTAGATACTAAATAGTCCGGTTAATCACTATTCATCTAAATACACTATACTAATAAAGTGAAATTTATTCGAAAGAAGTTCATTAGTTAATATGTATCTAATTAAGAAACATTCATATACCAGCCCAAACATCTTTTCCATATCGCCCTTCATCTTGCACACGATCCAACCAATTTCTTGCTTCTTGTTCACTTACTTCATGAATTTCTTGATATGCTTGACAAAGGGTATCTTCTACATCCGGAGCCATTTTACTTCCATCACCACATATATAAAGATGAGCTCCATTATCTAATAACGAAATTAAATTGATTCTATCTTGTTTTATTAAATGCTGTACATATGTTTTTGGATGTCCCTCTAGACGAGAAAAAGCTGTGTGTAAAGAGATTAATCCATCTCTTTCATCATTTTCTAATTCTGTACGATAGAGATAATCTTTTTCAGGATGACGACAACCAAAATATAGATGCGCTTGTCCTAAGTTAATACCTTTTTGCTTTTGAACACGACGCGCTTGCAAGAATCCACGGAATGGTGCAATTCCAGTACCTGGCCCAACCATAATAATTGGTGTTTCTGGATCTTTAGGCAATTCAAAGTTTGATTGTGGCGTTCGAATGAAACAGATAATCTCATCTTTATTATGACGCTGAGCTAAGTAATTAGAAGCGACGCCTTCATATGTCCCTTCCCCACTCCATGCAGGCGCATTAACAACACCGACCGTAATGCTCAGACGATTCTGTGCAACGAGTGGAGAGCTTGAAATAGAATAGTAACGCGGTTTGAGCGCAGGAAGAAGTTCTAAAAAACGTTCAAATCGGATTTCACAAGCCTCATACTTTTCAAGAAGGTCCAACATTGAAATCCGTTTCTTTAGTATTTGTTCATGGTAAACTCCTTCTTCTAATAATGCTTCCAATTCTTTTTTATGAGGAGGACATGCTGTGAATGTTACCATTTCTCGTATTTGTGCACGAGTGGCTGCTTCTTGAACTTCGACACTATAACTAAGAAGGTCCAATAAACTAACAGGACTGTCTAAAGGTATGTGATTTATACTCCGTCCACTTGCACTAAGTATGACTTGATCCTTTCCGTTTAATCCAAAGCGTTTTAAAATTCGATTAACATTCTTCTCGCTATTAATTGGCAGCACTCCAAGGTGGTCTCCTTCTTGATATGTAGCGCCTTCTGGCAAAGATACCTCGATATGTCGTGTACTTCTATCGCTGCTGGATGATTGGAGTTCACGATTTTCTAGTATAGATGCATAAACTGCTTCATATGTTCGTGCAAGAGGAGATCCTCCAAGACGACTAACAAATTGCAGACTCAAAGTACTGCGCTCTTTTTCCATATTTTTGTTGAGTTCCAATCCAAATGCCTTCATCGCATCAGACCACATGCTTTGTTTCCATTGCTCAAGCTGTTCCTCAAAATCACCACTTGCATCCGCTTCTCCGCGTTTAGAAAACCTTGTTGCTCCTTTTTGAGCCATCTGCTCATCAATGTATCTTGGAATCCGTTGATAGGTACTAGCCCAATTATGATCTCCACAACCAAAAACTGCGTATTGAACACCTTTTAGCTCATCTGGTTTTAGTTCCTCCAACCATTGCACAAACTGCCCTGCATTACTTGGTGGTTTTCCATTATAAGAAGAAGTCACAATAAGTACCGCTCCTTCTTTTGGCAAACTTCCAATTCGATCGTTAAGAGCTACCACTTCCGTTCGAACTCCTTCTAAACTAGCTGTATCTGCTAATTCTCTTGCAATCCCTTCTGCTACACCTGTATCCGAGCCATACAGAACAAGAAGTGAAAGATTATCGGCCCCAATAATAGAAGGTGTCTTCTGGACGTGTTGCTTAATTTCATCGTTTTTCAGCTTGTCCTCTGTAGGTGCAAGAACAGTAGGATGACTAATAGTTTGTTTTCGGGGTAGAATCCTAATCTTAAAATCACCGGGCTTTAGCGTTAATGTTTGTTTTACGTCCAGCTGATAGTTTTGATAATCGATTAATTCAAAATGTTGAAGAAGCATTCCCATTACAAGAGTGGCTTCATGAAGTGCAAATTGCATACCGATACATGCTCTCTGGCCATTTCCAAATGGCTTATAAGCATGATGAGGAACCTTATCCAGCTCTTCAAATCGTTCAGGTTGGAATTCTTCCACATTGTCTCCCCATGCATCTTTATCCCTATGTAGCTGTGGAATAAGAACAGAAATACGATCTTCTCCTTTCTTAATTGGGTATTTCCCGCCAATCACTGTATCTTCTTTTGCATAGAGACTGAATGCTGGAGCGGTAGGCCATAGACGTAGCGATTCATTTAAAATCATCCGTATATACTTCAGTTTCATAACTTGTTGGTATGTTGGAGTAGGATCTGTCAAAACACGGTCTACTTCTTCATAGGCTTTTTTCAATTTATCCGGATTCTTTAATAAAAAGTAAATGGCAAAAGATAACAATCCACTTGTTGTCTCATGCCCAGCTATTAAAAACGTGATAATTTGGAAACGAATGTTTTCATCATCTAATTTTTCACCAGTTTCCGGATCCTGTACATTTAACATACGGGAAAGTAAATCATTTTCTTCCTGATTTCCACTACTTTTACGTTCAGCAATAATATTATCTACTAAAGAAAACATGGATTGAATATCATGCTGAAATTGACGTTTCGTTCTCCACATAAGTTTGTCTTCTATATCTAACCGCTGCAATTGGTGCATCGCCTCATCTAGAGCACGGCTCATGCTAGTAATAAAAGGATGAGGGGTCTCACGATAAAAGCTATTAAATCGGTAATTAAAACCACATAGACCAATTGTATCTAACGTAAGGCGAGTCATATCCTCCGGAACATCTACGTTTTCATTCGGATTAAGCCGTGCCCATTTTTGAACGAGTTGTACAGCAAGATCGACCATCATGGCATGGTAATCTTTCATTGCCCGTTGGCTAAATGTAGGCATCAAAATATTATGAGCTTTTTTCCAGTTAGGCTCGTGAGTCTCGCTAGTAAATAATCCGTCCCCAGCAAAGGCACGAACTTTTGCTAAAGCACCCTCTATACTTTTATCGAACCGCGTTTCGTCACAGACTTCTGCTACCAATTCATGTCCAGAAACGACAATGATGGTATCACTTAAAGTTTGAATTTGAAAAATGGGACCATACTCTTCCGCTATCTTGATAAAGGATAGGGTCGGTTTATCTTTATCGATTAATGGGAGATTACCCAGCGGTCCATATGTTTTCGGCTGAGGAATGGCAGATACTTTTTTTTCCATTTAAAACACCCTTTCAAAAAAGCATGAAATAAAGATATGTAATTGATTACCTTATTTTATCTTTTCCCTAACTATTCATGATTATGATATTACGTATAAGCTTGGCAATTAGATTTATAACTTGTAGAAAAATACTAAATTAAAATGAAGCGAATAAATATAATTGGAGCCTTTTAATGTTGGTGTTAAAAGATAATCTAAACTTGTAATGTTTATGAGAAATTGCAAACAGATCTCATCTCTTGTATTTGTTTATAAAAATGATTATTTTGATTCATTTTCTTCTAAAACACCCAAAAATAGAGAAGTTGACGAGCTTAAGATTGTAGTATTCGAAAAATCAGTAGTTTAGTTAAACCAATACGATAAGCAAGTATACCGTGTTACTAATGAAAGAGGACCTGATATGAATATCAGGTCCTCTTTCACCACATAATTATTTCACTGCTTCTTTCAGTTCTTTTCCAGCTTTAAATACCGGCGCCTTAGCAGCAAACAACTTGTAGGAATCATTATCTAACGTTTTATTCTTCTCTACCGATTTAACTTCTCGACAGCCTCTGCACTTGTATCTACACGTTTAACGAAAAAAACTAATAGTAGTGCAACAACATTCATGCCAAGCGCTACATAGAATGAATACTGAATTCCAGATAATAAAGCCTTTTGAGTTACTATTGCCTTCGTAGTTTCTGTGAAGGTTGTTGGATCTATATCAGACATTAAACTTTCAACTTTTGTTTTTGTTACAGAATTCATAATCGTAACAAGAATAGCCGTACCAATCGAACCGGACACTTGTTGAGCTGTATTATTAACAGCTGTACCGTGCGGATTTAAACGAGTTGGTAATTGATTAAGACCATTTGTCATAAGTGGCATCATCACCATCGCCATCCCAAACATCCGCAGTGTGTAAATAAGAATAATATGTGTGTGACTAGAGTCGAGTTGCAGGTTTGCTAGCATATAAGTTGAAACGGCTGTAATGGAAAGTCCTACTATACCAAGAATACGAGGACCATATTTATCAAATAGTTTACCTGTAATTGGTGACATAATCCCCATTATTACCGCACCTGGAAGCATCATCAGCCCAGAGCTCAGCGGTGAAATACCCCGGACGTTTTGTACATAAGCTGGGGTTAAAATCATACCCGAAAACATGGCCACTGCATTAACAATTGCAATTACAGACGCAAGTGCAAACATTGGGTACTTGTAAACACGTAAATCCAATAACGGCTCATTCATTTTTAATTGACGAATAATGAAAGCAATTAGGGCAATAGCGCCTATGATTAAGGTTGTTAAAACAACTTTATTTGTCCAACCATCGGAGCTCGCAGAACTGAATCCATATAACAAACCGCCAAAACCGACAGAAGATAATAGTAATGAGAGATAATCAAGTTTTGCATTTTTGTTTTGTTTCATGACATTCTCAGATTTCCAAATCCCTAACAGTAAGCTAATGATTGCTAACGGTAAAATCATTTCAAAAAGCAAACGCCAGTCATAATACTCTACAATATAACCTGATAGTGTCGGTCCAATTGCTGGAGCTGTAATCATAACTAGTCCAAAAATCCCCATTGCTGTTCCCCTTTTTTCTCTTGGAAAGCTTACTAGCATAATATTCATTAACAAAGGCCCCATAACTGAAGAGCCTGCCGCTTGAACCATCCGACCAGTAAGTAATAAACCAAAATTCGGCGCTACAGCCGCTAAGGCAGTACCAAGAATAAAAATCAACATAGATGTAATAAATAGGCTTCTATTCGAGAAACGCGTTATTAAAAATGCTGATGCCGGAATTAATATACCACTTACAAGCATATACCCTGTAGAAAGCCACTGGATCGTTGAATAATCTTGAATGTCTAAATCTTTCATTATTGATGGCAAGGCTACATTTAAAAGCGAGTTATTTAGAAATGAAACAAATGCCCCAATAAAAAGAATTACAAGCATTAAATATGGTGGTTTTCTTTTATGTAATGTTTCACTCATATATTTAATTGCCCCTTCATTATAAATTTCATTAATTCATTTAAATCGTTTACATATTTGCACAAGAAAACATTACCCTTGCAGTATTTTGCCAAACTCTTCGAATGGATATTCTCTTTTTAGCAATTCCACTTGCTCAACATACCATTTTAAAATCTTTTTGTTGATGAAACCTTTATAAAAACGTTTGTTAACGGAATTTAAATTAGGCTGAAATATATAAAAGAAGCAACTGAAAATACCCTTCTAAAATAAAGTGAAACTTTAAATCAACAAGTCCACACACCCATTCCTTTAAATACAGGCTTGTAGATCTAGTTATGTAACCATCCATAAAAAGGAATATTACATAGGCTAAGTCTAACATTACATTTTTAAAGTGAGGAGAATAAGCGTATGCACCAATATTGGTATTTGAATTCAAAGGGAAACGGAGAACAATATACTAACCAAATTTCATTATATTCACAGCCCGAAATAACTAAATCTAAGGTAATGAATGATTTGAAGATTCCTGAGAATTGGAGTTATCGAGTCTATCCAGTTAGTTGGGATTCATCAGCCAATTATACGGGATTCAATCCCCAACCTCCTCCCTTCTCTTGGGGGCAGCAGCCAATCAATTATGCAGGGATAATACCACAAGGTCATCCTGCCAATTGGACTCCATTACCAGGCCATGCAGGTTTTAATTTTCAAAAACCTCCCTTCCCCTGGGCCCAACCATTCAATCATGCAGGGATGTTTGCACAAGGTCATCTTGCCGCTTTATTATCTCCGCCAGCCAAGCCTTTTCATATCAATACCAATAACTCGGGTGTTTTTGGAAACCCTCCAGGATGGGGTAGTCCGTGGGCCCCAATGGGATGGGGAAATAACGGAGGTAACGGTCAGCTAGGAATGCTTGGAAACTTATTTACAGCAGGAAAAAGCACCATGAGTGGAATAGGAATGATTAGTAGTCTAATCGGGATGGGGAAATTCTTCTTTTAGTTAATTAAAGTGATAGAATTGGTCCGCAGCTCAGACATTCCAACAAAATATTTCATTTTCCATTGATTTAATGTTTTCAAACATGTACTCCTCAATATATTTATTGTGCGCTTCCAATACTCCATCCAAGTTCGTCTCCTTGTCTTTCAATTTATAAAAAAATCTGTTGTAACTCTTTAGACAACAATTCCAGTTCATACAAAATCAATAAGTTCACAACAAAAACGCTATCCTTTCCTATGATTATAGGGAAAGAATAGCGTTTTTGTTACGTAACGATTAAGTTGTTTCATTCTTATTTATTCAATAATTTCATTGTCATTTCTCTGCATTTTTAGCCTGATAGCGATATGATTATACCCCGTAAAATGCCATTTCTTTTACTTATGCTTTGCTAAAAATTCTGTTATGCGACGATATACATATATTTCATTTTCTTTTTTTGAAAATCCATGCCCTTCATCGTCTAATACTAGGTATTCTACATCTACTCCTTGTTCTTGCAACGCGTGAAAAATTTGATCCGATTCTTCCTTTACAACTCGTGGATCATTTGCCCCTTGGATGATAAGGAGCGGTTTATTCATTTGATTTAAGTAAGTAATTGGTGAATCTTGTATAAGCTTATCTTTATCATTATTAATATCACCTATTAAATTAACTGCAAGCGGTTTCCAATTTTCAGGCATAGATTCGATAAAACTAAATAAATTGCTAGGTCCAAAAATGTCAATGGCTGCACGGAAATACTCTGAATGACGCCCGTGAAGCAATAAGGTCATATATCCTCCATAACTACCGCCCATAACAAATAATTTATCAGGAGTTGATATCCCCTGTTCAAATAACCATTCGATCCCTGCTACACAATCTAAACGCGGTGCTTCTCCCCAATCACCTTCAATCATTTTTGTAAACGTTGAACCATATCTTGTACTACCTCTAAAGTTTGGCGCAAAAATATTATATCCCTGCCTTAATAAATATTGAAATAATGCTCTGAAATCTTTCGTCTCAGCACTTTGTGGACCACCATGAGGCCAAAATATTGTATATCCGTTTTGTACTTCTCCTTTCGACCGGAATAATAATGCTTCTATGTTTAATCCATCAAAAGAGGCATATGTTATAACATCCGGTTCAACAAAAGAAGATTCAGATAGACCAATAACATAGTTTTTTGTTAATGCTGCCCATTCTGTATCTCTATTCTTCTTGTAATAGATGTTTGCTGTTTTCGTCGCACTTTCACCTAGTAAATATAAATTTTCCGATTTTGTAATTTCAATTTGACTTATCGTATCTACCGGAGAATTCAATAGAATTAACTCTTTTTTATCCCATACAAATTTATATAACCTATCTGTAACACCTTTCGACGAAACAATGTAGCCATTTTTTGTTTCAGCATGCCATTTTATATCGGATATATCTTCCTTCTCTATTTTACAGATTGGTTTGAATTCCTGTTTATTTAAATCAAAAGAAGCTACATAGGAAAACTCTTCTTCATAATTTGTAACGAAAATCACTGTATTTTCATCAATATAAGAAATAGAGCCTACAGTATGTTCTTTCTCACTTGAAGGTACTAAACAAATAAGTTCTTCTCCCTTTTTTACATATCCTACATTATACGTATTACTATATGACTTTAAAACAATGTAACTTGATTCATTCGGACTTACTGCCTCTACATATGTAGGTGTCTCCACACCAGTTAACAACAGCGTATCTTCTTTTGTGCGTATATTATAACAACGAGAGTTTAAGAACATTGGGTTATCTTTACTTGTGACATAGTATAATCGTTCCCCATCCTCTGTTAAATGCACAAAGTAATCCTTTTCTGTCTCTCCTGCTGGAATCAATTCAAGCAATCCACCACCCTCTGGTTTTAATGCATAAATATGATAATTTTCATCCCCATCTTTATCAAATCCAGCTAAAATAAATTGATTTAAAGAATCCGTTTTAATAAAATTGCTTGATTGATTACAATATGTTAATGGATAAGGGGATAAATTGGGTAAATCCATCGCCCATAAATTAGAATGACCATTTAAGTTTGTACTAAAAATTAATTTCCCTTCATCTTCACTAACTGTAAACCTACCAATACTATAGGATCTAAAAAATTGTTCAGCATCTTCCATAGGAAATTGAATCATCTTTCTTCCTCCACTCTACCTTATATCTAAAAATTCAGAACATCTTATATATAAAGATTCTACATTTTCCTATTTATCCCTTTTTGGTTTTATTTAGATTTACTTCTCACTCTATATTTCTTACTAAATGGTTCACTTCTATTATGATCTTTCTTTTAAGATGTGAAATACAAATACACCCCATAAACTACAAATAAGATTAATAGAATAGAAATGCCGAGTACCGTATATATGATCCATTTTAAATTTGAGTTCATATAATCCTCCTCCTACTCCCCGACAATTCCAGTATATAACAAAAAAGCATTGGTTACCCAATGCTTTTTACACTTACGCAAATAGAGACGTATTCGCATATAAAGCTGGTGAACCACCTGAATGTACGAATAAAATATTTTCTTCCTTATTAAATTTACCTTTTCTAATTAAGTCGATTAATCCCGCTACCGCCTTACCTGTATACACTGGATCAAGTAAAATACCTTCTGTTTTCGCAAGTAACTGAACTGCCTCTACCATTTCCGGCGTTGGTAACGCATAGCCTGGCCCTACATATTCATCAAAGCACGTAACAGCGTCGCGCGGGATAAAGTTTGGAATACCAACGTGTGCTGAAGTTTCATCTACAAGTTTTGCTACTTTCTCTTCTTGCTCAGCTTTTCCTCTACTTACGTTAATCCCGATTACAGGAATATGGCTTTGTGTTCCAGAAAAACCAGTAATTAAACCAGCATGCATACCGCCGCTACCACTTACACAAACAACTGAACTGAAATCAATTCCTTGCTCAAATGATTGCCCCATAATTTCTTGCGCACAAGCAACGTATCCCATAGCGCCCGTAGGGTTTGATCCACCAACTGGAATTACATATGGTGTACTACCTTTTTCACTTACTTCTTTTGCTACTTTATGCATTTCTTCCATCAGGTCTGCTCCGTTCGGTACAACAATGACATTCTCAGCACCTAATAAGTGATATAAGAAATAGTTTCCGTTAAAGTTTCTCTTCTCTTCTGGCTCAAGCCCTTCCTCTAATACAAGAATACATTTCATTTTTTCTTTTACCGCAGCAGCAAGTGTCAGGCGGCAATGATTTGACTGAATACCACCAGCTGTAATTAACGTATCTGCACCCTTTTCCTGTGCATCTGCAACTAGAAATTCTAACTTTCTCGTCTTATTGCCACCGGCTGTTAAACCAAGTAAATCATCTCGTTTAAAATAAATAGTCGGGCCACCAAGTGCTTCAGAAAAATTGTTTAACTTTTCAATTGGTGTATATGATTCTGTATATTTTTTTCTCGGGAATTTAGCTAAATTCATTGTAACGCTCCTTTTGTACTTCTTTCACAATATATGTAACGTTACTATTATTACACGTAAAAATGGTGAAGTCATCTTTCTCGGTTAAAAATGTATTAGAATTTCATTTTGATAAGTAAAACCGTATTAATGATTTTAACTTAATTACGGTACATGAAATTTATATCAATGATTTTTTAAATATATCGTTCATTACTTACAATATATCAACGATTTTTCAAATATATCGATCGTAACTTGCAGTATATCAACGATTTTCTTAATATATCGATCTATCGACAAAAAACGACAGACAGGCAACCCCTTTCTCATCAACAAAAAAAGAGCCCACACATTCAAATGCAGACTCCCTCCAATCACTTATTTACCGAAAAACGAAGTAACTGTGTTAATCCCGGCTCTAAATTCATTTCACCTTTATGGCGTACGTATACGACTTTATCTCCATCAAATTTCGGAGGATTTGCTTGACTATACGTATGCCACTCATTCGTTCCTTCTATAGAATACTCCATATATTCATTTGCACCGACAATTATATTTTTACGATCATCTGCCGTTACATTTGGTGCCATCTGCGCAATTTTTGAATCACTAATTAATAACTTCTTTATATCCTTATCACGTTTGTAATCGTAAGCTGTCACAATTACATCGTTACCATATGCTTTCACTTGTAACCCTTGTTTAAATGAATAGCCATCTGGAGCAGTTTTCTCTCCTCCATTTGGTCCTGCTGACATCCAGCCTGTTTCAATCCCGCCCGTATTTACAACAGTGAAGCCTTTTTCATCTCCGCCTGTAATTTTCTTTTTACCAGCCCAGTCAGGTAAGTTTAAATCCCAATGTGTATGACTCGTGAAGAAAACAACCTGCGGATAGTCTTTTAATATATCGTACAATTTATCCACGTTTAAATAATCTTGTAAATATGGTGATTGTCTTGATCCAGATACTGTATCAGGTAAAACGTGATGAGAGAAAATAAAGATTGGCTTATTTTTATCTTTTTGACTATACTCTTCTAAATTTTGTTTTAACCAACCTAATTGCTCATCACTCATATATACTTCGTCCCACATTTTTGAATCGTGGTATTTCATATATTTTTCAGTTCCTAAAAATAAAAGTGGATAGCCATCTAATTCTTTTTTATGATATACCTTTTCTTGTCCACTAAATTGTAAGTAGCGACCAAATAGTGTTTCTTCCGTTACACCATTTGGCCATGTACTTTGAGAGAGTTTCCCATCCGCTGTCCATTTACCAGCATAAAACTCATGATTCCCAACAGTAGACCATACATTTTCTGGATGCTTATTTTTATTTAACACACGCTTTACATCATCATATTGTGACTGTTGTCCAGTCGGCGTTATATCCCCATTGATAATAAGCGCTCTAGAAAGTGGCGTCACTTTGTTCATATCTTTTAGCACATGATCAAAATCCCCTAAATCCCCTTGAATATCACTAATAACGTTAAAAGTTGTAGCTGATTTTCGGACTTGCTCTTTCCCTTCCGCATGCACTGAAAACGTCGGTAATAATGCAGTCATAACTGCTAACGAAGCAACCGTCTTTTTCATACAAATTCTCCCCCTAATAATAGAATGTACAAACTGACACGTTCTGCTTTCTCTTAGGTGCTTGTCCAATTCACATTATAGGGGGCGATTGTAAAGATTAATGGAATAAAAAATTAAGTGTTTTTTAAGAGGTTTTGTCTTTTTTGCACACTCCACAATTAGCAATTCGCGCCAATCTAGCTTTTTAGTCTTTAACATTACATAAATGTAAATTTTGATGTTAAATCTTTTATTTTCATACGTTGTTTTTTATTACTTCTAATTTTCGGGAAAAATCCACTAATTAATAATGTTATAATCCATACCATTATTAGAATAAAATTTATTGTATTACCGGAATTCAAGCTGAAACCCCTCCACAAATAGGCAGCACAAAAAACGAGAATAGCAGTAATAATAAGTAAAAATGTCCTAACTACTAATCCGATGTAGGATTTCTTCTCTTGCTTAAAAATGAAAGTTCTTCTACCTTTGTACAATCTAATTACAAATAGTAGCAAGTATACACCTAGTGTGGCTCCAATAACAATTGATGTAATGGAGTTGTTGTTTCTCTGTTCAGCTAGAGGGAAGTAACTTTCAGGTAATTTTCCAGTTTCCTGTTCAATCCATGCATGGTAAATATCCTGTCGTAAGTCTATACCACCTTCACCATTTGTAAGGATTACCAATCCATCCTTTGTATTAGGAATGAAACCATAAAAAGAATGCCAGCCTCGATTGTCACCAGAATGATAAAGTAATTTCCATTGATTAGATAGTTTTTTTTCAAATATACCTAAACCATTCTCCCCTAATACTGGCTTTTGCATTTCTTCAACACGTTCACTTTTGATGACACCACTCCCTTTATTATTTGCATCCATGCTTGCAAGTATCAATGTCATCATATCCGTAACATTTGTCTTGAGGCCTGCAGCAGCCTGTTCGGTAAATTGGTAACTAGGGAGCTCCTCTCCAAAATATCCATAGCCTTTCGAAAGGTTAGGGTTTTCAGGATTTTGTAAAAATGAACTAGAGTTCATTCCCAAAGGTTTCATAATTTGTTCTTCCATATAACGATTAAACGGTATTCCAGTAACCTCTTCAATTACAAGTTGTAAAATTGTATATCCTCCACCAGAGTATATTGTTTCTGAACCTGGTTTATTGGTAACCTCCACTGGTTCATTAAGCCATCCTTTTCCAGACAAAGACTCCTCGATAGAATCAAGATGTTTTCCTGGTGCAACCCCAAGGTATCCTTTATGTGCAGACAGCCCTGCTGTATGGCTTAACAATCTTCTTATCGTGACTTCATTATTATTAAACTCTGAATTAGGTAATTTCCATTTGGTTAGAAATTTTCCAACGGAGTCATCTAGTGATAAACGACCTTCATCTACAAGATGCAAGATTCCCCACGCTGTAAGGCTTTTAGATATGGAACCAGCCTGAAACACAGTATCATCACTCACCGCTTTTTTTGTCTTTTTATCTACATAACCGTAGTTAAGTGTATAAGCAATACGCCCCTCATGTACAATCCCTATTGCAACCCCTGGTACCTCATAATTCTCCTGCCATTTTGGTATCTGTTCATCCAGCTTTTTTTTAAAGTTTTCTATACTCCTATCAGTCAATGTACCCGATTCTGCCCTCGCTATTTTCATAAACCACACTTCATTCGTAATTAACATACAAATAATTAAACATAAAATACCTTTGCATATTATCGACGCTTTTTGTCTATTCTTCATTTGTCCTACCCCTTTTTTCAGAATATTCTTTCCGTCACTCAGAATATCCCATTCATTTATCTAATTCTATCGATTTTTATTACTTAACCTTACAAAATTGTAATAAAAATCAAAGTTCTACATACTTAGGGGTTTTACTGTTCTTTATTCAAGGGCAGTGAATGTAATACAAAAAAGACACAGAGATTCCTCCCCATGCCTACTAATTTCCTACCTTTTTACCGCATGTACATAATGTACTGTCTCAAAAGCTTCTAAATAATCGTTTCGTCCTTCAAAATATAATACATCAATATCCTCTGGTGATAAATGCTCATAAATGAGTAAGCCCGCCTTCTCTAACAGTGCTTCCATTTCAGCATAAGAATAACATGACTTCATCGGTTCTCCGCCTACCACTGCCATTTTTACCATATTTTCAACTCGGTTAGACAACCCTTTTTCCGTAAATAAGTTTTCATCGGGATAATCGAAAACGATAGAACTCCCTTCTGGAATCATCTCAAACAAGCACTCTATTAAACTAGCAAGTTCCTCTTTCGTTAAATAGTACGTAACACCTAAAAGGCTAAAGAAAGTCTTTTTATGTTCAAATCCTTCATTGCGTAACTGTTCATAGGAAAATCCTTTCGTAAAATCCATTGAAACAAAATGAAGGTTATTTGGAACTTCAAGTTCTACTTCTTTTATTCTTTCCTTCTTAAACGCCTGTGTAGAAGGATGATCCACTTCAAATATTTCTATTTTATTTTCTAATTCTCGGTGTCTAAAACTGAACGTATCTAAGCCTGCACCGAGTATGACGTATTGTTTTGCTCCTAATGTAATTTCATGTAGTAATACTCTTTCACAATATGCCGCACGTGCTAAAGGTGTTGGTGATAACTGAACTTGCGTAATCCATTTTAATATTTCTTTTGGATTGTCTTGAAACTGCTCTGCAATGTCTTTATTGAAAAAGTGAATCCCTTGAACCATGTTCGTTTCAATATTGTTACGTTCTTTTTGTGAAATGAAATCTTTAGCTACATAATCATCAAAGATTTTAGGATTATCAAATTCACTATGATACGCCCTTCCGAAAGCTGATACTAACGACGTTACACTTGCTTCACCTTGTTTCACGCACATACACTCTCCTTCATTTTCACAACAAAAATAGGGTTCCCCTGGCCAGGAGAACCCTATTATACACCTTATTTTTATATTGGTAAATTATATCATAAATAAGTTTTTTTGTCAAGTTTTCAACCTACTAACGCTCCAACAATTTGTGTAATCTCTAGCAGGAAGACTTCGATCTACACCGAATATTCCAGTTTATAACAACACAAATGGAGGGCGTCATGAAAAGATTAGTCATCATTACAGTAGGGAAAACACACAGTGGAAAAACTACATTTGCAAAAGAGCTAGAAAAAGAGTTACCTAATTCTTTTATTATGGACCAGGACAACCAAGCTGAATTTATTAACACGCATTATGAAAAATTACAACCGACAGAAGGATCAAATACACTAAAGCACAGTCTTTCAAAATTCATTGTTGATTATGCGAAAGAACATACAAATTTACACCTTATTATTTGTAACTCAAATAGAAGCCTAAACGGACGAATGTATTTGCTAAATGAATGGTTTAAGAAGGAGGAACATATACGCGTATTAGTTCACTTTGACATCCCAGATGATGTACTTTATGAAAGAGTGGCCCTTAGTAAACGAAGTACAAATATTTTTAGGGGAAACTATTCCAGTTTCAAAGAAGTCCTCCACCGCCAACAAGTTGAATCACTACATGAAGACGTAGTAGATCCTATAGAAAACGAGGCTGATTATTTGTTTGTTATTCGTAACAATAAGGATGTAAACTCTACTATATTAAAAATTGTCCATCTTGCTAAAGAGTTCTCCCCTATCCGAAATAAGAGATTATAAAAATTACATAATCATAGATTATTATGCAAATACTTCCTCTAGACGGCGCAGATGGTATATAATGATGGAAGAATCTACTTCTATATGCTCAATTTTACACAAAACAGCTCATGCATATGAAAGAAAAGAGGTACAAAAATATGAAAACAAAACAAACAATTGCTGCGTCTACACTAGCTTTAGCAATGATTGCTGGCGCGAACTCTGCTCATGCGGAAGTAAATGATGCTACTCCTCAGCAAAGTACGGGAGATCGATTAGCTGAAATTAAGCAACATAAACAAGAGTTAGATGCGAAATTACAGCAACACAAAGAAAACGTGGATCAAACATTAAATAAACTTAACAAAGTTAAGGAAAATGTTGATACTAAGGTGAATGAACTACATGAACGTAAACAAGTTGCTGATGAAAAAATTAACGAGATTAAACAACATAAACAAGAGTTAGATGCAAAACTTCAGCAAGACAAACAAATCGCCGAAGATAAAATCGCTGAAATTAAAGAGCATAAAAAACAAGTAGAAGATAAAGTTGCTGAAGTAAAAGAGCATAAACAAAATATCGATAACAAAGTGAATGAGATTAAAGAACATAAACAAACTGTCGATGAAAAAGTGAATGAAATGAAGCAACATAAAGAGAACATTGATCAAAAGGTTAATGAACTTAAGGAAGTTAAAAAACAAGTAGATGAAAAATTAGCTGAGTTAAAGAAAGCGAAACAAACTGCTGAAGACAAACTCGCTGAACTAAAAGAAAACAAGCCGAATACTGGTAACACGTTAGAGGAACTTAAGAAAATTAAAGGCAATTTAGACAGTCTTTCTGCTAACTTAGAACTAGCTAAACAAGATGTAAAAAACAAACTAGCTGAATTACAAAAGGCTAGAGAAGATTTACTAAATAAAATTAACGAAATTAAACAATCGAAACAAACTGTTTCAGACGATTTAACAAAGAAAAAACAAGACTTAGATATTAAAATCAACGACTTTAAGCATACTGAGAAAAAAATTGACGACAAATTAGCTGAGTTACATACAACGAAGCAAAATGTTGATAACAAGATTAATGAAGTATCACAGTCTAAACAAACGCAAGCAGATAATGGTACTAAAAACAATAACGCTAAAGAACTTCCTAACGCTGGTAGCGAGCAATCAAACAATATGGCTCTAGGAATGCTATCTGTATTAGGCGGGATTTTATTACTTACTCGTAATAAAATTAAAACGTTATTCTCTAAATAAATCCATTAAAAAAAGGAAAACCGCACATACAGGTACGGTTTTCCTTTTTTTATATTAACTGTCCATCTCGAAGCGTCAATATACGATCACATACATCAAGCATTCTTTCATCATGTGTAATCATAATTGCTGCTTTTTGGCTCTCTTTCACTTCCCGTTTCATCATTTCAACAACTTCACGTGCGCGTTTTGAGTCTAAGCTTGCCGTTGGCTCATCCGCTAATATTAAATCTGGGTTGTTCATGAACGCACGAGCAATTGCTACCCTTTGTTTTTCCCCACCAGATAGTTGATTTGGATAATGATTTTTTCTTTCTCCTAATCCAAATGCCGCTAATAAATGATCCGCACGCTTTTCTGATTCTTGTTTACTTTCTTTTTTTAGCTTTGCAATGTAAAGCAATTGTTCTTTCACATTTAAATATGGAACAAGATTTGCGAACTGGAAAATGAAGCCGATTTTTTTCAAACGAATGTCTGTCATTTCCTTTTCTGATAGCTTCGTAATATTTTGCTCACGAATGTAAATATCCCCTTTTGACGGTGATAATAGTGCACCCGCGATTGATAATAATGTACTTTTCCCTGATCCAGAAGGACCGACGATTCCGATAAACTCTCCAGCTTTCACATCAAGCGACATCGGATGAAGGGCTGTTACTTCCGTATTCCCTTCTCCGTACACTTTACTTACTTTGTCTAATTTCAATAATGAAGTCATTACATCCCGCCTCCAATTGCTTCTAATGCATCAACTTTTAATACTTGGTATAACGAAATAAGTGTTCCTAAAATACTAATTACGATAAAGATTGCTGCGTATTGTGCAATCATCGGTGTTGTTAATAAGAACGGCATACCCACTGGTAAAATTTGTTCTAATCCTTGTACAAGCACGATACTAATTACCATCGCAACGACTGATAAGAATAACGCCTGTACGACTAAACTATTTGCTAAATACGAGTTCTTCGTACCAATTGCTTTTAATACACCTAATTGCTGTGTTTTTTGTAGTGTAATAACATAGAAGAATACACCGATTAATAACGCAGCGATCACAAGTAAGAACGCAATGATCATCGTTAAAGTTCCTTGCTCTTCTTTAAATCCTGGAATACTTTGCAGTACTTCTTTTTTATCGATAACGTGAGCATTTTTAATTTCTTTATCTGTGTTAAGTGCAATTGCACTATAATCTTTTTGGTTTGGTTGTGAAATAGATCCCCATACGTCTTCATTTACATAAACGACTGGTGTATGGCTAAACATTTGATCTTTCGTAAATCCGACGATTGTAAATTCTTTCTTTGAAACAGGATCGATAATTGTATCCCCAATATCGATTCCTTTTTCTTTAATTGATTCATCAGCAACCATTTCATTATTTGCTGTACCTAATTTCTCACCTTTTACAATGTTCGGTTCTAAAAATGAATCGCGTTCACTTGAAAAAATAGCGATATCAACCTTTTTCGAACTATCTTTCTTTTCATATGTTGAAACTTTCACACGAAACGGAACTGCCTCTTTCTCGCCTACTTGACTTACTACATTATCTACATCGTCTTTCTTAATTTGTGAACGAAGTAATTTATTTTCCGCATCATCTGCTAAAACGAACTTATTTGCCTCCATATTTTGAATCGATGAAGCATTATCATATGATAATCCATTTGCTAATCCTGAAATAACAAGGACTAAAAATGATAGTAACACCATAATGAGTCCGATTAATCCGTATCTTAATTTTGATTGTTTCAATTCACGCAGAGCTAAAAACATTTCGCTCGCTCCTTCCTCTCTCTTTCTATGCACTAATCATAAAAAAGAAATATGAACGGAATATGAACAGAAGATTACAGAGTAAAAAAAGAAATTTTCTGAAAGTATTGAAAATAAATAGAATCCTTGATACAATTCAGTCAAATAATATTGACCGAGTAATTTAATTCAAGGAGTTGATCATGTTGAAGCCCGTATTAACACTAACTACTTATAGCCAACTAAAAGCATTAAGCGATCCACTACGTGCCGAAATGATGATACGTCTATGCGAACGTCCTTATACTGGACAATTACTCTCTGAGAAATTCGGCATTTCAAGGGCGAAAATTCATTATCATTTAAAAGAATTAGAAAAGAATGGTCTTAGAACCTGTTTAAAATCTTTTTAATAAAATCGCTACACCTGCCAATAAGCAACTCTGTCTGCTATTTTCAAG
>NZ_JBNPJZ010000117.1:0-35772 GCF_050312695.1 Bacillus sp. AF62 | reverse complement strand
CATATAAAACGAGTAGGAAAGATGCAATCCGTTGAAGTTGAGAAATAAATGTATAAAAAAGTCGAGAATACTAAAAAACAGTATGGATATACCCCATACTGTACAAAAATAACGAATCTACCTTTTTCTATTCTATTGTGACAAGCCCCTGATACCTGCCTGGTCGATTGTCATAACTATATACATATAAATAATATTTTCCGGGTTGTGCCGTATACGTTTCAAATAATTGTTGTCCTTGAAACTTGGCATACGCTACTGGATTTTTCAAGTTTTTTTCGTGGTATAGGACCCAATTCATTTGAATCTGATGTTGATTGATTACCTCAATAGCCAATTTGTTTGGGGATTGCACATTTAATTGATACATATCTAAGGAATTATTTGCATCAAAGTGACCTATAAAATTTGTTCGAAAAGGTAGTGGAGTTGCCTCCTGAATGGATTCATTTGGTTCCTTGGATTCCACTATATTATTTGCAATACCTTGAAAAACAATCTCACATTCTATTTGATTATTGGTATTGACTCGGTAATTTGTAAAATAGGCGGTCATTGTTTTATAGCCATTCCAAGGTTTCGCCGATAACTGCTCTAGTATTGTATCTAATACCGTATTTAGATTTCTCCAATCGGACTCGGCACCTGCTGTTTTCATTCCTGTGTACGTACCTTGTAAGGTAAACGTATGAAAGAAGTCAGATGTTTGCTCTGTCATATTCGCATTTTGAAGCGGTATAATTTTGGTAATTTCTTTTTGTACATCTGCCAAAGGCTTCGCTGTGGGCTGTTGTAAATATTCATCTGAAACAGCTGAATCGGTATATTCATTCTGATGATCAATTAACAGCTGCATATAGTTTTGATACGCCACATTGAGTGTTACATCCTTACTGACTGTTGTACGATATTGATCATATTGTATCACTTGATTATTTTTTATGATATGGTGCAATTGAGAAAATAAATCCCACTGATTTTGATACAAATAAGACTGTAAGGCAAACGCATAATTATAGAATTCCCAATTGCCATATGTGGCATATAAGGTCTGCTGTAAGGTGTATCGATTCAAAGGATTCACGGCCAATTGTTGTACGATTGTTTTTCTGGGTACAACTTGATGGGTACGGGTAGATCCAGCAAAAAATTCTGCACCACCTTCTTCGAACCAAGTTAAACGCTCATTTTCATAGAGCTTCCCTTCACCAAATAACCCTGGAACAAGATAACGCCCTTGGAGATAGTGTGTATACTCATGACGAAATAACTCTTCTAAACTATAGATACTATCCTGTGGTGTTCGCTCATACGTAAAGAAGGTTCCATCTTGTTCAATATACATTCCACCATTATTCGTATCATACCCATATAATAAACGATTCAACCGATATTCTTCAGGATTATTATAAATCACCATAGTCAAAATATCATCGCGATGCCCTTGTTCTAATGGTGTATCGGAACCAACTACACGATAAAATTGGGCTTGGACTTCTTTAGATGCCCAATAGAGTCTTTGGGCTTTCTCCGTTGTTACTTGTTGGCCCGTTCGAATAATCATAGATCCGTTATCAAATGTGTAAGCTTTCGGTATATATTTTTTCTTACCTGCTTCTTGAATTTGCTTGTATGAAATCAGATTTCCTTTATAATCTTTTCCATTATATCTTTCGTCAATTTGCTGAGCGGCAGTTAGATACGCTTCACTTAAATAAGGATACACTTGTAAGGCATTCGTAATCATTTGTAACCCTTTTTGTGCCGTGGTATGAAAATCACCTATTCTACTTGTATAATAAATTCCATTATTAATAATCCATCCCGTGTCGGCATTGACTTGACCGTATAATGCCATTTTTCCAATCTCATCGATAAAGGTGTTTATCTTCCCATACCAAGGTGATTGGTTAGGTGATGTACCAGTTTGGTACAAATACATTTGAAGATCATAGTCAATGCCACTTAAGAGACTGTATACCGCTGTTCCTTTTGAATATTCTTTCGCGTACGTTTGTAAATTTTGATTAAATTGATTTAAAATTGGAACCGCTAACGATACAATTTCTGGATTACTCGAGGCATTTCCAATTAAATTTCCATAAGCTTTCACAACTCGATCTTGTTCTATTGTTCCAAGTCGAAAAGCTGGATTGTTTGCGATTGCTTGTAAAGCAGGTAAGCAGGTATCATGAAACGTACGCTCATTGAGATAAGCAAGCTCTTTATAGTAATAGCCTAAATAGAATCCGGAGCGCAATACTTCCACGAACGTCTCTATTCCATTTGAATTGGTTGTGGTATACGTCGCGCCTCTTTTTGCTAATGCTTGAATTAAAAATTGCACACGATTTTGATCTTGATAGAATGCGAGAGAGTCTGCATTAAATTGAAATAAATCCGTAATGTCACTCCAACGTATGGTCGAAAGTACTTGTACGAGATTTTCATAGCTAAGTGCTTGTAATTGTGCCATTGTATATACTTGTTGAGTGGCTGATGTAGCAGCGAACGTTGCAAAGTTTAGTTTCTCATCAGGTGGTTGAATGGATCGGTCGATTTGAAAGGGTGTAGGGAACAAATGTGAAGTATACAGATATGGTTTCTGGAAAGGGTGTTGTGCCATGTATTGCCGTTTTATTTTCGATGAATTTACATGGAAACCATAGGGGCTCGGATTAGGTGGTGGTACCAATGCATTCCCCAGCATACCTTGCGCTACGCTACTAACCGGCCTAGATATAATTAGTTTGCTAGAAATTTGTATAGAACTTGCCTGTACAACATGTACGGAACCTAACAGGGTACAACACAACAACATGATTATAATCTTACTTATACGTTTCATCCAATTCCTCCAGTTCAAAAATCAAAAAATTCTAGTTGACTGTCACATGAGGGTTCAGATTTTTTCATAGAGTATGGAAACCAAATCATTCGACTATGGAAATGCTTCATGAAAAACACAGATGGTTTTCATAAACATCCCTCCCTTCTTCTTTTTTGTCTTGTTGGGATTACAACAATAGGCATCTAACTTGTATGATCTTTTTGCTTATCGTTTATTGTTTTAAAATCATCCCAACAGTATTTATATATGGCAAATCATTTTTTTAACCTTTACTAGTATATTGAGAAATATAAAGTGATGAAAATAAGACGCGATTTTGCAGGGGGGAATTTGCTTTCAAATTGAAACCGATTGAGAAGTATATTTTATTCAAATTGCTGGATATTGTATGCGATAGAAACATCTATGATAGAATATATATGGGATGGGGTAATTCTATATGTAATCATATGTTAGTGAACTACTCGCCACTTAGCAAAGCTTGAAGTGGGAGCTTCTCAGTTCCACGACGGAAGCAACCTTTCGTCTCCTTGAGCGTTACTTCGGGGTGTTCCCCCCCTAGATGTCCAACACTTGGACGCTCTCTTGGTACGGTTGATATTTTACGCAGGAACCGAATGGCTTGTTGTTCGCACTCTATTTTCTTCCTGCAACCTCATATATCAAGTTATCAAAGAGCTTCATATAGCTAGTTTATCAAAAGTGTTTGGCTATGCCAAACCGAAATTCATCTCCCACCTACCGTTGGGCTAGCGCCCTTCACACGCTTGAGGTAGGAGAATTCTTTCGGTAAATTCGTTAAACAATATCATTGAGCAAGATCATCGATTTATCAAAAAACGGATTCGGAATATGCTGAGATTGAAATCTTTGCAAACAGCTACAAAAATAATCGCTGGAATAGAAGCTATGCATATAATCAAAAAAGGACAAACCCTCCAAGGGGAGAAGTCTGTCCAAAAGCAAATGTATCTTATCAATGAAATCTTTGGTTTAACAGCATAAATTTCAATTCCGTTAGGAATCGTTCGTTCATTTTTCATAAACCCACTATTTTTGCACCAGAGCCGTCATTTCTTATACAATGCCTTTCAGCATATATCTCCAATATAGAAAAGGAAGTGCATATCTCTTTAACAAGAACATACTATATCTTTCTTTCGATTGATCAAACGGAAATGTTTCTTGTTCTTCCTGATGATAATCAAATTCTGCTAAAATCAAACTTTTATATCCCGTGACAATGGGGCAAGATGTATAGCCATCGTATGTCGCTTGTACCTCCTGTCCCTGTAAAAATGCCAACAGGTTTTCTCTTACAACAGGGATTTGTTTTCGAATAGCCGCCCCCGTTTTAGAAGTTGGCAAATTGGTGCAATCTCCGATTCCAAATATGTTGGGGTACCGTACATGCTGCAGTGTATAAGGGTTTACATCTACCCATCCCTCTTCGTCTCCTAGTAAACTATTCTTGATCATATCAGGTGGTCCCATAGGCGGGACAACATGTAAGAGATGATAAGGTATGCTTTCTCTGTTACCTGTTTGTAGATCTTCAAAAATCGCTTCTTTTTTTTCAACGTTAATTTCTACTAAATTCTGATGAAAGTTCGTTATAATTTGTTTCCTCTGAATCACCTTTTCTAAAGAGGAAGCATAGCGAGGTACATGAAAAATATGCGGATTTGCTGTTTGAAACATAATCTTACTTTTTTCCCGGACATCTTGTTGACAAAAATATTCTTCAGCTAAATACATAATTTTTTGGGGTGCACCGCCACACTTGATAGGGGTATTCGGATGTGTAAAGATGGCGTTTCCTCCTTTAAATTGTTGGATTTCTCTCCAGGTTGCATCCGTATAGTCATACGAATAATTACTACAAACACCATTTTGTCCAATCGATTCTTTCAATCCTTTAATGTGATCCCAATGAATTTGAATACCCGCAGCTACAATTAAAATTTCATAGGCAATAATAGTTCCATCCTCTAGCAGCAACCTGTTTTCTACAGGACTTATTTCCGCAACTTTCCTTTGTATCCAATGTACGCCTTCTGGAATGAGGTCAGATTGCTTTTTCATCGTTGCTTCTTTTTTGACAATCCCAGCTCCCGCAAAGGTCCATAGTGGTTGGAAATAATGTGTTTGAGCAGAGTCTATGATGGCTACCTGTTCTTTTAATACAGGGGCATGACGGAGTAAATGAGCAGCCAAGGAAATCCCAGCTGTACCAGCTCCGATAACAACAATTTTATATGCTTGTTTCATGTTTATTCACGTCTCCCAAAAGTTTATTCAAACGTATGTTTTCTGCTCTACTGTAATTGAAAAACAACACTCACAGGATTATGATCACTATGTGTAAACTGTAAATCGTGTCCCTTGACTTGAAGGATTTCCACATTAGGTGAGACTAAAAATCCATCAATAATGGTCACAAAACTTTTTCCTTTTATGTATGCCTTACGATTATCGCGTATCGTATACACAGAAGAATCTACAGCCCATTGAAAGCCTCCTTCTGTAAAATCTTGGGGCAAACGTACTAACCATTTGGGCCAGGCATCTAAAAATGCGGGGTCTTGTAACTGAATATCCGACAGTAGCTGATTCTAGTTGCCACCTACAATCACATAATCTCCCTTCTGATACTGTGTATGCATATATTGTTTTACGTATTGCAGTTGTTGTTTGCGGATACTTCCACCTGCATCATATGCCGATACATGTAGATTTACGATTCGTAAATTCTTTCCATTTTCAACCGGGATAATGTGTTCTACCATCGCACGATCTAAATCAAAGAGTTGTTTGGGCCAAGGTTCTCTCCCTGGTAATTGAAAACGAGTTGTCTGTTGTATGAAGTAGGTAGAAAAAGTAGCCAGTCCTAATTCCACATATCCCATGGATTCCTATAATTATAACCGAATGTAGAAGCGTGGTAGGATAACTCCTGTTGAAAAAATTGATATTCATTTCGATCAAAAGAACGGAATGCTGTAACAAGACAAAATCTGCATGGTCTTCTTTTAAAAAGGACGACATGTGTTGTAAATTCTGTTTGTTTTTTTCTTTACTACGAGAACGTGAGCCCGTTCCTCCGTCTATGAAGAAATCTTGTTTTGCATCTAATCCTGCGTAACCAATGTTACAGGTAGTGATATTAAGTTAATAAAATAGACACAGATAAATTTAATGACGCAGCCTTCGGATCGTACGTACGTTCTTTTTCTATGATCCTAGACAATTCTGCCAGGTCTCCCCATTATATATCGGATATACGGGAAGTATTTTGAGAAATATCGCGAAACGGCTAGAATAAAAGGGTTTTCTCTTTTAGAGACCGAATATCATCAAGAATTATATGTACAAGGAGGTGAGAAGATGTAATTTTCATTTGAAAGTGTATGTAAAGATAAAAAGCATGAGGGGGTATTTATTTGAAATATTGTAAAAGACTACTGCAATCCTTTCTTTTACTGTTCTTATTTTTCATTTTTTATAACGCACATTCTGTATCTGCAGAAACATATCCAAATTACGGAAAGGTATTTCCACCAAAAGAAACATTCCGTCCAGGGGATTGGTTTGTGGGGGCAACACCTGCACAGGTAGATCCTACTAAATCACCAATTGTATTTGTGCAAGGAAAAAATGGAAAAGCAAATGATTGGTATGGAGATACTTACTATCATGGAAAAAATACGATGTATGACCTTGCTTACGATGCTGGCTATCAAACTACTTTTGTACAACTGTACGATGCGGCGGGAACAGGGTCGGTAAGTCCTTGGACAAATGGGAAACTATTAGCTGCAAAATTAGAAGCCATTTCGCAACATTTCGGGAAAAAAGTCAACATCATCGCGCATAGCAAAGGGGGCATTGATACACAAGCGGCTCTTGTACAATATGGGGCGCATCGTTTTGTTGATAAGGTCATCACACTTGGGTCCCCTCATTATGGGACACATCTAGCAGATTTATCCTATAGTTGGTGGGCGGGATGGCTGGCCTCTTTACTAGGGCAACAAGATGAAGGAACGTATGCGTTACAAACCGGAGAAATGGCACGTTTTCGCTCGATTATTGATACGAATCCTGCCACAAAATCCAATCAGTATTACACGATAGCAGGAACCAGTTGGGGGCCCACTTTTTCTGCTTTATCTATGGGAGGATTGTATTTGTCACCATATGGAAATAACGATGGACTTGTCAGTGAATGGAGTACCACTTTGCCGTACGGTGCCCACCTTTTTTCTGATGTTACATTAGATCATGATTCGATTCGAACGGGAAGTGCCGTCTTTTCTCGCATAGAACCTTACTTACGAACGAAAAAAATGGGGCCAGCATGGTCACCGTATGCCGCGCCTTCTAAGAATGAGCCCTATACGGAGTTAGGACCGACAGAAAACCAAACGGTTTTAGGCGGAGAACTGATCCCACATCAAGAAAACCGCGCTGTGTTTTCTGTGGATACATTGACATCAGGAACTGTATCGGTTTTAACTGCGAGTAAACAAGTAGAGATACAACTTATTTCGCCATCAGGGAAGGTTTACACCGAACAGGATGCGGTAGTAACAACGGGTGATGATACCTTTTTTAAAGGGGCCTTTATTCATACATTTCAAATAAAAAGTATGGAAGTGGGAGACTGGAAGATACGTATGAATACGGAAAGGAAAGATGCTTATTTAGCGATGGTACAGTATCAACAAGAAGCACCTTTCCATTTGAAAATACCGGCTAAACTGAAAGCAAATCAAGCAAAATTACAAATCCAATCTGCTGATAAAAATCCAGTTGAAGCGGAGGATGTCTCTATGACGGTTCGAATTGTCGATCAGAAAGGTACACTGATTTCACAATCTGATGGCGTTCAGCAAGTAGATGCACATACGCTATCTACCACGTTACAGCATATAGAGCAATCAGGTGTATACAATTTTACCATTGATGTGAAAGGGAAAAATAAAGCGGGGCATCCATACACACGTACGATTATACGTTCTATATATATTGAGAAGTAATATATATTAAAGTTCTATAAACAGACAAAGGTGCCCCTAGGAGCACCTTTGTCTGTTTGTTACTTATATTCATTCTCAATCTTATTATATGATTCATATAACTGTTTCTGTATTAGGATTGTCCATACCCATGTATGTTCTAATAAGAAAAGTATACCAATAGTGATGGACCTTGTAGGATTTGAACCTACGACCGGACGGTTATGAGCCGTCTGCTCTGACCAACTGAGCTAAAGGTCCCTAGAAAAGCATATGGATAAGGAGCATATATGTATTACATGATATTTTTCTTAGTCCTCATCATTTTTTGAAAAAGAAAAACACTCTCATGAGTGTCTTCCTTTAGCTTGATAACCACTTTAATTTTAATAACATCTCTTGATATACTGACAAATATACATAAAAACCCTATCTAGATTTATTCTATCATATGTACCCAACATTTTTGTTGAGAAAATAATCGCGCACACTATGATTTCACATATACACAGCCTATATATGTGATTGGTGGAGGAACATACTGTGAATTATTCAGGTAACATTTCAAAAGTGACAAACTCTTCAAGATATTGTAACGTATCTTGGAATTCATTTTTAGCAAAGGATGCACAGCGCCCTCTCACTTGTACCACTTCACCTTGTTCATATTGAGGTTCAAGATATGTGATTACAAATATATCTACATTACGATCTGGAAAACAGTAAAAAATCACTTTTTTCCGGACCAAGCTAATGGATAAATGTTTTTTATTTTTTTCCTTGTGGCTTCATCTCCAAGATGCGGTGCAGTATCTATGGTTTGTCCTACAAAATCAGTTCTTTGTTGATGAACAGTTTGTAATAATGCCTGATTCACATCAGTAAAAACATAGTCCCCTTCGTCTTGTTTGAACATAAAATACATACGTGAGTGATGTTTCTCATAGTCTTGCAGCAACTCTTCTAATAATGAACATAAGACCATTTTCATCTCTTTTTAATCCCTTCTGTGAGAATGATAGAATATAGGTTTATTTTAATTCAAATGTTGAGAAAAAACAAATTAAATATTCTGAATTTTATTTTTTTCATTACCCTCGAATATCTACTGGTCTGTAATTACATTGCTCCTAAAAAGTTTATCCCTTCGGAATATGCATGATTTTACACATTCATTTTAAGCACCATGCACCCTATATGTAATAAAAAGTTGTTACATATAGATTACAAGACATCTTTATTTCTCAATCATTTAGCTATAAGGACAATATGTTTTTTCTAATATAATAAACTTGGTTCATTTCATACAAATTATAAATAACGGGGTTTTTTATAAAAACATCTAAACAAACTCTGTGTTATTCTCAAGCAAATTACATGTATCTAAACTAGCGATTATAAAGGCAATCAAGATGGTAATAAAAAGAAGGTAATAGAAATTGATGTATTTTATTGTAACTATTTTTGAAAGCCAATTAGCCTCCATTTATGAAAAACTTCATCAAAAAGCAGAGAACCACTATCATCTATTTGATACATTTGATGAAGTAAGATTAGATATTATTATCCCCTTTTGAAATGCATGGACAAACGAAATATGGAAGGAGTGATCGTGTTGAATAAAGAACAAGCTTATACATTTTTAAAGCAAGTGTATCAAGATGTTATCTTAGATTTGAAGTTAGATAAAATATCAGATTATTTTAGTGACCAATATATACAGGTTACGGTTGGTACGGAGGTGAATATACAAGGGTTTCATACTCACATGGAGGTTTTAAAAAGTATAGTAGAAACACGGGCATTGTCACCTTTTTATGATTTTTTATTTGATGAAGAGAAGCAGAAAGCAACTCTAAGATATGAGATTCATGTAAAGAAGAAAAATGGAAATATTGGTGTCATAGAAATCATAGCGATTTTCGAATTGAAAAATGGGGGGATTTTACGTTCTAATGAACTAACTCGTTCCTTACCAAGTCTATGGACACGTTCCTATTTTGTTTCTACTGCTGGAAATGTATCGACTGAGACAATTAAACAGTATGTTGAAAATCAAAAGACGAGGGGGTGAAAATTGTGTCACAAACAATCACAGTCAAAGTTAAATTGCTTCCAACAAAAGAACAAATTCAGTTATTGGAACAAAGTAGCTATGAGTATATCAAAGTCATTAATACACTTGTATCTGAAATGGCTGAAGCGAATCTTCCAAGCGCAGTGAAGAACCAAGCAATTAAAGACGCTAAAAGTGTGTTTTCTACAAAGGTGAAAAAAAGTAAATACAAAGTTATTCCGATTCTAAAGAGACCTGTTTGTGTATGGAACAATCAAAACTATTCGTTTGACTTCACGCACATTTCAGTTCCACTCATGGTAAATGGAAAATCAACTCGCTTAAAGGTTCGTGCTTTATTAACTGATAAATATAATCGCAATTTTAATTTGTTAACACACAAGTTAGGTACACTTCGTATCACGAAGAAATCTAATAAGTGGATTGCTCAAATATCTGTCACAATTCCTACAAATGAAAAAACAGGAACGAAGATTTTAGGGGTAGATTTAGGTCTTAAAGTCCCTGCGGTAGCCATCACAGACGATGAGAAAGTTCGTTTCTTCGGCAATGGTAGACAAAACAAATATATGAAACGTAAGTTTCGTAGTGTTCGTAAGAAGTTAGGTGAAAATAAGAAATTAAATGCCATTCGACAACTTGATGATAAAGAACAAAGATGGATGCAAGACCAAGACCACAAAGTAAGTCGTGAAATCATTGACTTTGCAACCGATAATAACATTTCTGTTATTCGTTTAGAACAACTAATTAATATTAGACAGACGGCAAGAACAAGCCGTAAAAACGAGAAAAATCTACACACTTGGTCATTCTATCGTTTAGCACAATTCATTGAATACAAAGCGAATTTAGTTGGTATTAAGGTAGAATATGTGAACCCTGCTTATACAAGTCAAACATGTCCGAAATGTTCTGAAAAGAACAAAGCACCAGACAGAAAATACAAGTGCCGATGTGGATTTGAGAAACATCGTGATATTGTTGGGGCGATGAATATTCGCTACGCAACTGTGATTGATGGTAACAGTCAATCAGCCTAAGATGCTATAGGCACTGTCTTAGGAGGGGCAATGAGATGCCCTCATCTTGAAGTCTGTTCAAAACAGAAATGGACTGCGAACGTTTAGTCATTCAAGAATCCCACCCGTCAATCCGTAAGGATTAGGGCTTGCGACTTTAGTCGTGGGAGTCTCAAAACCTGATGATGAATTTAATACCATTGGAAAAATCAATATAAAAAAATAACATCTAAGTTTGCATGCATTATATGTTGCGAATCCAAAACCTAAGCTCAGGTTTTGGATTCATTTGGCTAGAATACGACTTATGTTCATCGTATTGAAACAAATTTACTTCCTTCCATACATACTAGCATGTATCTCAATAAGGACTGGCGGATGAGTAAAAATACCGCATACTAACATTGCAAGTTTTTTATTCACTTTTAAATACCATCCATATTCTTATAACATCGTTAGTACATCATTCATATAGTCCACGCTTTTTCAAATGCTCACGTAAACTACTGGCGCGACATTTTAACCGTTTTGCAATTTCCACATATCCCATTCCTGTATTCCGTAACTGAACCGTATCCTCACACAATTGATCCCATTTCCATTCTGCATTCTTTGCTTTCACATTTTCCTCACCAGACAAATGCTTTCCTAACTGGTATACTTCTTTCCCCCATTTACAATTTGCAATGCAATGTTGATAGGATCCGAATAGATATTCACATCCACGGCAATGCTGTTCTTGTATATTTATAATTTGAATTCTCGTTTCTTTTGCATTCATCTTCCATTCTCCCCTATTTTTCTTTTTCCTTATGATAACAAAAGAAACATATTTTGTTTATAAAATTGATTCCGGCATCTAAAATAGCTTGTTTTACAATTTCCGACACAAATAACTCATGGAGCATCTTATTCTTTTGTAACATGTATCCAAATTTTAATTGAGAAAATTCGGATTGTGTTTACAAGAGGAGAGACTCGATTTATTATATGTTCATATATAAAATTGGAATTTAAAGGAGGTTTGTTATGCAAGCGAAAATAGGAGAAACAATCGTATTTGAAAGAGATGGTATGGAGATTACTGGTATCGTGATTAAAAAGTATGAACGATCCATATTAATTGAAATTGTAACCCCTATGGGTGGCGACTTTCCATATGAGAGAACCGTTGTGAATCATCAAAAATATCGACTTTGTATAGACAAGACTAAATAACAGGGAGACTTTTTATATATAAAAATAAACGAGTTTCATTTTAAAAAATAATAATTCTCAATGGTATTGATTTTTCTTGTTTCATGATATGGAACTTGATTACGAACCGCTGTGTCTAATTAGGATGAATCGTGATACAAGATTTTAGAAATGTAAATTGGTAAGATCACTGAAGATAGAGCGATACAAAGGTAATCCCCCTTCGTTGATTCAGAGGATAATCAATCGAAATAAGGAGCATACAGTGTATATGAAGTTGTATTTCACCTACGAAAAACACCTATTATATTTAAAGGTATCTAAAACCTTTATAAACGGTTAGTAATCGATTTATTCGTTTTGCTATTCAACTTGATTTAAAACGTCTTACAATAGAATATCAGCGCCACAAATGAACTGACAGCGAGAACGTTTGGTTGTTATAACCAATTCATATGGATTATTGGTTGTAATGACAGGTTTTTTTTTGCAGGTACACACAATAAATTAGATGCATTGACTTGAGAAACGCCTACTGCCTATACAAAAGGAACCAAAACAATTCAGTCCATCTATCAACATGACCTATTTTTTCTCGTTTATTAAGTCCAATGCAATGAAACTGCAGCATCAAAAATGTGCAATGCAATATTCTTTTTTATTATATAAATTGTATGCTAACATTTTGTCTGTTTTTTGGACAAAATAGAAATGATATATTCTGAAGAATTTCTAGGTTTTAGCATGCTAATTCGCTATGATAATAATTGAAAAAAGTAAAGTAAGAGTTATTTTTTGCATTCTAGGAAAGAACCTGCATGATAGGGGGCTTTTTGTGTATGCGCGCGCAATAAAGGGGTTTATATATAATGCGGAGTAAAAAGAATGCACTTAAAGAATGGAAAGCGGATGTCCAAGTGATGCGAGAAGAAAGGCGCTTGGAAAAGAAAGTGAGAAAAAAGAATAAAAAATATAGTATTCCTGGTCATACGGCTGATTTTATGAATGGACGGAACACCTATTATAAAAATCATGGCGTATGGAAGCAACACAATAAATAATACAAAGAAAACAGCACCCCAACGTTGTATCTTTGCAAAATTAGAGATGTAATTTTGAACAATTTTGATCGTCTTTTCACTTTACAACAGAGTCTCCCAATATGATAAGACAGGCGCATAATGATAACATTGTACGCCTGCTGTTTGCTATATCTTAGCATGTATCACACAGTAAACCGTTTAAGGTCAATGAGTGGATTAAATCCGTTTGTTGGTTCATCTAAGCGTACGAAACCTGTTTTCAAGCTCCTAAATACTATTCTGATTCCATGTATTCAATTCAATTAATTCCCATTCATCGAATTGAAGTAATGCCATAAAAATATCATCATCTTTATATCCTTCTTCTAATAAGTAATGAATATCTTCTTTTCTTGGATGAATTCATTCAGTTCCAAATGCTACTTGATTTTGAAATTTATCTTTAATATATGCTTCTAAAGCAAAAGAATAAGAATGACGAATCACTAATAATTTCCGAAAGTTAGGTGCACTATAACTAACCGGATTCTTAAGTTGAGAAAACCTCTTTTCCATATTAGAAGTAACCCCTATTTTTAGCAGGTTAGTGTTACTATCACCACAAACATAAGAGTAATTATACCTCCTTTTAGATTCAATCCAATCTAAAAATTCTAAGGTTATAAACTGATTAAAACCTCTATGATGAAAAAACGTTTCCCTGGAAAAACACGTTGTACAATAATTCCTTTGAAATTACTCTTACCAGCATATGAGGATGAACATTTAACCCACACACTGGAGGAAATTGCGATGAATCAAGACCCAATGCTACAGAAGGCAATGAATAAATGGGAAGACATGAGCCAAAACAGTTCCTTTCGATTACAATATGAAGCCAGAGAAAAGGTTTTATTTGATGAACAAGCTAAATTAGCACATGCTCGTGAGGAAGGGAAACTAGCTGAGCGCGCACAATTAATTCATGGTATGCATAAAAATGGAATGCCTGTAGAGGATATTGCAAAATTCACAGGGTTACGAGTAGAAGATATACAAAAACTTTTACAACCATGAACATAACAAACATAATTCAAAATAGCACCTTTAGTAGGTGCTGTTTTTTATGTCATATAAATATGTTTGATACACAGGTAAGTAAAAGATGGGGTTCAGCCGAGATACGTGTAAAAATGGGTCATAGCCTGGAATTCGTTTCCATAACAAGACCTTTTGCTGTCTTTATAGGTATATAATGAAATTTTCAACAAGGTCTATATAAAAAACAAACGATTCTTTCAACAAGCTGTCGAGGAAGAATCGTTTGTTTTTTTATAGTGAGTATCTACATTCCTACACAATTTTTGTAGGTTTAATTAGGTTCAATGCCAAATATAATTAATGTTTAATTTTCTAGATATCTGTATAGCGTGGATTTGCTAATTCCTGTTTCATCTTTTATTTGAGCAAGACTATAATCTCCACTTTGATACATAACAATCGCACGTTTTACATTTTCATCAGGTTTTCTTGGTCGTCCTGGAGTGATTCCTTTCTGTTTTGCTTCGTATAAGCCTTTTTTTGTTTTTTCACTTATCACGTCACTTTGAAAATTAACAAGATGATTTAAAATCAAGCTGAATTGATATCCAGCTTGATTGCTTGTGTCGATTCCCTCAGTAAGAGATTGAAAGTAAGCACCTTTCATATCAATTTTTTCTATTAACTCCACCAGATGGCGTGTTGAATCAGCCAATGTAAAAAGTTTTGTAACGACTATTTTATCACCTGGGTTCAGGTTACTTATCATACTTTTAAGATGTGTTCTTTTTTTTGCTGATGAATGTTCCTCTGAAATGATTTTTGTGCACTTTACTTTTTCTAAGTTTTTTAGTTGTCCCTCGCATTTCAGATCATCTTGATATGGTCTCATATATCCGATTAACATACATGCTCTCCTAACAGTTAAGATGTTTCTTTTATCATACCATAACTTGGCGTCGAAAAATCAGTATCAAAAAGGTTCCTTTTTGGGACGATAAGTGTTAGACTGTTTTTATTAAATCGTGAACGCGGCTTTTATGAGACTTAAAAGCCACAAAATAAATGATATGAGGTGTATAAAACAGTGGTAGAAAAATTAAAAACAGAATGGTTTTCTAATGTTAGAGCAGATATCCTCGCGGGGATTGTAGTTGCACTAGCATTAATTCCAGAGGCAATTGCATTTTCCATTATTGCGGGTGTAGATCCAATGGTAGGATTATATGCATCTTTTTGTATTGCAGTTATTATTGCCTTTGTAGGTGGTCGTCCTGGAATGATTTCAGCGGTAACAGGTGCGATGGCATTGCTTATGGTTCCTTTAGTTAAAGAACATGGGCTGAATTATTTATTAGCAGCCACAATTTTGACTGGTGTTATACAAATTATTTTTGGGATATTTAAAGTAGCACGATTAATGAAATTTATTCCACGTGCTGTCATGATTGGTTTTGTTAATGTGTTAGCAATTTTAATTTTTATGGCTCAAGTACCACACTTTATTGGCATTTCCAATCTAACTTATCAATGAAATATTTGCTTTAACAGCATAAAGAACGATTCCGATAGGAATCCCCATTGCTCTTTGGAATATATCCCTTATTTGCACCAGAACCTTTTTTGGGAAAGAATTCCTTTCGGTTATAAAATTTTTAAGCTGAGATACATTCTAGAAAAACAAAACTTCGTAATCGTCTCATTGAGCAAGATTACCGCTAAGCTAAATCGATGTTTGACTTACTTCATGTATCATTAATGGGATTGAAACAACGCATGCTGTATACAAAAAAGAGAATCCGCATTCCTGAATTCTCTTTCTCAACGGACAAAAGACCGATTATTCAGATTTCTTTATTTTTTTTGCTAACCTTTGAAAATCGCTGGTATCTTTAAGCTTCGAACTTACTTTAAGCATAATTACTTTTTCCATATCTGCCATAACATCATTTACATTACCGCTTAGAACAAATTTTATACTGTGTCCATCTTTATTATATCTAAATTTAAAAAATGTTGGCAGTGCAGACACTTCATTTAATATCCTTTTTGATACACCTGGTATTACATCCAATAGTAGACTAAATCTATCTGCGGTAACAACGTCCAAACTATTATTCCAAGTATTATCAGCCATATCTATAAGAGTTTTAGGTATACTAATATTAGTCTGTGCCATCCCCATTAGTGTACTACCATTTATTCGTGGATTCATTTCTAAAACATAAATAGCATTTAAATGTGAATCCCATACTACTTCTAACTCTGCACATCCGCATAACTTTAACTTTCGTGCAATTTTTAATGCTATGTTTCTTATGAGCTCTTGAATATTTTCTTCATCGTAAGGTGTATAGGTCAAACGCTCTGTAGGATGATCCCCATTTATACTTGTAACTCCTTTATAAATTAATGGCATGCAAATGTAATGATTGTTATTACCTATAATCTCCATAGCTAGTTCAATACCATTTATAAATTTTTCAACTACAATCTTTTCACCAAAATCATTTCTTCCATTTACAAAGGTACATAAATCATCGTAATTATTTAATAACGTATTTCCTTTTCCTCCAGCGAACCTACTTCTTTTAGTGATTACTGGAAATCCGAGTGAATCTACTAGTGTTTCGAGTTCATGCTTATTTTTCACCACTCCACCTTGAGAAGTAGGAATCTCATTTTGAAAAAAGAATTTTTTAGCTTCTTCTTTATAAGCAAGAGTTTTTATTAGCTCTAAAGGATTTGCAATCACAGTAATACCTTTATTTTCAAGTTCTTTTTTAATCAAGGCATCTCTCTCAAGCGTTCTTTCTGTTGAAAAACAAACTACGGCATCAACATGAAGTACTTGAGCAATTTCTATAAAAGGATGAGGATCTAAAAAAATTTGAGAGTTATTTTTATTTCTCTCATTGTATGTATTTAAAGCGTAGACCTCATGTCCCTTATTAATAGCATGTTGATAAGCTATATCAAGCAAGTGTGCATTCCGTCTTGCGAAAAGTATTAAAATTTTCATTCAACTTCCTCCAGGATTTTTTGAAAGTATAAAATGCCGAATATTCACTTGAATAATGTATTTATAATTCTCCATTTTTAATTTTTGAACAGTGTTGTTTACTCTTTAAAACTTTGAAGTAGGAAATGAACGTCACTACTATCTTTAAGTCTTGTACTTACTTTAAGTGATTTTACTTTTTCTATATCTGCTATAACATTGCTTATTTTACCATTTAAAATAAACTTTACACATAGCCCGTCTTTACTTCTCACTCTATTTTGAAAAACTTTGCAATAGAACTGGTTTTCCTTAGCTTGATGGCGAGGTTGCCGTACGCTATTATCTAAAGGTCAAATCTTAGCTTTACTAATAATTCTGGCTAATGTTTTTCCATATTTTATTGAAGGTATTTCAATGAAATAATAAGATATTGTAGATACTATCAAGCTTATTATGAATACAAGGGTGAGTATTACTGCTATTGGCATTACACTATAAAACATCTTAATGCAAGCTGCTAAAACAATAAAATGGAATAAATAAAGGCTATAGGAAATTTTCCCTATAAAATTTAGGCCTTTATTTAATAGAAACTTCGAGAATATTCCATTTGATAATGCAGATATGATTATTATTAAACATCCCATAGAGTTCAAAATATTTACTACAAAATGTAGGTTAGCATTCGCTGACATACCAGGAGGATGTAGAGAATATAATAAAATTCCTAATAAAAGGCATAGTATTTTCTTATTTCTACTAAAGAGATTATATTTTCTAATGAAAGACTCTCTGTTTTTAGCTAGTAAAGCACCTAACACAAACATGATACAATAGCCCAAAGTATCTCCATAACCACCTAAATTAAATCCTAAAATAGATATAGGTAAAAAGATTAGCATATTAATTTTAAAAGTATAACGTATAATAAAGAACATAATTAATGGAAATATAATAGAAATTCTCATTTCGTGTATTAAAGACCAAATTACGTTATTATAAACATCGGAATCAAAATTACCTATTAAGAATATATGTCCAATTAATCCCTTCCAATCTAATGATGTCACCCAACTGTGTTCATTATACCAATTACTTAAAGTATCAATATGTCCACTTGGTAATACAAAGCTTAATGTTATTGCTGTAGCAATTGAGACATAATAAGGTATATATATTCTAAACGTTCTTTTGACTAGATAAGGCATATATTCCACTTTTGTTTTTCTCAGGAATTGTAATGCTAGAACGAAACCACTTAATACAAAAAATAAATTCACTGCTTCGGATCCACCAATGAACACCGAACGAATAGGTGAATATTTCAATATAAATATCAATTTGTCGCTCTGAAAAGAGGTATGTGACTGGATTCTTGGAAATACTAACAATAAATGGGTAATGACAACCAGAAGTGCAGCCACCCCTCTAAGTGAGTCCAATTCTTTATAATACCGATGCATGTATGAACAACTCCAAATAATATATAATTCGAGTAATGTCGCAAAGTTTCTTACAATGTAAATATCCACAGCTAAAGGACTGGGTTTTGGGGGTTCTTCGATCGCTTACACTCGCTCGAAAATCTTTATTTTTTGAACTTTTGCAATAGATTTTGAAAATCACTAGTATCTTTAAGCCCCGAACTTACTTTAAGTGATTTTACTTTTTCTATATCTGCTATGACACTCCTTGTATTGCCATTTAAAATAACCTTTACACATAGCCCGTCTTTAGTATGTCTACTACACTCAAAAAATGTCGGAAGAGCGTATATTTCATCTAATACACTTTGGGGAATCCCTGAAATTAAATCTATTTCGATACTTATTTTACCTGTAGTAACAGGTAAGCTGCTGTTCCAAGTATTATCAGCTATATCAATAAGAACCTTGGGTATACTAATATTTGTATATGCCATCGTTAAAAGGGTAGTACCACTTGTCCGTGGACTCACATCTAAAACATAAATAGCATTCGAATGCGGTTCATATACTACCTTTAACTCAGCACATCCGCATAAATTTAGTTCTTTTGCAATTTTTAATGCTATTTGTTTTATGATTTCTTGCATTATTTCTCCAGCATAAGGTGCATAGCATAAACGATTTATAGGCCTTTCAGTAGTAAGTCCTTTATAAATTAATGGCATACACATATAATGGCCATTATTGCCTACAATCTCCATAGCTAATTCAATACCACTAACAAATTTTTCAATTAAAATCTCTTCGCCAAAACACTCTTTTCCATGTATAAAAATGTTTAAATCATCGTAGTTTTTTAATATTGTATTTCCGTTCCCACCTGTGAACCCACTTCTCTTAATAATTAGTGGAAATCCAAGACGATTTACTAGTGTCTGGAGCTCATGCTTGTCTTGAAATCCTCCACCTTGCAAAGTGGGAATGCCATTTTTAAAAAAAAATTTTTTAGCTTGTTCTTTATAAGATAGTATTTGTATAGCTTCTAAAGGGTTTGCGATCACAGGAATACTTTTATCTTCAAGTTCCTTTTTTATGAATGCGTCTCTTTCAAGGGTTCTTTCTGTTGAAAGACAAACAACAGCATCAACATTAAGTGCTTGAGCGACAGCTATGAAAGGATTGGGATCTGAAAAAATTTTAGAATTATTTCTACCACAGTAGGATTCATTCTCATTTTCCTTGTATGCATTTACAAGAAATACCTCGTGTCCTTTATCAAGAGCGTGTTGATAAGCCAGATCAGCATGTAAGATATATGTGCTACGTTTTGTAGTACCACGTTTGGTATTTCGTTTTGCAATAAGCATTAAAAGCCTCATCTAACTTCCTCCAAAATTTAAAATTCTATATAACTTATTTTATATTTTCTTTCAGGAATGTCAGTGTCTCCTCAAGATTATGTTCTGCCTGTTTTACATTGGAAATACTTTGTAAATAGTCTACAACTCGTAACAGATAATATGGCAATATGGATTTAGCTAATATTAGACTGTCTATTTGCCCGATTTGTTTTTCATGATCCAGCAAAATCCCCCCCCAAATTGATGGGCTAATGATAATCTTTGCTCCAACATTAGATATTGTTTTTGATGTGGATAAGATGTGAGTAGCTTCTTCTTTCCTTTCTGAGATTTTTTGAGGGCACAAAGGTATTTCAGGCGGAAATAGTGATGATGGATAACTAGGGTTTATCAATGTTTGAAAAATACTGTTATTTTTTTTATGTTCAAATAGGATTCTCGATGTTTCATAATAACTACTAGCAACCTCAACGAACATAGCATTCATTTTTTCAAAGCTAGGATTATGCTCTTTTTTGTCGAGATTAACTTCCTCAATTTGAAATTTATTATATAAAGCCTGCAGGGTTAAAAATACATCGATACCATATCCATAACAATATTTATGCCAATTTGCAGAATTAACCAAAAATTTTATGAATTTTATAGAAAAACCAAAATCACCAGCAATTGGTTGTCTTGGACAATTTCCGTTCGTATGATAGAAGGTTAGTGGATAAACAAAGTGATTGGTTGTATTTCCTTCTTGAAAATTTCTAGAATAATTAGGCACAATAAAATCAGCACTGTTCCTAATTGATGCAATAAATTTTCTAAGCCAGGTTTCTGAAAATGAAGTAATATCTCCATCAATTAATATGCAACCATCACAGGTGTCAAGATTATTTACAGCATCAAATATTGCCTTTATGTTATGGCCTTTTCCAATTTCATGCGTAATGATGGAAATCTTTTCATTTATTGTTTTTGTTGCTGAAAAAATTGTAGCTGTTTGATCTGAACTATTATTGTCCGCATTAATAATTATTATCTCTAATCCCATTTTTATTGCCGCACTATCGATAAGTTGCGTCAGTTTAGATATAGTTTTAGCTTCATTATAGGTTGGAATGCCAATAGCTATCATAAAATCTCTCCTTTAAACCAGTCCACCAATGATTGGCTACTCGGACCAGAAATTTCTGTTATCC
The DNA here is from genome assembly GCF_050312695.1 of Bacillus sp. AF62. Taxonomy (NCBI): domain Bacteria; kingdom Bacillati; phylum Bacillota; class Bacilli; order Caryophanales; family Bacillaceae; genus Bacillus; species Bacillus sp. AF62. The sequence continues at coordinate 14,559 of NZ_JBNPJZ010000117.1, read as the reverse complement.
CCGCACCAATCATAGCTCTTACAATATTATCCCGTACTAACGAAGCGTTATCATAATTTATACTGGGTAATGATCCGAGATAATTACCTTGGTCATCTTGAAAAGGTGTTGCTTGACCCGATATATGTCTACCCACTTTTTCATGCAATATCAAACTTCTCTGGACTCCTTCCCACGGACACGCTGAAAAGTAATTTTGATAAGAGTTCATTCTAACATGTAGAACCTTATCTACTTTGGACTGTTTCGAATGAGTTTCTATTCCATAATCAGAGGGTAAAATTCTAGTCTTATTATTCCATGAATTTGATGAGTTAGAAGGTAATCTAGCAGATAGCTTTTCCATATAACTATCTGCCTTTACTGCTGTTTCTCTCACATCAAACCAACGACTCCCCTCAGTCGTAAAAAGTTCACCATTTTCATTACATCCAACACGCACCAAGTCATTTCCAATAAGACTTAACCCCAATTCTTCACATAATCGAAAAGATAAAGTAGTTTTACCAGAACCTTTTTCTCCTAAAATTAAATAGGATGTATCTTTTTCTTTTGAATAGACTGCAGCAGCATGAATTAATAAATTATTGGTATACGGTGCTTGTAGACATTCAAACATGTAATCTGAAAGAAAATGTAATGCTTGACCACCACTAAAACAATTTAAGGGACCTTTTACTGATAAACAACGATTAGCAGCATTATAAGTAACATGAGGAATTTCATCTGTAATGTAATGAATTAATCCGGATATTTTTGGTATTTCTAGCTTATTATAGCTAGAAATACCAAATTTTTTTTGAGCGCTTAAAATGTTATTAAATATAGTATGTTCTGTAGATGAAAATTGAATTTCAACACAATCGTTAATAATACTGTATACCATGAAGCCGCTCCTTTACTGAAAATCAGTATTTATCTTTCCCATAATTTTTTTCGTCGATTACATTAGTTCGTGGAAGGAAAGGTTGTTCATGTATAATTCGCAGAGTTGTTTCACTACCAATGCTAAGAGAATCTTTTACAATATCCTGCACGATTTCCTCACTAACTTTTTGAGCAGTAGAAACTATGATTTTCGACGGTGCGTATAACTTGTCTCCAATATTAGCACGAAGAATAACCTGACACGGTGATTTTGTAACAGTGTATATTTGTTTTGCAATTACATCAGCTTGATATCCAAGAACTTTCCCAACAAAGTATGTGGAATTCTTACCATGCGGAGCCTCCATTGTATTAGGACGGAAACTCGAAATAATACCGTGGGTTTTATTCCCACGACCAACAGCACCTTCTTCACCAAAATCTGTACAAGAACCAGCAGTAACAAGATACGGTCTTGGATTACGACCGAGTGTCTGCGTATTTATAATTAAATTAATATTTTCGTTTGGATATTTAGATTGTATATAATTCGTTAGATTATTTCTCAACTTATGTTCACGCTCAAAATATTGATCCGCTGTTGTAGTCATAGTCGTAATTTGTGGAACGGTTACTGTAGCTACACTAGCATCTCCATCTCTAACTACCATAACCTTTATATCACCACCAAATTCTTTAAAACGAGGATAGGGTAATCCTTGATCGTTATTTTGATAAAAATACCCTTCTATATCAAGCGCCAGCTGTTCTGATTTTGTAAGTGGCCAGTAGCTAATCATTGTGGCTGTATCATTTGCAGTTGGACCTTCATCGCTGTATTCCGGCAAATCATTTTTATCTCTAGGGCTAAACCAGTATGGACGTGTACTGTGCGAACTAGTTATAGATTGAAACACAATTATGGATTCGGACTCTACATCTAAGTGTGGTAAAACTCTAGATAAATAAGCTTTTGCTGCTTTAATTTGTATTTCTCCCATTGGAATTGTTTCACTTCCGAAATTTTTACTTCCTCGCCCCATAAAAATGACTTTTATTGGATCAGAGAAATTTTCACCACCATATTTTTGTATACACTGTCCTCCTAGAATCATGACCTTATCAAAATTATGGTGAGGGATATACCCAAATTTCTCTAGACAATACTTACAATATTCAATTTCGGCAGCCTCAGCAATGCCATCTGTCAAAGTATCAGGATGGCCTAACCCTTTTCTTTCTACTACTTCATATTGTAATTGGTCTGGGGTAATTAAATTGTTATTAACTGTTATGGACATGATTATCCTCCTTTGTAATTGTAACTATTTTTGCGTTATTAAATAGTGACATAATTTGCTGTGACTGCTTTATGGCATATTTCAATTTACACCCTTCAGCAATATTTCCTTTAATTATGTCTGAGATATGCTCTTTGAGCATATCATCACGAATCAATATTGATTCCGTACCAAAATTCAACTCTGTAACCAAGCGCTTCTGTGAAGGGTGAGGATCTAAAGTTACTCTGTATTCAAACTTTTTCCCTTTTATAAATACATGCCTATCTATAGTTAAATTATGAAAAATTTTATTACTAGAAGAAATTTTAAAATCTCCCAAAAAACTATTTATACTTACGGTAGCACCACTGTCACTAACATATTCAATATGGACCCCTTGATTACTTTTATTATTAGAATCAACATACAAAACGTTTTTCATCAGTTTTCTGTCATTAATCGATTGATCTAAAATTTCTAAAATTGCTAACATATGAGGAACTTCGATGCCATAAGAACCAATATCATGGTCAAAAAATCTCCCGTGTTTGTTGTCAACTGTACGATTCTTTGACATGGTAATCTGAAGAGATATTATTGAATCATTTTTGATTTTTTCTCTCAAAAGTTTTATCATCTTTGATTTGTAATACTGTTCATTTACGACGATTTTTTCATAAAGAGAATCATCATTATCTAGCAACTGGTACAATTTATTTTTTTCCTGGATATTGCTAATCAAAGGTTTCTCAATTACTACACGCTCAAACTTGCTCCCCATCAAGATTAAGTGCCATAAAACATCAATATGGGTGCCAGAGGGTGTACAAATATCAATAAAATTATATGTTGTATGAAACGGAGGTTCATCAATACTAAATCCATCCGTCTGAGCACTCTCAATTTGTTTTTTAGTGATATCGGATATCGAAACGTTTGCCCCGCATTGTCGCCAGATTTTCGCTTTAATTTTTCCAATTTTTCCATATCCAATTATTAACACATTAGGTGCTAGTTGATGATGCATGGTTACTTGCTCCCTCTTTTAATTTTTGAAAAGTTTCAACAATAAGGTGATCGAAATAATTTACAGTTTTATGCCAAACCTCATCCTATTTGCATAGTATGCCATGAAACTAATCATCTTCGACATCGAATCCATTGATTGTTTATGGATAGTATAGACCTATTTTGGTGCTGTATACCTATTTTTTAAACTCAAACCAATATTTAAAAACCTTGATTACTTATATTAAAAATATTATTTAAGGACTAACGTTTATCATTTATTGGTATACTACACCTAAACCCTTGTTTATTTTAATAAAATAGGAGTGAGGAATATGGACATAAAATGTTCTGCACTAATTGGTAATCCAGTAGATCATTCTGTTTCGGATATTATGTTCAATGCGTTAATTTATAGTTCTGGATGTCATTATAATTATCGCCACGACAAAATTGATGTAGAACCCGACGAGTTGGAGGACACATTAACAATGTTGTCCCAGAATAAATATGTCGGACTGAATGTCACACTTCCATACAAACGAGCAATAATAAAATATATTGATCAATTAGATGCAACTGCTGCAAGCATCGGTGCAGTAAATACAATCAAGATAAATAATAATGGTCTAGTCGGTTTTAACACAGACTGGTTTGGCTTATATAAACCGCTGCTAATTCATTCGAAAAAGAATGAACCCGTCATTTGTATTTTTGGAACTGGTGGTGCAAGTAGAGCTGCAATTTATGCATCAAGAAAAATTAGTAATAATGTGTACGTGATATATAGAAACTCTCCAAATGTCAGTGATTCAACCCACGATTTACTTCAGAGACAAAAGGACCTAGGAATTACTCTACTACCGTATTGTAATGTAAAAGACATAGTTAATAAGTCTGATATCATTATCAACACAACATCAACTGGTATGAAGGGAAATATAGAAAAGACGCCGTTCAATATGGAGATTTTAGGGAATATACATCTGCAGCAAAAACTATTTATTGATGCAGTTTTTAATCCAGTAGAAACGCCCCTAGGAAAATTTTTCGCTGGTAGTGGAGCAAAAAATATCGATGGCTTATGGATGATGATTTATCAGGGGATATTAGCATTGTCTATTTGGCTTGAAAGAGATATTCATATAAAAAACGAAGATTTAAAAAAAATTCATAAATTGTTAATGGAGGCCATTTCATGAAAGCTAAACTGACCATCAATCTCGATGAGATTTCGAACAACTTAGAGACATCTTTTTCCTTCTTAAAAGAAATGGATTTACATACATGTGAATTGCGCATGATTGATGGAAAAAATATTTCTTTAATGGATCGGAAAGAAATTGTTGATTTTTCTAATAGATTAAAATCTGAAAAAATTACGCCCATTGCAATAGCAAGCCCTATTTTCAAGTGGCATGTCAACGATTTACAAGAAACAATCGTACATGATAATTTTGGTATAAATCCAAACCTATCCCTTATAGAAAAAGAGCGATTGGTGGATTGCGTACTAGAATATGCTGACATGTTATACATTAATAAAATTAGGATTTTTTCTTATTTAGGAAAAATGGAAAATCCATTTGATATTCTTTTGAAAGACAAAATATTTAAAAAAATAATTAAAAATAAACATACATTCTTATTAGAAAATGAACCTGTATGCACAGTTTCTGCTAAAAAACAGCTAGAAAATTTCGCTGACTTGATTACCAATAATCGTTTTACCAATATTAAAATATGGTTGGATATTGCAAATTTAATCCAAATTGGTGAAAATATCGATGAATCGTTTATAGCAAAAATTGCACCACATGTTGAGTATATACATATTAAAGACTTTATTTGCAATAAAGGTTCTATTCAATATGTCCCTGTTGGAACGGGCGATATTAATTATACGCAAATTCTCTCTCTCCTAAATAAACACATTCCAGACAGTCAAGATATTACTATAAGTATTGAAACCCACGCCAGAATTGAAAAAGAAAAATATAGTTATTCAAAGAAATCGATTATTGCATTGCGCGAGATATTAAAGGAGGTAACTCATGCAAATTAATATCGAAGCAATTCCAAACATCCCAAGAATTAATAAAGGTGATAATATTGGTGAAATTATTACTCTGTCAGCCGTAAAATCGAATTTTAAAATATACAATGGTGACATACTTTGTGTAGCATCAAAAGCGATTTCAACAGCAGAGGGGCGAGACATAGCTCTAAGTAACGTAAAACCAAGTGAACTAGCTAATGAAATCCATCAAAAGATTCCAAGAAAAGATCCTAGAATCATTCAAAAAATGATTGACGAAACTGGTGACCCCACTGGAAATAAGTTAGACATAAATATAGAAAATCAATATATTGGTGCCTGGTTACCAAACGGAATGCGTTTAACAAGTGCCGGAATAGACAAAATCGATTCTAATCATGTCATGCTTTTACCAGAGAACCCTGATTTGAGTGCTAAAAAAATTAGTGAAATAGTGCAACAAAAGCTAAATGTTAGAGTTGGAGTAATAATCACTGATAGTGATGGGCGTATTGAAAAATTAGGATCTACTCAGATTGCAATAGGACTATATGGTATACCAGCTTTAAGAGTTAGCGAGTCAGTCGATCCTGCCACCGGTAAAATAAAGAAATCGGAAGAAACTTTTTGTGATCTCCTTGCTGCCACTGCTGCGCTAATCATGGGACAAAGGGGTACAAATAAGCCTATAGTTAGAATTAGCGGTATAGATTATATATTTAATGAAAGTAGTCGAATAACTGACTCACTAGGCATGGTACCAAAAGAACATGAAAATAGCGCTGATATTAAGGAGCCTAAACCAAGATCTACAGAATAAAAAATGGAAAAGAATCTAAATTTTGATTTTATTAAATACAAGTAAATTTTGTTATTTTTCCACGATTAATAATGCGAAACATTTCCTTGTATTACTAAATAGTGATTGAGGTGGTTATAGATTGAAAATTGCTATTTTTGGTACAGGTTATATTGGCTTAGTTACCGGGGCATGTTTATCCGATATTGGGCATACGATAACTTGTATTGATATTGATATGAAAAAAATAAAACAAATGCGAGAAGGCATTTCACCTATTTACGAACCTGGACTAGATCAATTAATGGTTAAAAATATGAAAGCAGGTAGATTATTCTTTACAACTGACTATCATACTGCTGTAAATGACGTAGATTTGATTTATATTGCTGTCGGTACCCCATCCAAGGATAATGGGGCAGCCGATTTACAATACGTCAACCAAGTGGCTGTACAAATTGCTGAGAGTATAAAAAAAGATATGATTATAGTAATAAAAAGTACAGTCCCCGTAGGAACAAATGATTATATTAAAAACGTAATTTTAAATCATTTAAAAGCCACTGTAAAAATTCATATGGTTTCAAATCCAGAATTTTTACGTGAAGGTTCAGCAATCTATGATAGTTTTCATGGTGATCGTATTATAATAGGTACCGATAGTAAAAAGGCCGCAATTACACTTCAAAAAGTGAATGAAAAATTTCAGATTCCAATTTTTCAAACTACTATTAAAAGTGCTGAATTAATTAAATACGCTTCTAATGCTTTTTTAGCAACAAAAATTAGTTTTATAAATGAAATTTCTAATATTTGCGACCGTGTTAATGCCAATATTGATGACGTAGCATATGGAATGGGACTGGATAAACGGATTGGTTCACAGTTTTTAAGAGCAGGAATTGGATATGGAGGGTCATGTTTTCCAAAGGATACACATGCATTGGTACAAATTGCGGGTAGTGTAAACCATGAATTCAAACTACTAAAATCAGTTATTCAAGTAAACAATAAACAACGTTCCTTATTAATTCGGAAGGCAAAAAAGAAGTTGGGCAACTTAGGAGGTAAGACTGTAGCGATTTTAGGATTAGCATTTAAGCCTAATACAGATGATATGCGTGAAGCGGCTTCTATAGTTATAGCCCAAGAACTAGTATCTATGGGGGCAGTAGTTAGAGCGTATGATCCAATTGCAACAAATAATGCAAAAAAATTTCTTCCCCCCGAAGTAGAATACATGAGTAGCATAGATAAAACTATACAGGATGCTGAGATAGCCTTTATTATTACTGAATGGGATGAAATTAAAAATTATCCTTTAAGTAATTATATACGGTTAATGAAAGAAGCTAATATTTTTGATGGCCGTAATTGCTACGAATTAAATGAAGTAAAAAAATTCAAATTATACTATTCCTCCATTGGTAGACCGGAAGTTAAAACACACAATATAGAAATTTGATTATTTATTCCAAGTGGCCCTTACGGGTTACTTGGAATAAATAACATACACATAAAGGAGATCATGTGATGCAACGAATCATGGTAATGGGAATTTCAGCAGGTGTAGGCAAGTCAACATTCGCAAGATCATTAGGGAAAATCCTAAATATTAATGTGTATCATTTAGACGCCCTATATTGGAAACCTAATTGGGTAGCCGCTTCATTTGAGGATTTTTCACAATCGCATCAAGAAATTGTGAACCAAAATCAATGGATTATTGAAGGAAACTATAATAATACTGTGAAAGTTCGTGCAGAAAACGCTGATACTATTATTTATTTAGAACTACCACTGTATGTTTGTTTATATCGTGTTATTAAAAGATGGATAACGAACATTGGGAAAACAAGGCCCGATATGGCTGAAGGGTGTAAGGAAAAAATAGATTGGAACTTTATTAAGTTTATATACACAACTTATTATCCTCGAAAACGAAAAATGTTTGAACGACTTCAGTTTTTGCAAGCACTAGGTTCTAAAAAGAATATTATTATTTTGAAAAGTCAACGTGATATTAATTCTTGTTTAAAAACTATCCAGCACCAAGTAAAAAATAATACAAAATTTTAATTTTTTTATCACAAAAATATTGAAATATAAGCAACAGGCGAGAACATACTGATAGTCTGCTAGTTCAAGAAACTATATGGGCTGTAGTAAATGTGGTTGTGAACTGTAATTTTGTACGTCAGGGACAGTAGAAAGGGACTGCATCTTCGGTAGTAAGGAACCTCACTCATTAGTCTAGCTGTTGCTTTCAAAAAGAAATTTCAAAATGATATACATTAAAAATACGATTTCTTCTAATAGAAAAAATCGTATTTTTAATGTGCTTATCAAATTCCAAACTGTTTTTTATATAATTGGAAATAAAGACCTTTTTTCTCCATAAGAGATATATGATCTCCTCTTTCAAAGACCCGTCCATTCTTAATGACCAGTATTTGATCTGCTTTTTCAATTGTTTTCAGTCGATGAGCAATAACAAAACTTGTTCGCCCTCTCATTAAATTATTTAACCCAGCTTGTATCTGTAATTCAGTCCTTGTATCAATATTTGAGGTCGCTTCATCAAGAATTAAAATGTCTGCATTAACTAAAATTGCTCGTGCAATAGCTATAAGCTGTTTTTGTCCCTGGCTTAGGTTTGTGCCTTCTGAAGCAATTTTCGTTTCATATTGATCAGACAAATGCTTTATAAAGTCATGTGCAGAAGCTGCTTGTGCAGCGGCCACTACCTCTTCATTACTTGCATTTAAACGTCCGTACCTAATATTTTCCATGATAGTCCCAGCAAATAAATAAGTATCTTGTAAAACAACGCCTATTTTACTACGTAAAGAATTAATATCATAATCCTTTATATTTCTACCATCAATTCGAATATGTCCTTTTTGAATATCATAAAACCTTGTTAACAAATTAATAATTGTTGTTTTACCAGATCCAGTTGGGCCGACCAATGCAATTGTTTGTCCTGAAGTTGCTTGCAAATTTATATCTTTTAAAATTTCTTTTTCATTCTTGTATCCAAAAGTAACATGGTCAAACGTAACATTTCCTTGTAACTTTCGAGTAATAATAGCGTCTGTTTTATTCTGAATTTCTGGCGTCTCATCCATAATCTCAAAAATACGTTCTCCGCCAGCCGCCGCTGCTTGGATGGTGTTCATAAGTGTAGCCAATTGTCTAAGTGGCCTTGAAAATTGACGAGAATAGTTGATAAATGCGACAATAATACCAACTGTTGTTATACCATTTAAGACCATAATCGCGCCTACTCCAATAACAATCCCGATTCCTAAATTATTTATAAAGTTCATAACTGGATAAATAAATGCTGAAAATGTATCTGATTTTGTAGCGGATATTCTAAGTCGTTCATTAATTTTATTGAAGTTATTCAGAATTTCTTTTTGTTTTCCATACAATGTGATAACATCAGCTCCTGCAAGGGATTCTTCAATAAAACCGTTCATATCTCCTAAATCTTTTTGACGCTTTCGGAAATTCGTACTACTGTAGGTCACCAATCTTTTAGTAATGAAAAACATAATAGGTACTGGAATTACAGTTATAATCGCTAAAATCCAATCTATTGAGAACATTGTAATGGTTACCCCTACTACTGTTAACACAGATGAAATAATTTGCACTACACTTTGCGTTAAAGCTTGTTCTAGATTATCAATGTCATTTGTAATACGACTCATTAAATCCCCATTAGAATGCATATCGAAAAAACGAAGAGATAGCTGGTGTATTTTCCTGAAAAGATCTTGTCGTATTTTTCGAATCGTCTTCAATGCAATATTAACCATGATAAATGTCTGTAACCACGTTAAAAATGTTGTTATACCAAATATCAAAATCAGCAACCAGCACATCTGTACGGTTCCATTTAGATCTTTTGACATGATATATTTATCTACGATGATCCCCATATAATATGGACTAAGTAAACTGAGTAATGTTGTGAGGAATACAAGAAATATAACGCATATAAGAGATGTTTTTTGATAACCGAGGTAGTTCCATATTCGGAAGACAGTCCTTAATTTTTTTACCTGTGTATTATTACGTTTGTCTTTCTTTTTAAATAACTTTTGAAATTTACTCATGATGTATCCCACCTCTTTGTTGCAAGTGTCCTCCTTGAGAGATATAAATTTCCTGATAAACTTTACAAGTTTCTAATAAAGTATCATGTGTTCCATTTCCCACCAATTCTCCATTATCTAAGACCAGAATCTTATCAGCATCTAAAATCGAAGATATTTTAGATGCAATCAAGAATATCGTCGTACCTTGATGTTCTTTTCTTAATGATTTTTGTATCATAGCTTCTGCGTTCGCATCCACTGCTGATGTAGAAGAATCTAATATAAGAATAGGGGGTTTCCTTACAAGCGCTCTTGCAATAGACAGACGTTGTTTTTGCCCACCAGATAGATTTGTGGCACCTTGTGCCAATTTAAATTGATATTTATTTTCAAACGTATTAATAAATTCTCTAGCACAAGAAGAAGTAGTAGCCATTTCTAATTCATCATAATTCGCATCTTCTTTACCATAATGTAAATTTTCTTCGATACTTCCTGAAAAGAGAAGGGATTTTTGTGGCACAAATCCAATTGAAGCGCGAAGTTTATGCAAATCATACTTTTTTATATTTACCCCATCTATACATATCTCACCTTGATCCACATCATAAAGACGCGGTAATAATTTAGTCAATGTGGATTTCCCGCTTCCTGTAGCTCCAATAACCCCAATTATTTCACCTTTACGCACGTTAAATGATACATTTTTTAATACATATTCATTGTTCTTCGTATAGCTATAACTAACTTGTTTGAATTCAATATTTCCATTTACTTGTTCTGGATTATACGGATTGATATTATTTATAATATCAGCTTCAGTATGTAATATTTGTTGTACACGATCAGCAGATGTGATGGCGCGAACAAGTAAAGTGAATACGATACTAATGGATATTAGTGACGTTAAAATAATATTTAAATAGTTAATAAAGGCCAAAATAGCTCCTACTTGAATCGTATTAGTAAATACTTTCTCCCCGCCAATCCATAATGCTGCTACAATACCACCATTTACAATCATTAATATCATTGGCATCATCAAGGAAATGATTTGTACGGCACGAATATTAATTTTGGTTAAATTTTCATTAACGTTCTCAAACTGGGAAATTTCATATTTTTGTCGTGCATATGCTTTTATCACACGTATACCAGACAAATTTTCCTGTAACTTGGTATTTACTTTATCTAACGCTTCTTGTGTACGTCTAAATGAACGACTTGCTTGAGTTGAAATAAGGACAATTATCAGTAATAAAATCGGCATCACGACCATTAGAATCTGAAATAAACCTCTTGCAGTTATAAAGACAAGAATGATGCTCCCTATACATAACAAAGGTCCTCGTACAAGTACCCGTAATGTCATCTTCATCGCAGATTGAATAGTTGTAATGTCATTTGTCACGATTGTTAATAATTTTCCTATTCCAAATGAATCGCGGTTTTTACTAGAGAATGTTTCAATTTTTTCAAACACATCTTTTCTGATGTCTGTAGCAAAATTAACTGCGGTTTTTGTAGAATACACCATACATCCAAGTCCGCTAACTAATCCAATTGCTGCAGCAGCTACCACAAGAAGTCCCATTTTTATTACGTAATGAAAATCTTTATTAGCAATTCCAATATCGATAATACGTTGCATAATTGTTGGTTGAATTAAATCCATTGAAACTTCAAGTATCATCATTAAAGGTCCTATAATAGCCATGAACATATATGGTTTTACATAATGTAACAAATTGTACAATGGTCTCATATTTCTTCCCTTTCCATCGATATAAACTGTATATAAAGATGTTAAATTATGTATCCTTTTATTTTGCGAATTTTTTTGTGAAATTCAATTCCATTAAATAGAATAGTAAGTAAATCGGAATTAACTGATCTCTCATGAAGTACTTACCTTATGATGCCTATATCTCTGCTTGAACTATATAACTTATGAAAAATCCTCCCCTACAAAGAGTAATTAGCTTGCAGAGGGAGTGTGGTTTATTGCATTTTTATGTTAGAATAGGTTCTGCGACATTTGTATTTTTCATAAAACATTCATACGTGTAGTAGTTGAACTACTCACGACTTAACATCCTTGCAGACGGTTTGAAATAGGAGATTCTTAAGTACAACAGCACAGCCTAAAGGTTTCTAATTCAATAAGGCTACCTCTGTAGTTCTTACAGTTAAGTGATGCACTGCTTCCCTCTACGACTGAGCGTTGCGTTCCAATCTCTATCGTGATGTATACCACAAAACGAACAATTCTACTCACCAATGGTTAGATTTTGTAGTCACCATTGAAACATAGTGGGTTGGAAGCAAATATTTTAGATACCAAAACTACTTGTTCGCCGTATTACTTTTGCGTAGCAAAACATGGTATACTTTATTCCTACTCTTCCAAAAGACTCTAAAACGACTGTTCTCTGAAAACAGAATACATATGAGGTTGGAATAACCAATTCTTCTGCTGTGTAAAATGTATGAAGTCGTCAAGAACCAGACGTTAAACCATTGGGGAACCAACAACCTGTGCGTTATGGTCACAGTACCGTAGCCCACGAACCTATAAGGTCTTTCGTGGAAGTGGTTGGTGATGCCACACCGCAATCTTGCACGTCTGCTATATCAGAAATGGACTTCGCCTTTGGTAGTAATAACCCCACTGACGTTAGTCAGCTTACCTCTTTAGTGGGTTTATCAAAGATTGTTTATGCCAGTTAGAAGAACCTCTCGTTCTTCTAGAAAGGATATTATGTGTTCATACTTATGCGATTAAAAAATCCTTCATGCTAAATTAGAACATTACTTGTTAACTTTAAATACACGTAATGCATTGTGACGAACTTTACTCTTATCCGCATCAGACTTCTTAGAATCATACTGATACAAAGCGTATTCCCAATCTCCATACATTGGATTTGGGAATATAATAAACTTGTCACCGAAAGAATCCTTCATTTCTTCTACAGTTTGATTTCTATCTTGTACAGATTTATTATCAAATCCCATAAAATCAGATAGATTATCTCCAAAGAACAATATGATATCATGTTGCATAGCTATTTGTTTTTGGCGTCCTTCTTTCCCTTTTTCATTTTTATCTTTACGCAATAAAACATGTTCTTTATCTGCTTGTGGAATACCTAAGTGTCTTAAATTTTGTAGAGTAGGATCTAATTGATCTTGTTTTCGATTCGAAATATAATAAATTGCCACACCTTTATCATTTGCATACTTCAAAAATGAAACCGCTCCGGGTAAAGCTTCTGCTTTGGCTTGTTGAAACCATTCCTTTATTTTATAAGGAGAACTTTTTCCTTCTGCTATAGTCATGGCTTGATACGGACTATTATCTATTACAGTTTCATCTAAATCTAAAACAATGGCAGGCTTTTTCTCAGTACCTTTGGCAAGTGCCACGTCTAATTTCATCTTTCCTATATTATATCCTTGATGATAGAGTGCCTTTGCTTCCCCAGCTGTTTGATACCAAACATTTGCTGTAAGTTGTTCTTCGGTTAATGGAACCTTTGTGGCGTTGGGTTCTTGAGCCACCTGACAACCTAGCAATGAGAAAGAAGATATGATGGATACTAAACTCATTTTAATAAATTGACTCATGCTTCTGTAAGCCTCCTAAACGTATGGTTATTTGATAAAAAATTGGTTTTATGAACCTATTTTTTATTAACATGCTCTTTGATTTTGTTTTTATTACAAAAATAGATTTCTTTACGAAGGTTCTAGTGCAAAAAAAGCGAAAGAATTTGAAAAGGGGGACACACATGTCCATCAACTTAAAAAATTTACTACCCCCAAATGCAAAAAAACGTTATTTTTTCTTAATAATCACTGAGAAGGGGTGACGTTTTTTTTATAAATCTCTCGATTCAAGAGGAGTTCCAACGGTTCCGTTGCAAAGTTTTTGGAGCTAGACTGTAGAAAAATGAGATGAGGAGCATAACATATGGGATATTTTAAAGGAAAACAATTCGAGAGAGACATTATCTTGGTAGCCGTCGGCTACTATTGTCGTTTTTCTTTAAGCTATCGTGACGTATCTGAACTTTTGAGAGAGCGTGGTGTTTCAGTTCATCCTACAACTATTATGCGTTGGGTCCATGAATATGGAAATATCATTTATCAAATTTGGAAGAAGAAAAATAAATCAGCACACTCCGTATGGCATTTAGATGAAACCTATATCAAAGTCAAGGGAAAGTGGCGTTATCTTTATCGTGCGATTGATAAGGAGGGCCACACATTGGATATTCAACTTCGCAAAAAGCGAGATCATCAAGCAGCCTATATGTTTATGAAAAGGTTAGTGAAAGCTTTTGGAGAACCAACGGTTCTCACAACAGACAAGGCTCCTGCTTTACTTTGTGCGTTTAAAAAACTAAAACATAATGGCTTTTATCTGCATACGAAACATTGTACTGT
>NZ_JBNPJZ010000011.1:0-39203 GCF_050312695.1 Bacillus sp. AF62 | reverse complement strand
GCTATCTATTGCATGTTCAGCTAGTTTTTCTGATTCATAACATTGCATATTTATTTTAGTTTTGCAACACCCTCTTAGAAGTAAAAGAAAAAGAAGTTGTTGTTTTAATTGGTGCCAGTGGTTCTGGTAAAAGTACATTACTTCGCTGTCTTAACTTTTTAGAAATGTACGATGAAGGCGAAATTCACTTACAAGGTGAGCGAATTGATCCAAAGCATTCAAATTTAAATAAAGTCCGTGAAAATGTCGGTATGGTTTTTCAGCACTTTAACCTCTTTCCTCATATGACCTCACTAGAAAACATCATAGAAGCACCTATTCACGTAAAAAAATTAGAGAAAGCAAATGCAAAGGATATTGGAAATCAACTTCTCCAAAAAGTCGGCCTTCAAGATAAAGCGGATGTAACTCCTCATCTTCTTTCAGGTGGTCAAAAACAGCGCATTGCCATTGCACGAGCTCTTGCAATGAGCCCTAAGATTATGCTATTTGATGAGCCTACCTCAGCTTTAGACCCTGAACTTGTTGGAGAAGTATTGCAAGTTATGAAAGAACTTGCTGAAGAAGGGATGACAATGGTTATTGTTACTCATGAAATGAATTTCGCAAAAGATGTAGCTGATCGCGTCATCTTTATGGACGATGGAAAGATTGTAGAAGATGCTCCGCCAGCACAATTCTTTTCAGCTCCATCACATGAACGAGCAAAACAATTTTTACGCAACGTTTTATAATGTAACTTCTGTTTCAAACGAAAAGGAATATATTCATACGGTGCACAACTAATCATCCAAATAAAATATTTCAATAACATACTAAAAAACCATCCGTATGATCAATATATAGGAGGGGTTTTATGAAAAGAAAACTATTAACCATTGTTGCGAGCATTACACTATGTACATCCTTCATACTAGGAGCTTGTAGCAAAGAAAGCTCTACTACTTCATCAAATGGTGAAAAAGAATTTCGCTATGCGATGAGTGGATTATACAAACCTTTTAACTATAAAGAAAATGACGGCAAACTTGTCGGCTTTGATGTAGAAATCGGTGAAGCTCTTGCTAAAAAGATGAACATGAAGGCTACGCCCGTTACAAACCCATGGGAAACGCTGATTCAAGGTCTTCAAGCGAAGAAATATGATGTAATACTGGGTAGTATGGCAATTACAGAGGAGCGCTTAAAAGCTGTTGGTTTCTCAAATCCGTACTATCGCTCTGGCGCCCAAATTTTTGTGGCTAAAAAGAATACCGCTATCTCTTCTCCAGAAGATTTAAAAGGTAAGAAAATTGGTGTTGTAAAAGCTAGTACCTTTAAAAATCTTGTTGCAAAATATACAGATCAAATCACAGAATATGACAGCGATATTACTGCTCTTATGGACTTAGAGCCTGGGCGTGTTGATGCAGTAATTACGGATCAAATGGTTGGTCTACGTATGATAAAAGAAGGAAAATCGAATATAAAAGAAGCCGGAAAACCATTAAATCTTGATGAAATGGGAATTGCTATCCGCAAAGATGATAAAGAAATGGTTGAGCAAGTAAATAAAGCGTTAGATGAAATCATTAAAGATGGTACGTATGAAAAGATCAGTAAAAAATGGTTCGGGCGTAATATTCTTGGTGAAGAGGAAAAAACGAAGTAAGTAAGTTAGCCATTCAAAAGATTCATAAACAGTGCCCCACTGATTAAGTGTTCATTTTATGTGGGGCATTTCATTCTCTACTAAAATCTATACAATATGAGGTGAAACGCATGTTTGAAATTTTTATCTCTTCCTATCCCACACTCTTAAAAGCTACTATTGTCACATTACAATTAACATTAACTTCCCTAGTACTCGGTTCATTAATTGGATTATTATTCGCTTTCTTTCGAATCTCTAACAATAAAGTTTTAAATAGTATCGCTCATGTCTACATTGCTATTATTCGTGGTACACCTTTAATTGTTCAAATTGCCATTCTCTATTTTGGAATTACATCCGTTGTTGTTTTCACCCCTTTTTGGGCAGGAGCAATCGCTTTAGCAATTCATAACGGTGCATATATTACGGAAATTTTCCGTGGATCTATTCAATCCGTTGACCGGGGACAATTAGAAGCAGCTCGCTCTTTAGGCATGCCTTATCCTTTAGCTATGCGACGAATTATATTACCACAAGCATTTCGTCTGTCTCTTCCTCCTCTAGGAAACCAATTTATTATCGGATTAAAAGATTCTTCACTTGTTGCTTATGTAGGAATGTCCGAATTATGGGGATCAGGTTTATCAATTGCAGCAGGTAACTTCCAACAATTAGATACTTACATAATCGTTGGTGCATACTATCTCGTACTTGTTCTTCTATTTACTTATTTTGTTAATCTTTTAGAAAAACGATTACAACGAAAAGAAACTAACTCCGTCCAAGTAAGCAGAAAAAACAAGAAAGAAGTTTCTTTATAGCAAAAAAGCAAGCTCACTAAGAGCTTGCTTTTTTGCTATAAAATACATCTATTTTTACTGATTTACTTTTTTAATACTCTCTTTTTCTTCTATATGTTCCTCACGATATGAAATATTATGAGGATCTAGTCCATTTCCTAAAGAACCATAGAAATGCTCTCTATGCGGATCAACTAATTCACTTCCGTGATAATACACACGTGGTGTATTCCAAAGTGCTGCCAATGCTTTTGTCATCGGCATTTCGTGATAGCGTTCCGGCCACATTTCTTTAATCTTCTCTTTTACTAACGGATAGTATTTTGAACTCATAGCAGGAAACAGATGATGTTCTGTATGATATGAGAAGTTGAAATGTAAAACGTCTACCCAGCGCGGCACTGTTACTGATAAACAGTTTGCTAATGGATCATTTACTGGAACAATTGGATTTAAGCGGTGATTTGTTGCGATATATGCCATTACAATAAAGTTAGCAATTAACAACGGAATGACATATGCAAATAACCATTTTCCTGGTCCCATAATAAACAATAAACTAATCCAAACTGTCCAAGGTAAAAGAAGTTGAAGCCATACAGATTTTTGATTGGATGACTTAAATTCTTTTATAAAATGAAAGAACATTCGAGTCGAATGCAATGTAAATTGAATTGTTAGTGACAGAAAACTAAAGAATGAACGTACATGAAGGGGCATACGATATACCCAACTCAAAAACTTACTCTTCTTAAGTTTCTCAAGTGTCGGCCATGCATCTGGATCATTCTCTTCATGCTGTGTATGAACATGATGCGTTGCATTATGCCACTTTCTCCAAAGCTTTGGCCCTGTTGATAATGGCATAAATGCAATCGCGCCTAAGAAGTCACGAAGCCATGCCTTTCTTACAACAGTTCCATGTAAAATTTCATGCCCTAAAAATCCAAGTGAAGCAAAACATAATCCAAGAACAATTGCAATTCCTAGATTCGCCCACACATTCAATTCAAATACACCAATCGCTATTAACCCCGCCAATGCCACAAGCAAATAAGCCAGTCCACCAAATAAACGAGTAGGCACTGGTTTAAATGCTTTTTTCGGCAAATGTGGTGATACACGTGCTGCATACCACCCAAACGTATGAAGCTCCTTCATCCTTTTGCTCCTTTCTTATGCCGCGCCTTGCGCAACTTACATATATTAATTCTTGCTTCCAGATTGATTTTACTAGGTGATCCAAAAAGCATCTATTATAAGGAAAATATACTCACTCTATCGTCACTTATTTTTCGCTTTTATTATCAATGAAAAACATTTCTCTTTTTACTCTCTATCAACCTTTCCACATGATGAATCATAACAATAGAATTTCTATATTGTCAACACCTTTTATGACCTAGTAATAAAAGGTGGTTATATTTTTATAATCATACTTTATTTCACTAAAGAAAATGTATAGATTCCATAAGGATTTACCCAATATATATAGACATTTTCTTAAACACCATAGACTCTATCTCATTCAATAACTCCCTATGTAATCAACAAAACTGAATCACTTGAATTTAGTTTTATATAAATCCTACTACTTCATAATGCCCCACCTAATTAATTATATTAAAATAATTTATAACCTCTTTTAATAAAAATAGACTACTTCTAAAACAACACACATGAATTTCATATAATATGGAAATATTAAAAGGAAAATTGTTCTAAAATCAGGAGGTTTCCGCAATGACAAGTGATACATTTCCACAACTGCCGCTATCTTATTGGATTGAATCTACTCAGTTTCCTACTTTCCCTCGTTTATCCGAAAATATAAAGACGAAAGTTGCTATTATCGGTGCTGGTATTACAGGTATTACTACTGCCTATTTACTTGCAAAAGAAGGCGTCGATGTTGTTTTAATTGATTCCGGCCGTATTTTAAACGGAACGACTGGGCATACAACAGCGAAAGTAACAGCACAACATGATCTTATTTATGATGAATTAATAAATCATTTCGGTGTAGAAAAGGCCCGGATTTACTATGAATCAAATAATAAGGCTCTACAATTCATAAATAAAACTGTTCAAACATATAAAATCGACTGTAATTTCTCAAATGAAGATTCATATTTATATACAACTACTGATAACGGATTAAGAAATTTATCGAAAGAATATGAAGCTTATCAAAAATTAAATATACCTTGTGACTATGTTCAATCTCTATCGATTCCTATTCCAGTACAATCTGCGCTTGTAATGAAAAATCAAGCACACTTCCATCCCCTTCTTTATTTAAAAACACTTTTAGAAAAGTTTGTGGAGATGGGCGGAAAGGTCTATGAACAAACAACAGCTATGGATGTGGAAAAGGGAGATTATCCACAAATAATTACAAAAGAGGGCCATCATATCACTTGTGAATATGTCGTCTCTTGTTCACATTTTCCTTTTTATGATGCGAATAGCTTT
Source organism: Bacillus sp. AF62 (assembly GCF_050312695.1). Taxonomy (NCBI): domain Bacteria; kingdom Bacillati; phylum Bacillota; class Bacilli; order Caryophanales; family Bacillaceae; genus Bacillus; species Bacillus sp. AF62. The sequence continues at coordinate 34,295 of NZ_JBNPJZ010000011.1, read as the reverse complement.
TTCTTTACGCGAATGTACGCAGAACGCTCCTACGCTCTTGCAATAAAAGCAAAAATGGAGTATCCAGGTGGCATGTATTTAAGTATTGATGATCCAAAGCGCTCCTTACGCTATATAACAAACAATGGAGAAAAATTAATTTTGATTGGCGGAGAGAGTCATAAAACAGGTCAGGGAATAAATACAATGCTTCATTATGAAGCACTCTATTCTTTTGCTGAAGCCACTTTTGGAATAGATGAAGTTCCTTATAGATGGTCAGCACAAGATTTAATTACTCTAGATAAGCTTCCTTATATCGGACATATTAACGAAAGAAATCCAAATATATTTGTTGCAACTGGATATCGCAAATGGGGAATGACAACTGGAACTGCTGCCGCTCACCTACTGAAGGACTCCATCCTAAAAGTTCACAGTCCCTATAAAGAACTGTATGCACCATCACGCTTCCATGCAAATCCAGATATAAAAACGTTCCTCTCCCAAAACATTGATGTTGCGAAACATTTAATTGCAGGAAAGATTGAAACCGCATTACGTAAGCCAGAAGATCTCGAAGTTGGTGAAGGATCTGTCGTACATGTTAACGGTAAACGAGCAGGTGCTTATAAGGACAAAGAAGGAAAATTACATATCGTCGATACAACTTGTACACATCTCGGCTGTGAAGTTGAATGGAATAATGGTGATTGTACTTGGGATTGCCCTTGCCATGGTTCTCGTTTTTCAATTGAGGGAGACGTTCTTGAAGGCCCAGCAGATCAACCGTTAAAACGAGTTGATAATGAGTAAACAAATAAAGAAGTTCAACAAAATTACTGTTGAACTTCTTTATTTGTTATAAACCCTTTTCAGATAAAATTCGACACAAGGAGGAAAATATTAACATTAAATAAAATAATATATTCATCTACAAATTAAAAGGGGTGAATATTATGCAACCTTCAGCTCCACCTCATCTAGAATCTACAGAAACTATCTTTCCAAGCTCTATTACAAAACTTGTTGTTTTTATTTGTTGGCTAGCCATTTTAGCTGATGGATATGATTTAGGTATTTACGGTGCCGTTCTACCAAAGCTCCTAGAAGACAAAAGCTGGGCGCTATCACCAGCGCATGCTGGTACAATTGCAAGCTATGCTTTATTTGGGATGTTTATTGGGGCTATTCTAGTTGGAACGATTACAGATCTAATTGGGCGTAAATGGACGCTTATATGCTGTTTAGCACTTTTTTCTATCACAATGGGTTTAGCGGCTATCGCTCCTTCTCCTGAGTTATTTGGATTATCTCGATTTATAGGAGGAATCGGATTAGGCGGTGTTATCCCAACAGCTTCAGCACTTACTGTTGAATATTCACCAAAAAAAAGGCAATCTTTTATTTATGCTCTTATGTTTACTGGCTATCCTTTAGGTATCGTGTTAGGTGCTATTTTGTCCATGCTTATGTTAGAAGATTTCGGATGGAGAATTATGTTTGGTATCGGAATGATTCCACTACTCCTCATTCCTTTCATTATTCGCTATTTACCCGAGTCCATTCAATTTTTATTATCACGTAATCGCCAAGAAGAAGTGAACCAAATTCTTAATCGTTTTCAAATTGAATTTCATGTAAAAGATAAAACTCATCAAGACCCATCTACTATACGAAAGAAAAATGGATTTTTTACTTTATTCTCAAAAGAATACATAAAAGCAACGCTACTTTTTTGGATCACTTATATAATGGGAATGTTTTTAATATATGGTTTAAACACTTGGTTACCACAGATGATGCGCCAGGCAGGATACCCTCTTGGGTCTAGTCTGTCATTTCTACTTATGCTAAATATTACCGCAGCTATCGGCGCATTATTCGCTGGAGCAATTGCTGATCGTATAGGAGCAAAAATTGTTATTAGCATCTCTTATCTTATGGCAGCCATATGTATCGGACTATTAACAATCAAACCATCTGTTACAATCATTTATCTTTTAATTGGCCTTGCTGGTATTGGATCAGTCGGTATTACTCAAATATTAAATGCATATGTAACACAATACTTCCCATCACATATCCGAGCTACCTCCTTAGGCTGGGGACTGGGGCTTGGCCGAGTTGGTGCAATTGCTGGCCCAATTCTCGTCGGTATTATTATGACAATGCAATATGACTTAGCATGGAATTTTTACTTATTCTCCTTTGCAGGTCTTATCGCAGCTATATCTGTTTTCTTCATTCCTACAAAATAAAAAGGGCACAAACTTACTTGTGCTCTTTTTCATATGCTTCAAACAACATATCTCGAAACAATGTATTTAAACTCTCAATATCGATTCCTGATCCCTTTTCAATTCCTTTTACATATTGCTGATAGTAATGAATTTGTTCTTCTAAAAATTGATTTAGCACCTTAATTTTCAATCCAACATCTAATTCAGTACCTGCTTTTTTCTTTATTAACAACTTTTCAATTTCATCTAATACGCTACGTTCTAATGATAATTCTGTAATCAATCGGTCAAATTCTACAGGAGGTAAAGTCGTTTTCTCTTCTAGCCACTTACAAGCTAAAATGGGACGTAATACATAAAAGTACTTTTTCAGCTTTACATTCTCACCTTGCAAAAATTCACGATAATTTTTCGACGCCATATGTAAATAATGATATATCGTTGCTTTTGGATCAAAATTCTTCTCACTCATCTGTTGAAGTAGTTCTGGAAAATTAGAGTTTTTCGAATAAAAAATTGGTGATCGAATCCACTCAAGTAAAGCAGGATTCGACTTCGCGAATAGTTGCAAAGACTTTTTAATATCCCAACCACTTATATCTAAATCATCACTAATTGGATATTCAATTACATCTCGTTTGTCATGAATTGATAAATACCATTCTACCGGATGTATATAAACAAACCTAACATCATAATCGCTATCTTTCGATGGAAAACCCCAAGCACGACTCCCTGATTCTACCGCAAATAAAATTTTCACATCATTCTCTTTTTCAATTCTTTCTAACTCCGACTCGATTTTCCCTCTCATTGCATAACACCTCCATTTTTTGATTATTTCCTTGGAAATTCGACAAATACAATACTAATTTTACTACATACCAAAAAAACTGTCAGAAATTACTGACAGCCTAATGAAACGTCTATTGTTGCTTTTCGATTACAGTAGTAGCAATTCGTTCAAACTCTTTTTGAATCTCCTCTTTATATGCATCTACTATTGAAAAGTCCATAGCAGCAATATAAATTCGTTCTAATTTATCACGAACCGATTTTGCTTTCGCTAAGAAAGACATCGCCTCATTCATTTTTGCTTTATATTGAATGGAAACATCACGAATTTCCTTCGCATATTTCTCATCCGTCCCTGGCGTAACAATAAGGGCATACATATCAATAATTTCATCACCCTCGCGACTTGGAAAATATTCATGTGGTGCGGTGCTATCAAAAATTGCAAAGCCTAATTCTCTTACGATAACCATATCAAGACTATGCGGGTCAAATCCGCAATGATATACTTCAACTTCAAATCCTTTTTCTTCAGCTGCCTTAGCTAACTTTTTGAGCATCGTTGATTTTCCAGAGCCTGGGCGCCCTTTTATAAAATAACGATGTGGTAACCCTTCTGTTAAATTAGGAACAAAATCAACTGCTCCTTTCGGTGTAGCAGCTCCTAAAAAACGATGTTTTACAAGCGATTGTCTCCCGCTTTTATCTGCAAATAATTTCTGGATTAGCTGATTGGTTAGTTCATTTGCTTTATTAAAATCTATATTATCAATATATATCTTCTCCCACTCATCATGTATAACCAATGCCTCTTTAAAACGTGCGTAAGCAGACTGAAAAGCTTTGCTTGCTTCTGAAACAAATCTTTCAATTTCTAACTTCTGCTTTCTTAGTTTATCTGAGTCCCAAGCAATTCCTAAATTTATATACTCTTCAACAACTCCTGGCATTTTTGGCTCAATAACATGCGGCGATGTCCCATCAACAATTCCTACTTTTAATTTTGGGATAATTACACCATCAACCGATTTATTATCAGAAGAACAATGTAAAAATTCAATATCATATCCTTTTTCAATCCATTCACGACCTATTGCCTTTATTAAAGAAGATTTTCCCGTTCCTGGGCCACCCTTTAAGATAAATAATCTGTCTAATCCTTTTAAATTCTCTTCGTATAAATTGTGAAATCCCCTAGCTGTATTACCACCAGCATAATAATTTAATACATTTCCTGTCACTGCACTCACTCCTTCGCAGCATTCTATTTACATAAGCTACAATATGCGAGCAGCTTTATTTGGGTGAATACCTATTTTGTATTGCACGAAAAAAGGAAATGAATTACAATTTAACTATCGGAAAATTCCGATTTTAAAAACTGAATACTTCTTTATCAAGAGAGGCAGAGGGACCGGCCCTTTGAAGCCCAGCAACCTCAGTTTATACAAACTGAATAGGTGCTAATTCCTGCAAAATGCATTGCATTTTGGAAGATAAAACTCAACTAGCATGTAAAGCTCATCTTTCTTGATACTGAAGGATGAGCTTTTTATTATTTGAAAAACATATATTGGAGGTATGTAAAATGAAAGTAATTGATCTATCGCAAACATTTGAAAATAATATGTCTCAATTTCCTGGAACACCTAAAATACAACTAGAAGCTGTTACAAGTGTTGAAGAATCAGGCTATCAAGTTACAGATTTTCATTCTGTCGTTCATGTTGGCACGCATTGTGATGCTCCTGCGCATTTTATTTCAGGCGCAACGACCATCGATCAATTACCGCTGGATCAATTTGTAGGTGAAGCTGTTCTTATAGATGTAACACATATTCAAGAGCGAAAATTACCTAAGGCAGTATTGCATAATACTGACATAAAAGAAGGTGATATTGTTATTTTTCATTCTAATCTATCCACCAAATGGAATACAGAGGCTTATGAGAAGGAAGCATTTTATCTTTCTGAAGAATTAGCTAAAGAACTAGTGCGATTAAAAGTAAAATCTATCGGTTTAGATTTCATTTCTCCTGATGAAGTCACAACAGAAACATCACCGATTCATCACATATTACTAGGGAATAATATTTACTTAATTGAAAACTTAACAAATCTAGATGCTATCGAAACAAAACGTTTCTTTTTCTCAGCAGCACCTTTAAAAATTAAAAATAGTGACGGTGCTTTCGCAAGAGCATTTGCTGTTATTTTTTAAACACAGCCTATAAAAAAAGCAAAGGCCACTATTGGTCTTTGCTTCTATATTTTCTATTTAAATTAAGAAAGAATTGTTCCACACGGGGACGCACCCAAGCTAAACAATCTATCTCTTTCTTCTTTGTGCAAGCTATCTCTTCTCCATCTACCATTTCAACAAGTTCTAGTTCTAACAGTTGCCTCGTGAATGCTAACATATTCACTTCTTCGGATGGATACTCTTCTTTTAATTTCTCCTCAATTTCCCCCAATAAAAAACCGTCACGCATCATTGCCAATGCATCAATCCAAAGTGGCGGCATTTCATATTTTTCTCCTGTAATTGTATCTTTTACAATATAATTCTTTTGCTCTTTTCGAAATTGAATCGTGTGTAAACATACAGTCGAATTTAATGTTAATTCCATCATACCACCTCTTTCATAATATCTGCATAGAAAAAAGGATGCGTGTGCACCCCTTCTTATCTTTTCATAACACCACTGAACCGCTACATGAGCAATCAATCTCATGTCGATATTTTCCTCCATTATAAACGAAGTATTTTATAAAAAAAACCCTTCTTGAAACATTTTATAAAATGTTTATATTTACACAACAAGAACACTTTTCTGAAAAATCTTTTCTCCCAATACATTAAACGGTCGGCAGAAAAATTTCTACTTTCGTTCCTACTCCTAGACTACTTTGGATCGTGATACTCCCTTGATGTTCCTTAATAATTTTATATGTAATCATTAACCCAAGTCCTGTACCAGTCTCCTTTGTTGTGTAAAACGCCTTGCCGATTTTTTCTAATTTATCATTCTCTATACCAAATCCTTGGTCTTCAACAGAAATACACAAATGTCCTTGCGTTTTTTGATATGCACGGATATGAATTTCTCCGCCCTCTGGCATTGATTCTATTCCATTTTTAATGATATTTAATAACACTTGTTTTAATTGCTTATCATCACCGTTTATAGCCGGTAAATTCCCATCTACTTGTATATGACATTTAACTCTATATTGCGTTGCATAACTTTCCATTAGATGCACAACATATAGAAGGATATCTCGTATATTACACCTTTCATAATTTGTTGGCTTTGGTTTTCCTAACAACATCAATTCACTAACAAATCCATTAACCCTTTCAATTTCTTGTAGCATAATGTCGTAGCTCATCGTATCAGTTGGATTTCTTTCTTTTTGCATTTGCGTAAACCCTTTTAACGCTGTTAGCGGATTTCGAATTTCATGGGCAATTGTTGTAGACATAGTCCCAATCACAGCTAAATTTTCCGTCTCTTTCATATTGTTCATCATTTCAACCACTGTTCTTACATAAGATTGAAATCGTTTTAATAAAGAATGTGAAATAATGAAATAGAATATACATAAAACAAGTGGAATTACCACTTTTAAATCTTGTAATAGCAATGTGAAAAATACGTACTTTCCAATTACACTAAAGGACACTAAATAAAAGTATTTTCTATTCACGAAAACTGGGGCAAATAAAATTAATAACATTTCTACCATACTACCATGTTCAAAAGGTCTATCCGTTCGCAAATAAATCATTAAATTATTCACAAGATTGATAAACATGTACCCAAATAAAAATAAATATTTTACAGAATATACATACCCTCTTTTTTGAAGATATATAGAAATAGGAAATAATGCTATTACAAATATAGGCACACCTATCCCAAGACTACCTTCTGGCCAACCTACCGCTGTTCCACTAATATTCATAGCAGGATATACAAAATAATATATAGCGTCATATAAAAAGAATATAATATAAAATAATAATATAAATACCTTTAAGGCTCTTCTTTCTTCATAAATCAAGCTCTTGTATTTATTCATATAAAAACTCCCCTTGATCGATACAAAAAACTTTCATTGTTATCTCCTTAAAGTATAAGTATGAAATTGCTTTCAGGGCAATATTTAACCTTATAATAATGAAAGGAAGGAGATCTCCCCTTCCTTTTGGTAACAACTTACATCCATCTTACCCTGTCATGTAACAATCCATCCGTAAAATTATTATGCCCTATTACAAAATCCTTCATATATAAATTTAAATACTCACCGTACTTACTTTCTGTATTTAATAACAACTCCTCAACGTAATAAGCACCTTGTTCAAATTGATCTAAAAGTAAACTGGACAAGCCCGCATAAATCCCGCACCCTACTTGAAAATACGTTGCATTCGTTTTATATTTACGAAAAACTTGGCTACTATTCATCACATTATACATATATGTCTCACTATTTTCATAAACGAGTAACACACCGACCAAGTCCTCTCCAGCAACCTCTTCTTCCGCTGGATTAAACACTTTACGATTCCAGTTCCATAAATCTTCTACTTGATCTAAGTTCTGTCTAATTATATTTGTTGTATACTCATTAATTCGGTAAAGAAAACCAACTTCCATATTAAAGTTTTTCCCTAAAATTAATACTTCCTCATGTGGCATTAAACAACCATAGAATTCTTTTTCTCCTAACTTCACTTTATACTCTGAAGCATATACATCTTCATAAAAGTAAAGAGGACGATGATGACTCATATACATCGGATAACTCCAGATTGCTTCATCTAAAAATCGCTCTACTGCCCATGAAGCATAAAGTGTATGTGGCTTTATAAGTGCTGTATCATTCAAAAACGATGTGTCATGTTCTACAATATAACATGCTCTTGGCCTTTCATTTGGTCGTTCCTTCATAAGCTCAACAACCATCCATTGAACAACACCTGGATTCATACCTGCACCTATAATCGCTTTTGTATTTGTAAATTTCTCTTTCTCCTTCTCAAACCTTGTATATCTTTCCGTAAGCTGAAAGCCGATTAAGCTATCGTCCTGATCTACTGCCTCATTTTCCAAGGCTGAGTTAATATAACAAATTCCTAGTTCATTACAGCAGCTTAATACTCTAATTGTATCTGCCCCTGAAACATCAATCACAACACTCGTTCTTTTTTCTTTTAAATGTTGTTTAAATTCCACTACATTTTGAAGGTTTATTTCATATAAATATAATTGACTTTTCAAATTCGAAAACAAATCATCATAATAAGTCCTATCTTTTTGTTTTATATCCACCAAATGAAATTTGGCATTCTTTAATACTTCATAAATTGGATCTTTTTCATTTGCTATCGCTTGATTTAAAATTGCTAAAACTGCTTTTGCTGCTCCACCAGCACTACCAAGCAATGTAATTGATAACGAATTCGGAAACTGCTCCACAAACAAAACCCCTTTAATAAATTAGTTGAGCAGCTCCTCCTCAAAAAATAAATTGAATACATAAAAAGATAGCTCGTACACAATTTTTATAAGTTAGTGTAAAGTTACCTTTTAAAAAATCACACTATACTATGTTTATATTCAATTCATTTTTCCCCTCATCTTCAAATTAAACTAAAACAAATAGGCTCGACCTTTTCTTCTGCATATAAAAGAAAAAGTCAGCCCTTCCAACTAATCTACGGACAATGGACGGATTTTACATGTTGAATATTCACATACATTTTTGCATCACGTGCTTTTGATATTTCAATATGACCTTCATCAATTTTCGCCATTTTTCCAATTTTATTGGACTCCTCACCTAAATCAAACACCATAATTTTCCCAGTCATTTTAATAAGCTGTTCTTCAAATGTTCTAGCTAATGTAATATTTAACGGATTTACGGGGAGTTCATTTTTATTGAGGGCATACGGTACTTGGTTTTCTTTATACGGAATTAACCATTTTAAATGCTTTAAAGATATATATACCGTTTTATAAACCGGACTATAAAAAACAATATAGTCGTTCATCACACTTGTAACATAACCATGTATTGGAGCATTTCCTGCTACATAAACTTCTGTAAAAATCCCTTTAGAAGTACTTAATACTTTTCTCAAAGAAATTGAAGGGGATTCCCTCTTAATTACAGAATCAACATCTGGTTTTAGTATGTCTTCGTCATGTGGTCTTAAAAATTTATAGTATTGTACATGATATAAAGATATATATACATAGTCTTGTCCATTGTAAAGAACAATAATGTCATTTCCTACGTCTATTAATATACCTTTAAACCTTTTTTCACCGATTAATTTAACATATATATTTTCCCCAATACTTTTGTTTAACTCATTCATCTATATCCTCCTTCCTATGAATTTTAGCTTTCCTATCTTCCGTTTCAAAAAAATAATCAGGGCAATGTTCTGTCTTAATAGTAAGTAATTCCTTTTCATACTATCGAAATAAGAAATTGTTCTTCTCTTTCCCTCATAATGCCCCTCTTATTTATTAAACATTATTCATCTTCATTCTTTTTACATTTCACTACTTGACTCACACTCTTAATATGATAATTAATGATATAAATAACTTCATCACCGTTTACTAGCGTAATACATTCTTCATGCACTTCACTTAATAGGCCTTCTACACACTCTGGGCCGCCACGGTTAATCTTTACCCACTTATACTTCAAGTCACGTAATACATCGACGAAAGTATCATCATCAGAGCAGAAACATGAAACATAGCCATCGCCACATTTACTTTCTTTCACTTTCTTAACTAGACTCTTCACATGTTTCAATTGGTAATATACTAATTCACCAAGAGGAAGTTGTAATGTAAGGTAATCTCTTCCTAACGATACAAGTACCCCCACTCGACTCTCTGGTCCACGAAGATTTACTTTTACAGTCTCACCGACTAAGCCTTTAATTTGTTCACAGCATAATATACTTTCCAAATTTGTATCCTCCTTTCTTATTATCTTCCTCTTCTTGACTGTCTTTGTGCGCGAGCTCGACCTGAATCATTACTTTCACTTTCGCTTTCTTCGCTCTCTCTACAAGGTACTGTTACACTCTTAATATGAGATACTGCAACTAATATAACTTCTTCTTTTACAATTAGTGTCACAAATTCACAAGAAACATCTTGTAAAATACCTTCAACTTTCTCTGGGCCACCACGATTAATTTTCACCCAGCAATATTTGAAGCTTTGAAGTAACTTTTCAAAGTCATCTTCACATTCACATTCCAACCATCTGCAATCATCTGTTTTACAATCTTTCACATTTTTTGTAATACTTTTCAGATGACGAATCTGATAGTAATAGAGCTCTCCTTTTTCATTCTTTAATACAAAGTAATCCGAACATACAGCGACTATTGTCCCTTTTTGAGATTCTGGACCACCCCTGTTTACTCTCACAAAAGATCCAATTAAGTCTTTCAGAAAATCACAATGAAATAAACTCACGAGAAAACCCCTTCCATTAATTTATAAGCTTTTGCACTGATAGTATATGTATCTGTACAGGTTACGTTCTCTATGTTTGTCCTAGCTAGAAAAAAATATGCTTTTAACATGGTAGACTACTACCTATCAAAATTTGAAGAAAGGCTAAGGACTCCTTATGTTTTTGATATCTTCAAACAAAAAATCCCTTATGAATATACATTTCTGCATATCTTCATAAGGGATTTTCCATAGTTTAATCTTCGTCTTTAACATCCATATCTTCTGGAATTGGTTCGTTCAATATTTCTTCCACTAATTGCTTATATTTCTCCATTTGTTCTAAATGTGTATTAAATTGTTCTTTATTTACTAAATATTGCTCTCCATCGAATAGCGCACGAATTTTCTTTTGCTGAATTAACTCTTCAATATACGATTTTGGTAAATTCAAATACTCCGCAGTCTCTTCTACTGTTATATACAATGCGTTCATTCCTTTATTATTTTTTCATCTATACTGTATCTTACTTTACTTTATTTTTGTAAACAAATAAAAAAGATTTTGTAAATGCAGTTCAAAAAGCAGGTAGATGCATTCCATATATTGTATAGTATTATATAGTAAGAATTTTTTAAATATAGAATGGTATTACCCATTTACACAAAGGAGAGTTAACATATGGCTACTCGTCACATCATTACAATGTTAGAAAAAACACTACAAGTTGAAACAGAAAACACAATTTCTCATTTGAATGTATCTTTATCTGATCGTTTTCTTTCTCAAAGCACAGCAATACATGAAAACAATTGTTATCATACAATTGGTGAATGGTACAAAAATCATTTCTTATTCCAACAAGATGATTTCCTTTGGGCTAAATATGCTTTCTATGACGCATATTGTGAAGCCATCAAAAAACAAGGCCATCTTACAAAACGCGTCCGTCAAATATTAGAATCATTGGCTCGAAAACACGGAAAACAGTATATTGCTTCTATACTAAATATGCCATTTCCTAATGAACGCGCTAAAGGGACAGCGTAATTTAGCCATGTTCTGCGTAAGCAAAACATATCTAAATTGTTTTCTAGGATGCTTTACCAATAAAATGTTCATATCATATGAACTGATGAAACCGGTGTCATTATAATGATTGAAAATATAGTAAACAGGAAAACCCCCACGTACATCTCTCATCCATTTGAATAGAGAAGTATGTGGGGGTATACTTGTTCCTTATTATTTTATCATCTGCTTAATCAGTTCGCGATTTCTCTTCTTAAATACTTCATTATGAGAAGAAACCATTCCGTACTCACTTGCATCTGGTTGGATAAATTGCTTTGCTTTATTCACAGCATTTCCAGCATCTTGGAATGCACCTGCAATTAAGTGTAGTTTCCCTTCGTGCTTTAAAATATCTCCAGCAGCATATAATCCATCTACTGAAGACTCACTATTTGCATTACCTGCAATATAATAATTATCTATAATTGCAACGTCTAACTCACTATTTTCTAATAATGTAATGTCGCGTTCATATCCATGATTAATAATAACTTCATCAATAGGTAAGTGAGAAACCTCACCTGTTTCATGATTTGTTAATTCTACATATTCGATCGCTTCATGATTATCACCAGCAATTAATTTTGTAATCGATGTATTAAAGAAACACTCCGCTGAGCTGTTCATAAGTTGTTTTACTTGTGCTTCATGACCAGATAATTCTTCTTTTCTATAGGTTACATACACTTTTTTCGCAATTGGTTCCAATTCATTTGCCCAATCAACAGCAGAATTGCCTCCACCGGAAATAATAACTGTTTTACCTTTGAAACGCTTTAAAGATTTAACTGTATAATTTAAATTCGATACTTCAAATCGCTCAGCACCTTCAATAGATAACTTTTGCGGTTTCAATATACCACTTCCTGTTGCGACGATAACTGTTTTTGAAAAGTGTTCTTCGCCAGTACTTGTTTTTAATGTAAAAGTACCATCTTGATTACGAATAATCGATTCTACTTTTGTATCTAATACAACTTCCGGCTTAAATGTTAACCCTTGCTGTACAAGTTGTTCAATTAACTTATCACCTGTAACTGGCAATAGTCCTCCTACATCCCAAATCATTTTTTCCGGATACACATGTATTTTTCCACCTAAATGTGGTTGAAATTCTATTATTTTTGTTTTCATTTCTCTGAGTCCACTATAAAAAGCTGAATAAAGCCCTGCAGGTCCTCCGCCTATCACGGTTACATCAAACAATTCTTCTCGATTCATTCGTGCTCACTCCTCAGCTATTAATCATTGATTATCATTCTCAATAAAATATAACCTGTTTCCGCAAAATTTACAATCAAAATTACTATTGACAATACACCTATATAAAATTATATTATTTAAAGAATCAATAGTGATAATCATTATCATTTTGTTAATAATTAGCAAATTTGAGATTACATCTTCTTTCATTAATATGGTTATTACTATATTATAAAATCTCATATTCAAGATTTTTAATAAATTATTTTGCATTACCACTACTATTTCAAAAAGATTACAGTTAAACAAATTATTGTATACACATATCATCTATGTTAAAGGAGAAAGACGATGAAAAAGTTATTTATTTCACTAACAGTCCTTTTCGTTCTTGTTATGAGTGCTTGTAGCAATGGCTCTACAGACAAAAAGAACGATGCAAAAGGTAGTAAATCAGAAACAATTACATACCAATCTGAAAATGGTAAAGTAGAAGTTCCTGCAAATCCAAAACGCGTTGTTGTACTATCATCATTCGCTGGTAACGTAATGTCATTAGGTGTAAATCTTGTTGGGGTAGATTCATGGTCTAAACAAAACCCACGTTTTGATAGTAAACTTAAAGATGTTGCTGAAGTATCAGATGAAAATGTTGAAAAAATCGCTGAACTAAATCCAGATTTAATCATTGGTTTATCAAATGTTAAAAATGTCGATAAGTTAAAGAAAATCGCTCCTACTGTAACATACACTTACGGAAAAGTTGATTACTTAACACAGCATTTAGAAATTGGTAAGTTATTAAACAAAGAAAAAGAAGCAAAAACTTGGGTTGATGACTTCAAGAAACGTGCACAAGAAGCTGGTAAAGAAATTAAAGCAAAAATCGGTGAAGATGCAACAGTTTCTGTTGTAGAAAACTTCAACAAACAGCTTTATGTATACGGCGAGAACTGGGGCCGCGGAACAGAAATTCTGTACCAAGAAATGAAATTAAAAATGCCTGAAAAAGTAAAAGAAAAAGCATTAAAAGAAGGTTATTACGCATTATCTACTGAGGTATTACCTGAATTTGCTGGTGATTACTTAATCGTAAGTAAAAACAAAGATACTGATAACTCATTCCAAGAGACAGAATCATATAAAAACATCCCAGCAGTAAAAAATAATCGTGTATATGAAGCAAACATGATGGAATTCTATTTCAATGATCCACTTACATTAGATTTCCAACTAGACTTCTTCAAGAAGAGCTTTCTTGGTAAATAATACAAACATGAGGAATTCTTAATTTAAGAATTCCTCTTCCTTTATTCTATGAACAGAAAAGATGTGAAACGAATGACAAAAGATCATGATAATCCACGTTCTATAGCTTTTACATACAAACTAATTTTAAGCTTAATTGCATTCTTTCTTATTTTTATGGTTGCAATGGTATTAGGTGCTGCAGATACTTCGATAAAAGGTGTATGGTTAGCACTCACTTCCTCCGCTAAAGGAGACAAAATATCTATTATTCGAGAAATACGTTTACCACGTGAAGTTGCTGCTATTTTTGTAGGAGCTGGATTAGCCGTTTCTGGAGCAATTATGCAAGGATTAACACGAAATCCACTTGCGGACCCTGGATTATTAGGGCTATCTGGTGGAGCAAATGCTGCGCTTGCACTAACACTTGCTTTCAATCCTTCCATCAGCTATCTTTACTTAACGTTAGCTTGCTTTATCGGTGCTGCAATTGGCGCAATTATGGTATTTGGAATTGGTATGGTGAAAAAAGGTGGCCTTTCTCCTCTTCGAATTGTATTAGCGGGCGCTGCAGTTTCAGCATTTCTACTCGCAATTTCAGAAGGAATTGGCATTTACTTTAAAATTTCACAAGATGTATCACTTTGGACTGCTGGGGGCGTAATTGGAACAACTTGGAGCCAATTAAAAATTATTATTCCAGTCATTTCAATTAGTATCTTTATCGCTATCTTACTAGCAAAAAAATTGACAGTTCTTAGTTTCAGTGAGGAAGTGGCTATTGGACTAGGTCAAAAAATTATTGTTATTAAAACTATTTTATTTATCATTATTATCTTACTTGCAGGTGCATCTGTAGCGCTTGTTGGAAATATGGCATTTATCGGTTTAATGGTACCTCACATGGTACGCCCAATTGTCGGTCCAGATTACCGATTTGTTATACCGATGTCAGCAATTGCTGGAGCTTCCTTTATGCTACTTGCAGATACAATCGGACGTACTATTAACGCTCCGTACGAAACACCAGTTGCGGCAATTGTCGCGATTGTAGGATTACCATTCTTCCTATTCATTGTACGTAAAGGAGGAAAAACATTCTCATGATGCAATCTATTTTAAGAAAACAGCGTCTCATTATACTCGCTTTACTTATAGTAATCATCACAACCATTGTAATTGGAATGGGACTTGGTTCAGCATCTTTATCTTATGATCGACTACTCCCAACATTAATGGGGCAAGGGACTTTTAAAGAGGAGTTCGTTTTATACTCTTTAAGACTACCTAGAATTGTCATTACATTATTAGCTGGTATGGCTCTCGCTTTATCAGGGGCTATTCTGCAAGGAATTACCCGAAATGATTTAGCTGAACCTGGTATTCTTGGTATTAACTCTGGGGCTGGTGTTGCTGTTGCTATTTTCTTTTTATACTTTCCAATAGACGTAGGTTCATTTCTTTACTTACTACCTGTCGTTGGATTTATTGGGGCATTTCTGACAGCTGTTCTAATTTACGTATTTTCATATAGTAAATCAACTGGACTTCAGCCGGTGCGATTAACATTAACTGGTATCGGTTTTGCATTTGCACTATCTGGAACGATGATTGTCCTTATTTCATCCGCGGATCGTATGAAAGTAGACTTTATTTCAAAATGGATTGCCGGAAATATTTGGGGAGATGACTGGATCTTCGTTTTAGCAATGCTCCCATGGTTAATCGTATTCATTCCGTTTATTTTCTATAAAGCAAATCGATTAAACATCTTAGCATTAAACGAACCAGTCGCAATCGGCGTTGGAATTGAAATTGAAAAAGAACGCAGGTACTTATTAGTTGCAGCCGTTGCACTTGCAGCTGCAGCTGTTTCCGTAACAGGAGGAATTAGCTTTATCGGATTAATGGCTCCTCATATCGCGAAATCTTTAGTAGGTCCAAGACATCAAATCTTCATGCCTATCGCCCTTTTAATCGGCGGATGGCTATTATTATTAGCAGATACAATTGGACGAAATATCGTTGATCCTAATGGCATTCCAGCAGGTATTGTCGTTGCTTTAATTGGGGCTCCTTACTTTATGTATTTGTTACTTAAAAAAGCGTAAAAAACACCCTCAAGATCTTTTCATGAGGGTGTTTTTGTTTCATTCTACTGCTGCCCATACCCTTCAAACTTCTTCGCCAAATTCTCCATCTCATCTTCTGGCAAAAGCTTCGGTTCTCCGACGCTTTTCGTTTGATAATAAATTTGAGCACAAAACTCAATCTCTTCTGCAACAGTAAACGCCATTTTTATATTATTTGCACCAGCAATTAAACCGTGATTCGCAAGTAACACTGCACGGCGATCAATCATGCCTTCAAAAGCAGCATCTGCTAATTGCTTCGTACCAAATGTCTCATACGGCGCACAGCGTACATTCGGGCCTGCAAAAGCAATTAAATACGATACTGCAGGAAGTTCCCATCCTAATGATGCAATCGTCTTTGCATAAGGAGAATGTGTGTGTACAAGCGCATTTATATCTTCACGCTTTCTATAATAAATAAGGTGCATATCTAGTTCACTTGATGGCTTTCTTTCTCCTTCTACTACTTCACCATCTAAGTTTAATATAACTACATCTTCAGGCTTTGTTTCATAATAATCTAAACCACTTGGACTAATCGCAACAAGACCTTGTTCACGATTAAAGATACTAATATTACCGCCCGTTCCCTTTGTTAAACCACTAGAAATCATTTTCTTTCCATACGCTACAATTTCTTCTCTTTCTTTTTGTAATAACATATACATCCCCCTAAGTATGAAGCTTATGATGACTGACTTTTATATTTATCTACTTATTGAAATAGCTTTTTTAAATTCTCCGTAAACGGTGCCTTTACAATCCCTTTTTCTGTAATAATCGCTGTTACATTTTCATGTGGAGTAACATCAAATGCTGGATTATATACTTTACTTTCTTTCGGAGCTGAATATTGTCCAAAGCGATTAATCACTTCAGAAGCATCTCTTTCTTCAATCGGAATTTCTTTTCCTGTCGATGTCTTTAAATCAATTGTCGGTGTTGGCGCTGCTACATAAAACGGAATGTTGTAGTACTTAGCTAAAATAGATACGCCTAATGTGCCAATTTTATTTGCTACATCACCATTTGCTGCCACACGATCGCATCCAACGATTACTGCATCAATCTTCCCTTGTGACATGACCATAGCTGCCATATTATCCGTAATAACAGTAACGTCAATACCCGCTCGCTGCAGTTCTAATGCTGTTAACGTTGAACCTTGTAATCTAGGACGCGTTTCATCCGAATAAATTTTTAAATTCCATCCTTTTTCTTTCGCTAAATACATTGGAGCCGTCGCAGTACCATACTTAGTCGTCGCTAAAGCACCTGCATTACAATGCGTTAATACTCCCATTTCATCATGGAATAATGTTAATGCATGCTCTCCAATTTGACGGTTAATTTCTTCATCTTCTCTATGAATTTCTTTTGCCTCTTCTAGTAATCTATTTTTCAGCTGTGAGATTGATAAGTGAGCATTATCTGTCGCTACACTTTCCATTCTTTCAAGCGCCCAAAATAAATTTACTGCAGTCGGTCTTGATGTCGCCAAGTATGTACATACCTTTCTTACTTCATCCATAAATCCTTCTTCCGTACTTTCAGCAAATTCCTTTATCCCTAAATACACTCCATAAGCAGCTGAAACACCAATCGCGGGTGCACCTCGTACTTTCATTACTTGTATTGCATCCCACACACTTTCAGCTGTTTTAAAAGATTCATAGACAATTTCATTTGGTAATAACGTTTGATCTAACAAAACTAAAGCATCATCTTTCCACTGAATTGGTATTAATTGCTCTTCCATCATATTCTCCCCTTACTTCGCGTAGTGCGTTGACTGTTCTTTTAACGTTTCTACAAAACTTGTGCCCGTTCTATATTGATTCGCTCGTAAAATAAAACTCTTCGCTACTTGAAGACAAATTCGCTCCGCTCTAGCACGTGCTTCCTCATTCCCAATACAAGTAATATCTTTTACTTTCGCTAATCCAACAATACGGCGAATTAATTCCAGACCTGTCACTGCAGCTGTATCCTCTAATACAGATTGCAAATAGACTTCGCTAAAGCCTTCTTCCTTCGCCATAATCTCGGTCACATGAATATCCCAAGCACCTAAAAACTTCTGCTTAAATAAATCAATTACCTCTACCATCGTAGTTTGTAACCAATCCATATACGTATCTTTCTCAGCTCCAGGTGGCATCGTTGCATCTGCATTCACCCAAGCAAACATTAAATTCGCCATTACATTCCCAACGTCATATCCCATAGGTCCATAAAAAGCAAACTCAGGATCAATAACCTTTGTAGAATCATCTCTTACAAAAACAGAACCAGTATGTAAATCACCATGAAGTAATGCCTGTGCATTCGTCATAAAAGAAAATTTACGTTTCGCTACTTCCATACGAAGCTCTTTATCACTATATATATGTTCCCTAATCCATCCCTCATTTAACGGAAATAACTCATTACGCTTATTATGATTGGTAAATGGTTCTGAATATACGAGGTCCTCTGTAATCTCACATAATTCAGGATTTATATAATTCTTCACAAGTTCCTTCTTCTCTTTATGATTCATTACAACATCCGATGTTAACAAAAGTGTATTTACCATAAAAGTAGTTAAATCATCCGCAAGCCTCGGAAATATTTGATGATTTATAAGTGCTGTACGTAATATTGTGTGATCCGATAAATCTTCCATTACGCAACAATTCATCACACTATCAAATAAATACACCTTAGGAACAAGTCCAGGTGCTAACTCATCCTCTAACTGCAAAACATCTGATTCTATACGAATACGATTCGTCGACAACTTAAACTCATCTGAAATGCGAGCTGTATCCCCAGCTTGCTTTACGATGACAGACATGTTCTCTTTTTCATCCCAAACGCGGAACACATAATTTAAATTGCCATCACCTATTTCTTTACACTGTAACCCCTTTGCATTTTCAAACTTAGATAATTTCTCTTTCACATATGCAATCACATCTTTAGCTTCCATTAAAAAATACTTTGTGAACTTAGACATGGTTTCCCCTCCACACCAATTGTAAGCGTTTTCTAAAAGCTATAAAAAATAATAGGTTGAATTTTTTCATCCTATAAATATGTATTCTTCTTTTTGAAAGGTATATCTAGGTTTTATTATATCTCGTTAGCACTTTGAGTCAATATTTCTAACTATCATCGTAATATACTTCCTAATTATATATTCGAGATGACAAAAATTGTTCAAAAAGATTTCGATTCATTTTATTTTATTTATCGCACAATTCTTTGTAAAATAGAAATAAGCAGTTCCTTTTCAAATACATAACTTCTAAGAAATATTTCCTTCCTAAGAATTTACACTTACACCATATCTCTAACATACACACTACTCTTTCAAACAATCATTGAAAATTTATAAACTTAAAGTTACCTTTCCATTCTCTGTTAGCCTTAATTGAGAATAAATATTAATTAAATCGGTATAAAGTTGGTTTATTCTCTTGACAAAATAACCACTTCTATATGATAATTAATATCGAATTAGAATTATTATAGTTAATTAAAAAATATATTTTATGAGCACACTATTTTTTGATGCTCAAAACCAACATTTAGGAGGAATTTTAATATGTTATTAATCGGCACAGAAGTAAAACCGTTTAAAGCTAATGCTTACCATAATGGAGAATTTATCCAAGTTACTGACGAAAGTTTAAAAGGAAAATGGAGTGTAGTTTGTTTCTACCCAGCTGACTTCACATTCGTTTGCCCAACTGAACTTGAAGACTTACAAAACCAATACGCAACTCTAAAAGACTTAGGCGTTGAAGTATACTCTGTATCTACAGACACTCACTTCACTCACAAAGCATGGCATGATAGCTCAGAAACTATCGGCAAAATCGAGTACATCATGATTGGTGACCCAACTCGCACAATCACTACAAACTTCAACGTTTTAATGGAAGAGGAAGGTCTTGCTGCTCGTGGTACATTCATCATCGATCCAGACGGCGTTATCCAATCTATGGAAATCAATGCTGACGGTATCGGCCGTGACGCAAGCATTCTTGTTAACAAAATTAAAGCTGCTCAATACGTACGTAACAACCCAGGTGAAGTTTGCCCAGCTAAATGGCAAGAGGGTTCTGCAACACTTAAACCAAGCCTTGACCTTGTAGGCAAAATCTAAGGAGTTCGATCAAAATGATACTAGATGCAGATATAAAAACACAACTATCCCAATACCTTCAATTAATGGAGAACGATATTTTACTTAAGGTAAGCGCAGGAGACGATAACGTATCTAAAGATATGTTAGCTCTAGTAGACGAATTAGCTACTATGTCATCTAAGATTACAGTAGAAAAAGTTGAATTAGAGAGAACACCAAGCTTTAGCGTAAACCGCCCTGGTGAAGACACTGGTGTCGTATTCGCTGGTATTCCATTAGGACACGAATTTACATCATTAGTGTTAGCTTTACTACAAGTAAGTGGACGCGCTCCAAAAGTTGAACAAAAATTAATCGATCAAATTAAAAACATTCAAGGCGAATATCATTTTGAATCTTATATCAGCCTAAGTTGTCATAACTGTCCTGATGTTGTACAAGCTCTTAACGTAATGAGCGTTCTTAACCCTGGTATTACACATACTATGATTGATGGCGCTGCATTCAAAGAGGAAGTAGAAAGCAAAGACATCATGGCAGTACCAACTGTTTACCTAAACGGCGAATCTTTCGGAAGCGGTCGTATGACACTTGAAGAAATTTTAGCTAAAATGGGTAACGGTCCAGATGCATCAGAGCTTTCTGATAAAGATCCATACGATGTTCTTGTTGTTGGTGGTGGCCCTGCTGGTGCAAGTGCAGCAATTTACGCAGCACGTAAAGGCATCCGCACTGGTATCGTTGCTGAGCGCTTCGGTGGTCAAGTAATGGATACTATGGGCATTGAGAACTTCATCAGCGTAAAAAAGACTGAAGGTCCTAAGCTAGTAGCAAGCCTTGAAGAACACGTAAAAGAATACGACATCGATGTAATGAATCTACAACGTGCGAAACGTTTAGAGAAAAAAGAACTTATTGAAGTGGAACTTGAAAACGGCGCTATTCTGAAAAGTAAGAGCGTAATCGTTTCTACAGGTGCTCGCTGGCGTAATGTTGGCGTACCAGGTGAAGCTGAGTTCAAAAATAAAGGTGTAGCATACTGCCCACACTGTGACGGTCCATTATTCACTGGAAAAGACGTAGCAGTTATCGGCGGAGGTAACTCTGGTATTGAAGCGGCTATCGACTTAGCAGGTATCGTTAAGCACGTAACTGTTCTTGAATTCATGCCAGAATTAAAAGCTGATGCTGTATTACAAGAGCGTCTTAACAGCTTACCAAACGTAACTGTTCTGAAAAACGTTCAAACGAAAGAAATCACTGGTACTGACAAAGTAAACGGTATTTCTTACATCGATCGTGAAACTGAAGAAGTTCATCACGTTGAATTACAAGGTGTATTCGTACAAATTGGTCTTGTTCCAAACACAGACTGGTTAGGCGAAACAGTTGAACGCGTTCGCGGTGAAATCGTAACAGACAAGCACGGTGCTACAAACGTACCAGGAGTGTTTGCTGCAGGTGACTGTACAAATAATCCGTACAAACAAATCATCATCTCTATGGGTTCAGGTGCAAACGCAGCTTTAGGTGCATTTGATTACTTAATCCGTAACTAATAAAAAACAGGTGCCTTGGCACCTGTTTTTTATTAACCTAATGTATAAACTAAAAACCTCTCATTCCCATTCTTCTCATAAGCACCTGACAATCTAACTTCTTTCTTCAGCTCAAACGCAGTCTGATTTTCTAAGAAAAAAATATAGTCCTCAGAAGGATAATATAAAATAATATCCACTTCTCTCCCCATTTCTTCTACCGAAAGTAAAATGTTATTTACTACATTCATAAACACTTGTACAGAAAACGGATTAAAGAAATAAAATCTATTATCATGTGGATCAATCTCATATTCCTGCGCTAAACAACATTGGAATTGAATTTTCCCCTTACTGTTTCGTGCCTTTCGTGCATAACGATCAAGATTATCCATCGCTTCTTTATAAAACTCTTCATTCATTTCAATTCCAACTGCTGAAGCACCACATTTATGATGCATATAAAAGTTTAATCGCCCTTTTCCGCACCCAAAGTCTACAATTCGGTCGCTACTTCGTATTTCATATTGATTCAATAACTCATCTAACCCGCTATACGGCGTCGGTTCATAGCGGTGATAATGCATAGACTTGTTAAACCCTTTTTGCTCACCGACTGTTTTTATATGTAAAACTGCATCGTAATATTGTTCGTTCATTCGTTTTCTCCTATTAAAAAATGGTACTTATTATTATACACCATATACTGGAGGCTCATTTTTCATCCAATTAATAGGTATGTGAAATTATATTAACGATTTTCTTAATATATCTATCGTAACTTCAAATATATCAACGATTTTCTCAATATATCTATCATAACTCAAAATATATCAACGGTTTTTCAAATATATCGATTTGCCGACAATTCACGACAAAAAAACAGGAGCTCTCTAGCCCCTGTCTTCTAACACTTTCAATACAGTTTGTTTCAATATTTCTACCCCATCCATAATACAACTATGATCAAACCTCATATACGGATGGTGTAATCCAGGTTGTAGGTCTGCTCCTAGTCCAAGCATGACAGCTTTTAAATGTGGTCTTTTCACTGTATAGTAATGGAAATCATCGCTTCCTGTCGTATAGAGAGGCCCTGTGCATCTCTCTTCCCCATACACTTCGAGAATACCTTTACGCATAAAGCGCTCTGCTTCTTCGGAAACCTCTGCTCCTGGTGCAAGATCCATCCATTCGTATGAAGTTTTCGACCCCATCGATGCAGCTGATTCTATTACATGCTCAATCTTTTTCTTTAATTCTTCTAATAGTATATTACTCTCTGCTCTTACATCTAAACTGAAATGACCATTTCCCGGAATAATATTTAAATTATCACCACCAGCTTGGCATCTCGTCATTTTTACTGAATAAGAACTTTGCGGTGGCAGCCAGATATTTTTCAAACCGATATTAATCATGGAAATGACATCAATTGCATTCACACCTTGATGTGGTCTTGCCCCGTGTGCATCCTCCCCATGAATCATACCCTCTAAAAATCCTGCTGCTCCATGACGAATAGATGGGGCTGCTTGTTTCAAAGATAGTTCTTCAATTGGTCTTAGATGGACGCCAAATAAGAAATCAGCATCATCTACAGCACCTTTCTCCACCATCTTCAAAGCACCATTCCCCTTCTCTTCTGCTGGCTGAAAAATAAATCTAACCGTACCACTTTTCCATCTCATATTTTTCAATTGTAAAATAAGTCCCATTACAATGGTCATATGAGCATCATGGCCACATGAATGGTTCGCTTTAAATTCTCCATTTACTTCTTGCCAAAGTGCATCCATATCAGCACGAATCGCAATAACTGGATTCCCGCCTCCAATCTCAGCAATTACACCTGGACAATCATCAAATGTTCTATATGAAATTCCTTCTTCTTTTAAAAAGTCAGTAATATACGCTGTCGTTTCATATTCTTTCCAACTTACTTCAGGGTTTTCGTGTAAATGCTGAAAAATCTCCGTTAAGCGCTCTTGTAGTTCTAATGTTTTCAACGTTCCAGTCTCCTTCCCACATTACAAACGATTCGGGTTAATTATACTTATGAAAAACAGATGTTTTTATGAACATATTGAATTTTAAGAAAAAAGTCAATTGTTTATTTTTAAATACTTAAAAAGCTTACTCTGCACTTATATTACAAACCAAACAAACAACTAGAATATTCCTTATTTTCTGTTTTTTATGTTGACGCTTACATAAACTTTTAGTTATCATAACCTAATAAACGTCTATTTTACGACGATTCTAAAAATACAAACAAACATACGTAACAAGGAGGAACTTTATGAAAAAAGAAATACCTTTTGGAATAGCGATTATCCCTATTATCATTACCGTTGCAGTTATGATGGTTACAATTGTTATATTAAAACAAACCCCTCACGTTCCACTTATTATTGGTACAACCGTTGCTTCTATTGTCGCTTGGCGTTACGGTTACAAATGGAATGATCTTGAAGAAGCAATGTATAAAGGGATTCGTCTTGCATTACCCGCTATCGTCATTATTATTCTTGTTGGCTTAACAATTGGTGCTTGGATTGGCGGTGGAATCGTCGCAACGATGATTTATTACGGTTTAAAACTTTTAACTCCATCACTATTTTTAGTTTCCATTACCGTCATTTGTTCTATCGTTGCATTAGCAATTGGTAGCTCTTGGTCTACACTGGGCACAATTGGTGTTGCTGGAATGGGAATTGGCCTAAGTATGGGAATTCCAGCTCCAATGGTTGCTGGTGCCATTATTTCAGGCTCTTATTTTGGCGATAAAATGTCACCGCTTTCAGACACAACTAACTTAGCCGCAGGATTAACAAATACAGATTTATTCGCACACATTCGTCATATGTTATTTACTACAGTTCCAGGTTTAATTATTACTCTTATCGTCTACGCGGTCTTAGGAAGAAGCTTCGGCGCTAACAATATTGATGCGAAGAGCATCGATCAAACGTTACAAGTATTGCAACAAAACTTTGTTATCTCACCTTTCCTACTCATTATACCCGTAGTCGTTATGGTATTGGTCGCTAAAAAGGTCCCTGCTATACCAGCGATTCTCGTCGGTATTATTTTAGGATTTTTATCACAAGTCTTTATTCAAGGTGGTTCTGTCTCAGCATCTGTCGGTGCACTCCAAGCTGGATTTGTTATAGACACTGGAAACAAGCTAGTAGACGAACTATTTAACCGCGGTGGCTTAGATTCGATGATGAATACAGTCTCGATGACAATTGTCGCTATGACTTTCGGAGGAGTATTAGAACATACAGGTATTCTTCGCTCAATTGTAAATCAAATTTTAAAGTTAGCGAAATCAGCAAAAGGGCTTATCGCTTCTACTATCGCATCTTGTTTTGCAACAAACCTTACTTGCTCTGAACAATATATTTCAATTGTTGTCCCTTCAAGAATGTACGCAAATGCATACACAGAAAAAGGACTACATTCAAAAAACTTATCCAGAGCATTAGAAGATGGCGGAACATTAACTTCTGTCTTCGTTCCTTGGAATACGTGCGGTGTATTTATTCTCGCTACACTTGGCGTAGGTGCATTTGAATATGCCCCTTATGCTATTTTGAATTTCATCGTACCTATTATCTCAATCATTTATGGTATAACAGGCTTCACAATTGTAAAACTATCAGACATTGAAAAAGCAGAACTACTAAAGAAACAAAAAGCTCAACTAGAAGCTTAAAAATAGCGGTAAATTCAGTTCATATAGTGCGCGAGGTCGCCCTTGTTGATAGGGCATTTCCTCGCCGCAAATATGAGCATACCCGTAATCAACTAATTTCTTTAACAACCTTTCTGTCGATCTTCGAGTCACTTGTAAGTACTCAGAAAGATCAGCTGCTGTAAACTTCAATGACGGGTGCGATTGACTAAATTGAATGATTTTTGACAAGTTGGCCGGACTAAGCTTTGTTTCCTTCGCTATTTTCATTAGTTCCGGATTATCATTTTTCAAACTTTGTACTCTCTGTTCTTTCGGGAACGGACCAAACAAATCTTTATCACTTGTTAGTATATAAAAACAACGATCTATTGGATTGTTCTTTGCAAAACTTTGAGCAATTTTTGCATTTTGCTCCGCTTCTTTCACGTTTTTCCCATAACCAAATCCAATAGCTATCGTTCCTTCTACGCTCGCAAACAAGTTATCTATCGCATTTGTTTTAATAATTGATTCGATATCACCACGAGTTGTATACAAAATGCATGTCATTTCATCCACTTGTTTAAATGAACCACGTAGTTCTTTTGAAATGACATCTAGTTTTTCAAGCAAACTCGTTCGTAATTCTAAGGAAGAAATAATACAAGCACCAACAGTAGCTGAATAGCTTTTTGCTAACTCAGC
Organism: Bacillus sp. AF62; assembly: GCF_050312695.1. Lineage (NCBI taxonomy): Bacteria > Bacillati > Bacillota > Bacilli > Caryophanales > Bacillaceae > Bacillus > Bacillus sp. AF62. The sequence continues at coordinate 8,043 of NZ_JBNPJZ010000011.1, read as the reverse complement.
TTTTATTTTTGCATCTTTTAGCCCATGTATAATGGATTGTGTTGGATCAATCATACGCTCTGAAGGAACACCTATTTTTTGAAGCTCGTCGTAAACAGCGTGAATACTAGTTAAAGCTAAATGAGCCTCTCCAGATTGATATTTAGCTACATGAAAATCGATAACTCTATTTATCTCATCTTTACTCCACAGCATATTTTCATAATCCAACACTTGCGGGCTTTCTTTTATACCGATATCATGGAACACATTTGTAATAAAAGAGCGGTCTACTAAATCGATGGAAATGTTATGTGGTTGAATACTTTGATGATACATGATAGAAAGAATTGAAGATGCGACAGTTGTCTCGTCTTGCTGTAAGTATATACTTGGAATTCGTAATTGTTCTCTTATTTCTTTTGCCATATAATAAGGTAAAGCACCTGAGAAAAAGATGACATCACAAGGCTTTAAACACTTTAATAGTTCAGAAGATTCCGCCGGATGAAGGTAAATATATGGATCAATTTCTATTCCTTCTAATTTTTGAGCAATGGGAAAAAGGTTGTCCATAAATTCCTTTGAACCGACAACTGCAATTTTTATCATCATTTTCTCTAACTCCTTATCATTAATTAACGACTATTTAACGTCAACTATATCAAATCTATAAAACTATTGTAAACAGGAAGGGGTTTCTATTCAATGAAAATTACAGCTACTCATCTTTACGCAATTCGTTTACCGCTTCGCAATCCGTTTGTTATTAGTTATGGCTCTTATTCTGATATGCCCTCTATTATCGTCAAAATGGAAACGGATGAAGGTATTATCGGTTACGGTGAAGGCGTTGCTGATGATCACGTCACAGGTGAATCATGGGAAAGTACTTTCCATACTTTAAAACATACGCTAACCCCTGCTCTAATCGGGCAAAATCCAATGAATATCGAAAAAATACACGATATGATGGACAATACAATTTACGGTGTTCCAACAGCGAAAGCCGCAATTGATATTGCTTGTTTTGATATAATGGGCAAAAAACTAAATCAACCTGTATATCAATTAATTGGCGGGCGCTACCATGAAGAATTCCCTGTCACTCACGTTTTAAGTATTGCCGATCCAGAAAACATGGCTGAAGAAGCTGCTTCTATGATTCAAAAAGGTTACCAATCTTTCAAAATGAAAGTTGGTACAAATGTAAAAGAAGATGTAAAACGTATTGAAGCTGTACGAGAACGTGTAGGAAATGACATCGCTATTCGCGTTGATGTAAACCAAGGCTGGAAAAATAGCGCAAACACATTAACAGCACTACGTTCATTAGGACATTTAAACATTGACTGGATTGAACAACCTGTTATCGCGGACGATATTGATGCCATGGCTCATATTCGTTCTAAAACAGACCTCCCGCTTATGATTGATGAAGGATTAAAAAGTTCTCGTGAAATGCGCCAAATTATTAAATTAGAAGCTGCTGATAAAGTAAATATAAAACTAATGAAATGCGGCGGCATATATCCAGCTGTAAAGCTCGCTCATCAAGCAGAAATGGCAGGCATTGAATGCCAAGTGGGATCAATGGTCGAATCATCTGTTGCCTCTTCCGCAGGATTCCATGTCGCTTTCTCAAAGAAAATCATTACGAGCGTAGAGCTAACAGGGCCATTAAAATTCACAAAAGACATCGGAAACTTACATTACGACGTACCATTCATTCGCTTAAACGAAAAGCCTGGACTCGGCATTGAAATAAACGAAGATACATTACAAGAACTCACCGTCTTTCAAGACGTTGTAAGCTAAAGGAGGACTATCATATGGCGGTTCTATACGAAGGAACATTAAAACAAAATAACAATCCATTTCACGTTACATTACTATCACTAGAGCACATCGAACAAATTTTATCACTACAAAACATTGTAGTTGAAGCACTAGAAGATAAAAGTCGTTTACAACCACTATCGTTAGAAGAATTTCAATACATTCTAGAAGGAAACGGCATGATGATCGGTGCTTTTATCGAAAACGAACTCATCGCATTTCGCGCTCTACTCGTCCCTCCTATCGATGATGAACATTTAGGGCTCGATATTGGTTTGCCAGAAAGTGAACTACACCGCGTTATCTATCAAGAAATCTCAAACGTTCATCCGAACTGCCGAGGAAATGGGATGCAAAAAATATTAGCAAACGTCATCATGGACGAATTACAAAAAGAAGATAGCAAATATGATTATGTATGCTGCACCGTTGCTCCTTTTAACATCCCGAGTTTGAAGGATAAGTTTGCGCAAGGGATGGCGATTGCTGCACTAAAGGAGAAGTATGGTGGTAGTCTGCGGTATGTTTTTGTGAAGAAATTGCGCGGAGATAAAGAAAGCGATTGGACGGATATTCAAAGTATTCTAATGAGTGATGCTAGTGGACAGCAGGCTTTGCTTTCGGAGGGGTATCTCGGGTATGAGATGGAGAAAACAGCAGATACTTTCATTGTGAAGTTTGGGCGATAATCTATATACTCGAAAAGAGGAGATGTCTGCTGTGACCTCTTCTCTTTTCGATTTGTTGAACAATCCTGTAGTAAATGAAATTATATCAACGATTTTTCGAATATATCTATCATAACTTACAATATATCAACGATTTTTAAAATATATCTATCAAAACTCACAATATATCAACGATTCGACAAGAAATATCGATTTACAGACAAAAATCGATATCCCTTCCTAAACCGTCATCTTCCAACTAGATAACGCTAACCAATTCTCCATTTCTTTATAATCAGGCATTATCTTCCCGACAAGACGCCAAAAAGATCGATCATGATTTAAATGAACCATATGACACATTTCATGAACAACTACATAGTCAATTACTCGCTGTGGTGCCATTGCTAGCTTCCAATTGAATGTTAGTTGTAAATTCGAATCGCAAGTACCCCAAGTACGACTACTATCTGTAATACGAATAGAACGTGGTTTTGTTTTAAAGTTACTTTGATGCGCTTTAATACTCTTCTCTACTAATGACTTACACTGCTTATAGTAAAATCGTTTTAAAGCTTGCTGTATTTTCTCATCCTTTAGCTCTTTTACATAAATATGTAACTTATCCCCTTCAAAAATCGCATTGTCTTGCTCAATGCTTGCATCTTGGGAAATCTGTATCGGATACGTATTCCCTAAATACAAAAAGCCCTCTCCTTGATCATAATCCTTTTCCTGTGGTCCATGCGCTCGCTCCGCCATTTCCTTACGTGTTGTCTGAATCCAATCCCACTTCTCCTCTAGCAACTGGACTAAGTATTCAACAGGTGTTCCTTTCGGAGCCTGCACTTCCACATTTCCATACGAATCCACAAAAAGACGCACGGACTTTTTCTTCTTATAAGTTATATGAAAATTAATTGTCTCACCTAAATATGTATGTACCATTTCATCACCTAGCATAGTATTTTTACAAATAAAAAAGAGTAGGATACGAACGTCCTACTCTACCTATTATATCATTTACTGCTTTAGCAAGCTTATCACCCTCTATACTTTACACCTAATCCCTTAATGAAATTCCTTGCGTATCTATCGCCGCACTCTTTGTAATTTTTATGACCTTTTTTTCTTAATAGAGCGCCTAACTCTCCTTTTGTTACCGTAACGCCTACGCTATCTAATATATCAAGTACATCCTCACTCGTTAAAGATAGTGCGATTTTCATTTTCTTTAGAAGAAGGTTATTGGCACTCTCCTTGCTCTGTACAGGTGCAGGCTGCCCTGGTTTCGGATCTTGCTTTCCTCTTTTTAAAGTAATAAATCCATTTAAAAATGCCTCTAACATCATCATATCGCATGTTAATACGTACTCATCTTCAGCTACCTCATCATTTTCAGCTTCATGCTGAGGAGCCCTCTTTATTTTTGTAAGCATATCAACTACGTCTTCTTTCGTTACTTCCATCCCGCCAAGTTTAAAGATTTCTACCATATCTATATCTCTTATGTCTAAAGCGTATCGTACTCTTTTTAATATATCGTTGTTGCTCATTGCCATTGGGTTTCCTCCTGAAATGTTGATTATTTATTCAGCAGTTAAAGTTTATCCTATAACGTGCTTTAAATTATCATGTTTAATCTAACCTTTTAGTTATTATCCGCTAAATTAATACTTTAACATTTTAAAGATATGTTTTATAGTCTTACCCGAACTTTTCTCTATCATTGTATCTACACAGCTCTTACGTGTTTTTTATATGCCTATAAAAAGATTTCTCTCTTAACATTAACTAAAAGAAAAAAACAGTGCTTTGATTTCTCAAATACACTGTTCTTTTCCAGCTCTACGCTTATTTTCAACTCACTCATGTCATACATGAAATGATTTAACTGCTTAAAAGTTAAACCGTCTCACTATCCTGAGCCACACCAACACTATCCTCAAACTTATCCAACAAAGCACGCACCTCATCAGTCGATTTCGTACTCATCAATTGATTTCTCAATTCAGCAGCTCCAGGGAAGCCTTTTACATAAATTTTGAAGAAGCGGTGAAGCCCTGTGATTGAGCGTGGCAGTACTTCTGCATATTGATCTTGAAGATCAAGTTGTAGTCTTAAAAGATCTAGATGTTCTTTACTGCTATGCTCTCTTGGCTCTTTTTCAAACGCAAATGGATTTTTGAAGATGCCTCTTCCGATCATTACGCCATCAATGCCGTATTTTTCAGCAAGTTCCAGCCCCATTTTACGATCAAGGATGTCTCCATTGATTGTTATTAACGTATTTGGCGCAATACGGTCACGTAATTTTTTTATTTCCGGAATTAGTTCCCAGTGCGCATCTACTTGGCTCATTTCTTCTCTTGTGCGTAAATGAATAGAAAGGTTCGCAATATCTTGTTTGAAGATGTGCGTTAACCAATCTTCCCACTCGCTTAACTCTTTAAAGCCAAGTCTTGTTTTTACGCTGACAGGTAGTCCGCCCGCTTTTGCTGCTTGAATAAGTTCTGCTGCAACGTCTGGACGTAGAATAAGGCCACTACCTTTCCCTCTTGATGCTACATTCGGTACTGGGCAACCCATATTAATATCGATGCCTTTAAATCCTAGTTCTGCCATACCGATACTCATTTGACGGAAGTATTCGGGATTGTCTCCCCAAATATGTGCTACCATCGGTTGTTCATCTTCTGTAAAAATTAAACGGCCACGTACACTTTTCATACCTTCTGGATGGCAATAGCTATCCGAGTTTGTAAACTCTGTGAAGAATACGTCCGGACGACCAGCTTCACTTACTACGTGACGGAAAACAACGTCTGTCACATCTTCCATTGGTGCAAGTACGAAAAATGGTCGTGGTAATTCACGCCAAAAATTATCTATCATTTCAAATTCAAATCCTCTCACTATGAATACAATTTCAAAATCTAAATTTATAATTTGTGAAAATCAGCAATATTTATTTTAACTAAAATCGCTTATGAATGGTATTTTTGTAAACCAAAAAGCAGGTGGTATAGATTTTTTCTATATCAACTGCTTTCCTATTATACTAACTTAAGCCAAGCCACACACTCCACATGCATCGTATAAAGTATATCATATCTTTTGGTGTACCCTATATTACTATAGTGCATTCTTTCGCTAAAAAAATAAATCAAAATGTCTTCTTTTTATCTTGAATTAATTTAGTTTATTTTAAGTGTGTGGTCATTTTTGTGGGCAGTGGTCAAAAAAGAGCCGAGTTTATACTTTACTCTTTTTTTGGTCATAAAACTAGGGTGTGTCTAAAAACTATTGTTCATTGCGTCAATCGAAAAATAGCAGCGACATAAACAAATGCTAAAAAAGAAGTTGCCAGTTTATCATAACGTGTCGCAACTCTGCGGAAATGCTTGATTTTATTGAAAAAACATTCTACTACATGGCGTTCTTTATACAAATACCAATCAACCTTCCAAGGAGTTTTCGCATTTGATTTGGGCGGAATTGTATGGGTTGCTTCTCGATTGGTAATATATTAACGAATTGCCTGAGAGCCATAAGCCTGGTCACCAAGAATGTTACTGCCTTTAATCGAAATCTGATCCAAAAGTTCGCAAACGGGGGTACTATCAAAAATATTTCCACCGCGACTCATGCCAATATGTTGATGAAACTCATGATTTATGGCCTTTTTTTGGCACCGGCACTATGCTGATACGCTTTGATACTGGTGGAATCTATGCTGAGATTTTCAAAATCCGGCTCAGCATTTAATTCTTGAAAAATAGTCAGTAAGACACCTTCATTACACCATTTGCAGAAGCGAGCATACACGGTTTTCCATAAGCCGTAATGGTCTGGCAAATCACGCCAGGGAGCGCCGCTCCTAGCTATCCATAAAATAGCATTGAACATTTCACGATTACTTCTTTTAGGCGGACGACCAGTAGAATACGGTGGGAAAAAGCCTTTGATTTGTTCCCATTGTTCATTTGTAAGTTCGTAGCGGCGTAGTGTCATAGAAAATACCTCTCTCTAAATGATTTGAGGTAATCCTACCATAAAAATAGTTTTTAGACACACCCTAGACTTTTGTAAAAAACATTTATTATATTTTCGCGGACTCGTTCGTTTGCTAAATGTTTCTAGTTCCTCACGAATGATTTCGAATTTTTCACGGCTGATATCACTTAGATAAGACATACACTCACCTCCTGTTTTTGCAACATCCTAACATGTTTACGAGACTATAAACAGGTTCTAAGATGCTATCTCTCAACTGGATAACGATGATTTTATCCCGCATTAACAGGAAGTAAAACTCCCACCTCAAAATTTAGCTTGAACAAAAGAAGTTAGATGGGGATCTCGCTGCCCGTGAGTACCCAATTAGTTTCACTTTTTTTAAACTTATTCTGTATTTCTATTTTAAATCAATCATATAAAACTATTTGTGCTGTACTGTCGTTTAATATTGAGAAAGTTTTTTTCTTGCTAGAACATGTTGTATTTCTTTTGAAAAGCAAGATAATGGAATAGAGTTTAAAATATTCAGAAAAAGGATGAGTTATATTGAGAAAGCAAATTGCAATGCTAACTGTTACAGGCGCACTATTCTCCACAGTTTTGGTTCCTTTTTCCGATGTACAAGCATCAGAAAACACAAAAAAAAATGTAGCAAATCATTCAGAAGCAATACAACCACAATTCATTTCAAATGAATCAAAGGTCCCATACAAGGAGCCTATTCAACCACAAATTATTGAAGGTGAATCAAAATCTCCATTTAAGGATCCTGACATGTCTATGGATCAAAATGGAACATTGATGATTCAAGATGGTGGTGAAAAAGTAATTATAAGTGAAGGAACCTATAATTGGAGATGGTTAGGCAGTTACGATGGAGACAATGTAGCCTGGAGCAAATTTGACAAACATATGTCAAGCGCTTTAATGGCTGGACTAGGTGGAAGTATTGCAGGTATAATAGTTAATACTTTTGCCAAAGGTGTTGCTGGTTACATTACTGGTCAACTTATTAATAATATACACAAGAATGCAAATGAAAAAGTTTGGTTTACTGTTCATAAGTTTTATGATTACGATGCTGTTAATGTATATGTCAAGTATCGTGTTTGGGTTTATTCTAGTCCATCTAGAGAAAGAAGTAGTATTATAAAATTCTATGAAGAAATTCACAGAACATAATAAAAAGGTTGTTTCCATTGGGAGCAACCTTTTTATGTAAACCAAGAATTAGTTAGATACACAAATGATATAAAAGCAATAAGTGATAATGTATTATAAAATACTATTTTCTTAGTAGCTCTTTTAAAAATAAAAGGTGCTAAAAATATTAATATACCCATTATATAAATCCAAATTATAGAATTATACCCCAGAAAAAAAACGAGTGAAAAAAAGATTACTACGTTTATGTATTTCTTCTCTTTTTTCCCCATAAATACACTCCCCATCAAAGAACTCTCTTAGAACCTGTTTAAAATCTTTTTAATAAAATCGCTACACCTGCCAATAAGCAACTCTGTCTGCTATTTTCAAG